>VYCT01000159.1 GCA_009843785.1 Candidatus Poribacteria bacterium | reverse complement strand
ACAGAAGCACTCAAAATCATTCAAAAAACAGAAACTGACAATTGAATGGCTCTGCCAGAGAAAACCTGTAAACTGTTCTCTTAACATTTTGCAAGACTTGCAAAAAAATTGGAGGGATCTTGATGTCTCAATCCGAAAATGGAATAAACCTTTTCAATGGCAAAAACATGGACGGCTGGCTCGCACGAGGCGGTGCACCCGAGCATGAATGGGATGCTGCTGGCAGCGTTGCTCTCAATCCAGATGATCCGAAACTGCTCGCAACAACAACCGGTGACGGAATTTTTTACAACGGCCCCACAGGACGAACCGCCGACATCTATACCGAAGCAGAATACGGCGATTGTGAACTCCACGTAGAATTTCTCGTTTCACAAGGCTCCAACTCCGGCGTTTACCTCATGGGCAGATACGAAATCCAGATATTGGACAGCTGGGGTGAAACGGAACTCAGCTATGGCAGCTGCGGGGGTGTGTATTGTCGTTGGATAGACAATAAGCCGGTAGATGGCGTACCACCACGTGTCAATGCAAGTAAACCCCCTGGCGAGTGGCAGACGTACGACATCACCTTCCGCGCACCAAAATTTGATGCTGATGGCAATAAGACTGCTAATGCTACCTTTGTCAAAATCGTCTGGAATGGACAGGTCGTCCATGAAGATGTTGAGGTCGTAGGTTGCACGCGCGGAGCAATGATAGAACATGAAGCCACCGCCGGTCCATTGATGTTACAAGGCGATCACGGACCTGTTGCCTATCGCAACGTTGTGATCGAACCGGCTTAAAACTATTGGGTGTAAATCACAAGCTACCTTGCTTACAGACTACCAACTCCTCCTGGTAGGAGCGAGCTGGGCTCGCGATCTTTATACTTGGCTCCAACAGTAACGTAGAAGGAAAATTAAAAAAATGCAAAAACTAAAACTTGGTGTTATCGGTGCAGGTGGTATCGTCTGCCGAATGCACCTCCCCGATCTCGCACAAGGCACGGATTTTGAAGTGAGTGTCATCGGCGGTAGACGCGAACACCGACTCAAACACCAATGTCAAGAATTCGACATACCGCGCTGGACACAAGACTACGACGCAATCATCGCTGATGATACGCTTGATGCTATTCTTGTGGGTACTCCGCACCCTTTGCACGTCTCGTGGGGCGTCAAAGCATTGGAAGCAGGCAAGCATGTACTCATGCAAAAACCGCTCTGCGGCGAGATGGATGAGGCGAATCAATTTGTTGAGGCAACCGAAGCCAGCGGTAAAACAGTTATGTGTCTCCCACATTTCAACGCCGCGATTTACAAAATTCGCCAATTAATTGCCGAAGAAGCAATCGGACGGGTTTCCGGGGCGAGAATGCGGAGTAGCCACGGCGGACCTGAAATCTACTACGCAGAGATTCGCGACATCTTCGGCGAAACCGGCGACGATCTATGGTTTTTCGACGCGAAACAGGCAAGTGTCGGCGCACTTTTTGATATGGGTGTTTATGCTGTCTCCGGTCTCGTCGCGATGCTCGGCACCTTCAAACGGGTGACCGGCTTCGTTTCTACTTTCGATAAACCGACAGAATTAGAGGATGTCGCTACGCTCGTGCTTGAGATGCAATCCGGTGGAATTGTTACAGCAGAGACAAGTTGGTGCGATCCAGCACGCACAGGTGAATCGAGTGTACACGGCACAGCCGGCAAATTCACGATGCCCGGTAAAGATGGCGCGACACTCAGTCAATGGACCCCCACATCTTACACGCGCGAACACGCACCTGTTGATGTCAAAGCGATCGACTGTTCAGACGCTGCACCGAGCGGGATGCACGCGCATTTCGCAGAACATATCCGTGAAGGCACGCAACCGCCACTCTCAAATGTGTATACAGCGCGGCATGTCACTGAAATCCTACTCGCAGGACTTGAATCCTCTGCAACAGGTAGGGCGATTGAGCTAACGACAGAAGCGCACAATTGTGGAAATTGTTCATCCTCGGACTGTTGTTAATCGGGTGAGCAGACAGGTAATTAGGAAGGGAAATAGACATCTTCATGTAGGCAGTCTTAAAAAGCGCGCCTACATGAAGATTTTAAAAGTCTAACCCAAACTGGCGTGAAGTTCATACCAGTCATCAAGGTTGTTGAGATTAACAGCATCTAAAATAGAGCCGTCGTCGTCAATGTCGCTTGCCCCGAGGATGTCTCCGCGGGTATCGTCATCGTGATTATAGCCTGAAATTGCACCGTTCAGTGCGTCGACGGCCGCTTGGTCAAAACTTCCGTTTTCCGAAACCCACGCTTCAAATTGTGGGTAGGTGGGTGAATTGTCGCTGATATACGCCAGCGTAGCATCCTTGTCCAGTCCGAGTCCATCTAACACCATCTGATCGAAACCCGCGCCGCATGCCGGGTAATCTTCATGCAGTTGACCTTTAGAATCCAATAGTACTTTCGACCAGAATCGGGGGAGATGTAATACACCGAGCGGTCCAGCAACCCCGGAACTAATTGTCGGAATCATTCCTTTTTTCTTCCTTCCGAACATTCTGTTTTCCTCCCTTACTTTGAGCATTGAGTAATAGGTCGGTCATCGACACAACAAGTGTCGTTGCCTACCATGCAAAATTCTACTCTATTATAGCAGTACAGCCAAAAAAAGCAAGAAAAATTTAAAGGCAGCTACAAATTAATCAACCGCGTCAGGCTTTACAATCTTGAATTTGAGTTCACCAGCCCGAATGTAGCCGAGCCGTTTTCTGGCGAGCCGTTCCTTTGTTAACTCATCATTCTTCAGCATCTCAACACGCTGCTTTAGCTGATCGCGCTTCACCTCTAATTTTCGTATCTCGGCGCGATAGGCTTTCTCAGCGATTTGTGCTTCTTGCCAGTCGTTATAACCGTTCATGAATTGCCTGACGCTGACCACGAGTAAACCGAGTGCAATCAGGAATAGGATAGGACGCAAAACGCGCATAAGGTGTCCTCTTTTCCTAAGCTCGGTAGGGTGCGTAAATCCTTAACCGAGCACTGCCAAATTATAGAAAACTTTCTCGCCAGCAAAGATGGCACTCTCTCCAAGTTCTTCCTCAATCCGGAGAAGTTGGTTATACTTACAGACCCGATCGGTACGGGAGAGTGATCCGGTCTTTATCTGCCCAGAATTCGTCGCAACAACCAGATCAGAAATAGTCGTATCCTCCGTTTCACCCGACCGATGTGAAACAACCGACGTGTAGTTGAAACGTCGTGCAAGTTCAATAGCATCGAGTGTCTCAGTCAGGGTGCCGATCTGGTTGACTTTGATCAGGATAGAATTGCCGATCTGTTCCTCAATCCCTCGCGCCAAGCGGGTGGTATTGGTGACAAAAAGGTCATCGCCGACGAGTTGAACCTTATCGCCGATCACCTCGGTCAAATGCTTCCAACCTGCCCAATCATTTTCATCCATGCCGTCTTCAATAGAGATGATCGGGTATTTCTCACAGAGTCCCGCGTAAAAGGCCACCATCTCTTCAGGCGATTTGGTCGGCTGCGCCTCTGCTTTTAATTCGTATGTCCGGGTGTCTCGATTGTAAAACTCACTTGAGGCGGCATCCAATGCCAGTAGCACATCGTCGCCGGGAACATATCCTGCACGTTCAATGGCTTCTATGATCACAGCGATGGCTTCCTCATTCGATCCCAAATCCGGCGCGAACCCGCCTTCGTCACCGACGGCGGTGTTACAATTCCGTGCCTGTAAGACTGCCTTGAGACTATGAAAGATTTCAGCACCCATGCGGAGCGCCTCGGCAAAACTCTCGGCACCCGCTGGCATCACCATAAACTCTTGGATGTCAACGTTGTTGTCGGCGTGAGAACCACCGTTCAAAATATTCATCATCGGTAACGGGAGCTCTTTCGCATTCGCGCCACCAATGTAGCGATAAAGCGGGAGTACCAATTCATCTGCAGCCGCTTTCGCGACAGCCAAAGAAACACCTAAAATAGCATTCGCACCGAGACGACTTTTGTTCTCCGTACCGTCAAGCTCACACATCGTGGTGTCAATCTCGTTTTGAGCAAAGACATCTTCACCCGCGAGGGCTGCAGCGATCACAGTGTTGACGTTTTCAACCGCTTTCTGAACGCCTTTCCCCAAATAACGGCTGGCATCCTGATCGCGCAATTCAACCGCTTCATGCTCACCTGTGGATGCACCAGAAGGAACAGCAGCGCGTCCGAAGGCACCTGATGCTAAATTAACGTCAACCTCGACTGTCGGGTTACCACGCGAGTCTAATATCTCGCGTGCATGGATATGGATAATTTCTGACAAAGCATTTCTCCTTATGAAGTGTATAAGTTATTCCTTTGTAGAACTTACGCAGAATCTTTTCGTTTTTTGCGGAATCGGAGAACCGGAAGATTGGAAGCATGGAGGAGGGGCTTCCATCCTTCCATTCCTTCCATCCTTCCAACCGCCAATGTCTCTGTGCATAAGTCCTATTTGAATCACTATTCTTCAATAACAGCACCCGCAAGTAGGTACGCGGATGCCAAAAAGACTAAACTATATCCGATAAGCAAATTTAGCCAAAACCCGTTAGCTAACTCACCGGTTACCAAAAGCGAAACGGTGCATTTCGCACCGCCCATAATAATTGGAATAACAATCGGGAGTAGAATGACGGAGAGTAGGCTTTCGCCACCGTTTGTACTTGTGGACATGCCAGCTAATAGCACACCGACGGCGCAAAATCCGAGTGTACCGATACCCAGTACACCGAAAAGTTTCAGTAATATGCCCACCGTCACCACATCAAGCAAGTCTAAGAATTGTAGTGCGATAGGGGTAACGACGATTTCCAATAGGAATAGAAAAATGACAGTGCTAACGACTTTAGAGAGATAGAGGTTGCTCGCATCGACACCGGTCAGCCGAATGCCGTGCAAAGCACCGTGTGAACGTTCTGCTGTGAATGAGCGGTTCAAGGTAATAATCCCCGCAAAAACGAATGCTGCCCAGAGAACACTCGCGGCTAATTTGCCACGTTCGCCCTTTTCAGGGAAAATCGGACCAAACGCAAAAGCGAAAATGAGAACAACCAGCACGCTGAAAACGAAGATTAATACCAGCGTCTCCTTTGAGCGGAATTGAAGTCCAAGGTCCTTGCGAATCAACGCACCAATCTGACGGAATGTTTTTTTAATCATGGCGGTTTTCGCTCTGTTTCGTCCTGCTTCGCAGTGAGAACCGAAACGGGTTTTCGAGGAATTTGTGCTGGTTATTTTGTTAATTACGTGCTTCAGTGTAGCCCCAGTCTCAAGTCGTCTCTCCACCCTTCATTGGTTCAGACAGAAAGGTTTGATCGCATTTTCTCTTCGTACATAAGCAATAGCCTCTCTGCTGTAATTTCATCTCTCTGCGCGACCTCTTCCAATTCTCCGTTTATCATAAAGAAAAATGTTGTCCCTACGAGATAGCCCAACTCCGTATTATGTGTCGTAATAATAATGCCTTTACCATCTTGTTGTTCCTGCGCGATGCGCTCCAAAACAAACTGCTTGGCAGCAGCATCTAATCCAGAGAAGGGTTCATCGAGTAGTAACACTGAAGGGCGATGGAGAAGGGCTCTGGCAATCATAAAACGTTGGGTCATGCCACGTGAAAAGATGTGTAGAGGTTCATGGACGAAGCGTTGTAAGCCAACCTCAGTGAGGAGCGTTGTTGCGCGCTGCTCTAACTGCTTAACACCGTACATCTGTCCAAAAAATTTGAGATTCTCGTATGGGCTAAATGCTGGATAAGCGAGTGTTTCATGGATAACAACTCCCAGCATGTTCCGCACACCTGAGCAATCTTCTATAGCATCGGTGCCTTCAATCTCAAGTTCCCCGGATGTCGGTTTCAGGAGCGTCGCGAGAATTTTGATAAGCGTCGTTTTACCGGCACCGTTGGGACCGAAAATCGTAACCACCTCTCCAGGGTTAACCGAAAGTGTAGCATTTTTGACAATCGAGCGATGGCCGAAGTCCTTGGTGAGTTGGGAAGCACGAAGGTGCATGGTGTCAGCGATTTCCTAACCGGTAACAAGAGGTGAAGGATGGAAGGATTTAAATGGAAGGGAGGAAGGATGGAAGAAGCGTTTCCACGCAACCTTCCAGTCTTCCAGTCTTCCAGTTTTCATTTTGTCTTGAATTTACATCATTCTCTGGATGATCGCATCGCCTTGTTCTTTGCTGATGCCGAGCGGTTGATGTGCGATAGGACCTTTTTCCAAAACAGGTTCCATTTCATTCAGTGATTGCCGGCTCGTATCGTGGTAGAACAATCCAAGCTGCGTTTCATGACCCGTCTTGACGGCTTGCTCAAGTGCAGTGGCCCTGTCACTTGTGTCATGATCTTCAAGGTATTGGACCCGCTCCTTCCAATAATCGAAAATTACCCGCGCCCCTCCCTTCCAGGTCACACAAGGACTGATAACATCAATGAATGCAAATCCTTTGTGTTGCATCCCGTTATACATCAATTCCGCGAGTTTTGTTCCGTCAGAACTATATGCTCTTGCGACATAAGTCGCACCCGCGACAATTGCCATCGCAACCGGATTCAGAGGTGTCTCTAAATTACCGAACGGCGTGCTTTTCGTCTGTTCTCCTACGATAGTCGTCGGTGAGGCTTGTCCGACTGTCAACCCATACGTCTCATTATTCATGACGATGTAGAGGAGATCAATATTTTTTCGCATCGTATGAATAAAATGATTTCCACCGATGCCGTAACCATCACCGTCACCACCCGTGACGACAACATTCAACTCGTGATTGGCAAATTTAGCACCTGTTGCAACCGCTAAAGCGCGACCGTGTAGCGTATGCATCCCATACGTTTTGACATAACCGGGAAGGTTAGAGGAACACCCAATCCCACTTACTGTCAGGTGATCATGATTGCCACGACCGAGTTTTGCATAAGCACCTTGTAGCGCATTCAACACACCGAAATCACCACAACCGGCACACCAATCCGGACTAACATCACCTCTATAATCTCGCGCTGTAGGCGCGCCTTGAACAGGTCTTTCTCTTCTCGATCTTCTCGCGCTTCTTGCCATCTGATTCATCCTCCTTTGTTACACAACAATCTCTTGATACGGGACATAAAGATCCGTTTTACTGTTCAGAAGTTCGCGTGCGCCATCAACAACGTGATGCGGCATAAACGGTTCACCGTCGTATTTGCGGATATGACTGTCCGCCTTAAAGCCAGTCTCACTCCGTAAGAAACGGGCGAATTGCCCCGTGTAGTTGCACTCAACGATAATCGAATACGCAGATTTCGCAAGCACTTCGTTGACCGCATCTTCATCCATTGGATAAAGCCACTTGAAGTGGATATGGTTGGCGGCAATGCCTGCTTCGGTCAACATTCCTGCTGCTTCACTAATCACACCATGCGTGGATCCCCATCCAATCAGGGTAACTTCCGCATCTTCGGGACCTTCAAAAGTCGGAGGCGGGAGGAGTTCAACAATACTTTCCATCTTGCGTTGCCGCTTCTCCATAATATCACGACGTTTGTGCGGATTCGTGAACTCATCACTAATCAGACCCCCATCTTCATCATGATCGTCGGTAGCAACAACGTGCATGTGCCCAGGCGTGCCAGGGATAGCACGGGGCGAAATCCCGCTGTCTGTGATTTGGTAACGCAGATATTCACCATCTGTCTGCCCTTGTTCGGTGATTAATTCTCCACGGTCAATTTTCGGCTGCCAGTTGATAGCATCCGGCAGGAATGTCGTGCGACCTTCTGCCAAATACAAATCCGTGAGGACCATGCCGGGGCACTGAAACTTGTCAACGAGGTTAAAGAGTTCAGGTATCGTATTAAATCCGTCCATAATACTGGTAGGTGAAACAACAATTTTCGGAAAATCACCTTGGCTCGCGCCGAGAACTTGCCATAAATCGCCCTGCTCGGTTTTGGTCGGTAAACCTGTGGAGGGACCGCCGCGTTGAACATTAACAACAACAATCGGAATTTCCATCATGCCCGCACTGCCAATCGCTTCCGACATGAGCGCGAAACCGCCACCCGATGTCGCACACATTGCGCGCGCACCGGTGTGTGCAGCACCGATAACCATATTGACAACGCTGATTTCATCTTCACATTGCCGGACGATAATACCGAGATCGCGAGCATTCGGTGCCATCCAGTGGAGAATACCTGTTGAAGGACTCATCGGATAGGCAGCGTAAAATTTGACGCCTGCGGATGCACCGCCCATTGCCATCAACATATTACCACTACCGAACGCCAATGGTGGCTCCTGTTTCTCAAATTGGACATCAAACGGTGTAAAGTGTTCAGCAGCGTAATTATAACTTGCCCGAGCAGCAGCGACGTTCGCATCCACTACGGCTTGCCCCTTACGTTTGAGGAACGCGCGGACAATGATATCCTCAAGCAGGCTTAAATCCACACCGACTAACTGCAAAGCGACACTGGATGCACAAACATTCAGCATTCTCTTATTTCTATCAGGATCGTTAGTCAATTCTTTATAGGAAATAGGGCACAACTGGATGTCATCACGTTCCGGTGCCTGTTTGACATCATCGCTGTTATAGATAAGTGCACCACCGGGTGAGACGTGCGGCAAATGCTTCTCTAAACTGCCCCGGTCTAAGGCAACAATTAGGTCAAGCTTGTCACCGTGGTTCGCAACAGGTTCAGAACTGATTCGAATAGTCAGGAAGGAGTGACCGCCGCGGATGAGGGATTGATAGGCGGTGTAAGTAAAAACGTTCAGCCCATACCGGGCAAAGATTTGGCTGACGCTTTCGCCAGCAGTTTCGATACCTTGCCCGGGTGCCCCTCCTAAAGCGATTGCAAAATCGTACTTTGCCATCTTGGCTCCCTTCTAATAATTTTTTGTATTCCATTCTGATACCGCAAATACGCCATAGTTTGGTTTAATC
>VYCT01000009.1:5586-9043 GCA_009843785.1 Candidatus Poribacteria bacterium | reverse complement strand
CTACTACGAACCTAATTTAACTCATAAACTCAATATTGAAGCACTACTAGTAGTCGTTCAATGTTGAGTTTACGATAAAGTTGTTGACTTTTTGGAGATTTCGTGATATATTCTTGCTCTGATTTGAATCCTATCTCCAAGAGGTCTGTGATGAGAAAACAAACACATAAAGTTGAGCTGACATCTGAAGAACGTCAGACGCTCGAAACGTTAGTTCGCAAAGGAGAGCATTCCGCACTGAAACTCATGCGTGCCCACATCTTGCTGAAGGCGGATCGCAACGGTCCCAGCTGGACGGATGCGAGAATCTCCGAGGCGTTTGGCTGCGATGCGCAAACTGCCTACAATGTTCGCAAACGGTTTGCCACCGGCGAGAGACTCGCTGCCTTGGAACGCAAACCGCAAAGTCGCCCGTCTCACGTGCGGAAACTTGACGGTCAAGGTGAGGTACGTTTGATCGCCTTGGCTTGTAGCGATCCGCCCGAAGGATTTTCACAGTGGACGTTACAACTCCTTGCTGATGAACTCGTTGACCTTCAGATTGTTGAAAGTATCTCTATTGAAACCGTCCGACAGACGCTAAAAAAAACGCCTTACGTCCGCATCGGTCGTCGTATTGGGTAATTCCCCCCGATGAAGATGCGGCATTCGTTGCGGCGATGGAAGCGGTTTTAGAAGTTTACCAACGCCCTGAAGATGTGCGGTTTCCGGTGGTCGCTATGGACGAGCGTCCGGTGCAGTTGCTCGCAGACCTCCGGTCTCCTATCCCGGTGAAACCTGGACGCATCGCACGGATAGATTACGAGTATAAGCGGATCGGGTCGGTTTCTGCTTTCTTGTTTACTGCCCCCTTTCAAGGTTGGCGGCGGGTCTCGGTTCGCGAACGTCGAACTGCGATAGATTGGGCAGAGGAAGTCAAACACCTTTTAGATGAAGTCTATCCGGATGCCGAGCGAGTGACGGTGGTGTGCGATAATCTCAATACACACAGGCTTACCTCTCTGTATAAAGCCTTTCCTGCTGAGGAGGCACTTGGGTTAGCTTCAAGGTTAGAGATCGTCTACACCCCGAAGCATGGGAGTTGGTTGAACATCGCTGAAATCGAGTTGAGTGTCTTTTCAAGACAGTGTCTAAACCGGCGTATCCCGGATATAGAGACGCTTCGGTCAGAGGCAGAAGCGTGGCAGACGTATCGGAATCAGACTGCGAACCGGGTTGATTGGCGATTTACGACACAAGACGCACGCATCAAACTAAAAAGATTATATCCTCAAACTCAACATTGAAAGACTACTAGGTCTGGTAGGTGCGTTTTTCTACAGAGGTCCCATCCCTACGGGGTTCAAGAGGATTATGAAGTTTTCAGGGGTTCCGCCAATTTATTTCCAACTAAATGACTCTGCCCAAACAGATATGATTTATTGACAAATAATAGACAAGATGTTATATTAAACTGAAAGGGTATTGAGCACCAATAGCGTAAAAAAAACAAAAAAAGGAAAGATTGATGCGGGATGAACACAAACACGGTATTAAAAGCGTGGCTCTCCAGACAGGGTTAACACAATTTACCATACGCGCGTGGGAACGCCGATACGATGTGGTCACGCCGCTGCGAACTGAGACGAATCGTCGTCTCTATTCCGATGCGGATATATCGCGACTCACGTTGCTGCGTCTGGCGACGGAGGCGGGGCATAGTATTGGTCAAATAGCGTACCTGCCCGCTGAGGGGCTTCTGGAACTTATTGGAACGGAGGTGCCGATTGCGCAGTCTTCTGCAATCGCGAAAGAGGTTATCTCACAAGAGACCTCCGTTCGTTTTTATATCACCTCGTGCCTTGCAGCGGTTAAGCAGTTTGAGGCACACGCCCTTGAGTCGGTGCTCTTCGCTGCATCCGTTGCCTTTAGTCAGCCGATTTTCCTTGAAAAGTTAATTGCGCCGCTGATGCGGGAAATTGGTGAACAGTGGCGCGGAGGGGCTTTGCGGATTGCACACGAACATCTTGCGGCGGCAGTTGTGCGGACGTTATTGGGCAATATGTGCCAAGGATTTGATATATCTGCTGCAATGCCGAACTTAGTGATCGCGACACCGCGGGGTCAACTCCACGAAATCGGTGCTTTAATTGCCGGAACGACTGCAGCTTCGGAGGGGTGGCAAGTTACCTACCTCGGGCCCAACCTGCCGGTTGAAGAAATTATAGGGTGTGCGGTGCAAAATTCAGCAAAGGCGGTTGGATTGAGTATCATTTATCCGACAGATGACCCGCACTTGGCGACTGAATTACGAAAACTTCGACGTGGTATCCAGGAACATGTTGCTCTGTTTGTTGGAGGTGCGGGGGCGCAGGCTTACGATCCTGTCATCAACGCCATCGGAGCAGTGAGAATTGAGGACATGCCGACTTTTCGCACTGAACTCGAAGCCTTGCGTACGGAACAGGATATTCCAAACCGGTAGATACGGTTATTTTTTTTCTGACGAGGTGTGTGCTTGCGAGCGTGCGAGTTGCTCTCGGAGACGCTTGACTTCTTCTTCGGCTTTCTGCCGTGTGATGGTTTCTTGTTCTGCGCGTGCTTCTGCGGTTTCTGCGCGTGCGGCTTGCTGCTCCGCAAGGGTTTGGAGCCACTGCTGACGAACCGGGTCGTAAACTGCCAAACGTCTATCGCGTATATGGAAATCTAAACCGAGAACATCTGAATGAATGCCGCCATCTACATCCGGTCGGATCGGTACATAGTCGTTGTCTACTAACCGAAACCCGATCAGCGGTGAAGGCAGATAAAGTGCTTCGGCATCATAGAGGAGATAGTTCGGTATGCCGAGCGTGGCGTAGATGTCCATCTTGTCTGTGAGATCGTTTTGATAGGTGGTTTTGCTTGAGAATTCCATGACGAAGTCTGGAACCTTCCCTTCTTCCCAAACCTTGTAGGTGTGACGTGGCTTCCGCCCGATGCCGAAAGAGACGAGCACATCCGGTGCGATGACTGCGCGCGGGTTCCCCTCTGTGTAATATGTCAGAATATCACCGGAAACATAGACATCCGGCCGCGGCGCAAAATGGGCTTTCAACGCCTGCAAAAGCCAGATGAGGATTTCCAGGTGGAGGTCGCTAGCCGCCATAGGTTCACCGTCCGTGTCGGGGTAGAGGTCTGCTGGGTCTGTAGGCGCGTAAGGGATGTTGAACCGTTTTGTGTCGGTATCCATTGATCTCCTCCTTTACCTTGATAGACTTTATAGTGTTGCATAACAGTATCTTCTAATTATACCACGTATTGTTATCAAATTACCAAGCAATTTCGGGGGTGTTAGGGTTATTGAGTTCTCGGTTTTTCGTCCAATTTTGGAATCCCGGGGGTCCCGATAGGTGTGGTTTGGAACCGCGGCATAGGTGTCAATTTATTGATTTTTGTCAGTATTTTGTAGGAATGCCTCTACACATGCCGCCCCTCC
>VYCT01000009.1:5054-5576 GCA_009843785.1 Candidatus Poribacteria bacterium | reverse complement strand
TTTATTGATTTTTGTCAGTATTTTGTAGGAATGCCTCTACACATGCCGCCCCTCCGGGGCTTAGTTTTTTGTCCAGATGCTGCTATAAACATAGCGTCCCTCCGGGACTAAAGATGTTTTTGAAATCTTTAATGTTTTCGCGTAAGAGCCGGTTCGGTTTATTGATTTTTGTCAGTATTTTGTAGGAATGCCTCTACACATGCCGCCCCTCCGGGGCTTAGTTTTTTGTCCAGATGCTGCTATAAACATAGCGTCCCTCCGGGACTAAAGATGTTTTTTGAAGTCTTCAAGGTTTCTGCCGAGTATCCGGTTCGGTTAGGAATGCAGTTTGCATTTGGGCATGTCCGCCGCAAAACCGCACGATAGGTGTCAATTTTAGAAAAATAATAGCATGGATCCCCGGTCCGGTAGGTTCGGTTTCCTAACCGAACCGGGTTTTACAAAGAACCCTTGTATACCTCATCCGGTTCTTTAGTCCTGTAAGGACGGTATGTTTATAGAAAAATGGTGAATAAACGCGTC
>VYCT01000009.1:1317-5044 GCA_009843785.1 Candidatus Poribacteria bacterium | reverse complement strand
TTCTTTAGTCCTGTAAGGACGGTATGTTTATAGAAAAATGGTGAATAAACGCGTCAGCCCTTTCTTTAGTCCTGTAAGGACGGTATGTTTATAGAAAAATGGTGAATAAACGCGTCAGCCCTGTAAGGGCGGCATATTATAGCAGAAACGTTTAGGCATAGTCATTATTTTCAGATTCAAAAACATATTTTTCATCATAATCGATATTGAAAAGGTCAAGAAATTCGAGATATTCCTCTCTAAAAGTTTTCTGAGAATGATGTTTTTCTTGGTTTTTGATATATCTGGCGATCACAGTTAGTTGTGAATGTGAATAAGAAAAAGCCGAAAAGCCTTGCTGCCATTCAAACCTACCCACAACCCATCCCTTTTGGTTAATGAATCTCGATGAATTTGCCTTGATGTCTCTGACTAAGTTGGATACAGCAGCATCAGGGGCGATCCCAACAAGGATATGGATGTGATCAGGCATGGTGTTTATTTCGATGACTTTCTGTTTTTTGTTTGTGATGATGCCCGTGATATAACGATGGAGTTCGGTTTTGTGTTCTTTTGGAATAAGGTTTTGTCTACCTTTGACGGCAAAGACGATGTGTATATAAATTTGGGTGTAGGTGTTGGGCATAGGGAAATCTCCTTGTAATGTTATAAACATGCCGCCCTTACAGGGCTAAATTGTTTTTTCAACGTTTTTCTATAAACATACCGTCCTTACAGGACTAAAGAGGGTTCCGGTGCGGTGCTATATCTATACGGGATGGTAAGAGAGGTATCCGACAACTGACAACTCCTAAAAAATGTGAAAAGCGGTGGACAGGGAATCCACCGCTTTTGCGTTAGGTTAGTTCGGTTATCGACTTCTCCCTGAATAACCGAGTTGTTGCACCGAAAGTCACGCGATCACTATCATCGTGATGGCGTGCTTTCGCATTATTGCAACGCTTTTAGTTCACCCCATGTCGTGGTCGCTTTACCAGCAGGTGAAATATGCCCTTTCAGACGGCTCAGGCGTAGGGTTTGCACTTGACCGTCGAGAGAAACATCCTGAATCTGGTAGTAGTAGACGACATTGGGTTTCGCAGATGTATCGGTATACGTGTAAGTCGTACGCTCACTCGTTGTTCCTTGACCTGCGATCAACTTCGTGTTAAGTTTCGTGAATTCACCGTCTCGTTTTTCACTCCGGAGGATATTGAATCCAGCGTTGTTCAATTCAGATTCGGTGACCCAACGGACAATGATTTCGCCACTGTCAAGCCGTTCTGGACGGAACTTCGACAGGTTCACAGGCAGTACACCACCCGCTGTATGGCCTGGGGAACCTATATCCGTCGAGCGACCATAGTACGTTGCCGTACCATAGGGGCGTGAGTCATCCGCGGAACTGATCCAAGCGGCTTCGTCTGTCCCGGTCGCTTTCCGCTTTGAGGAGGTGCGACGTGCAATTGAGATACGTACACCACTCGGATCTGTGCCAGCGGGCAATGCCCATCTCGGTTCCATATACGCCTGATGATCGGCACGACGATTCTTCGGATCTGCTGCAGCGAGGTTCCCAACTTCATCACCCGCCTGACGCTTTGCCAGATCACCTTCGTGAGAGTTCGCTTCAAGTCTCAGAGAGAACCCTTTTGAACTCAGGAGTGGTTTGTCATACCGAAGGTTGAGTATCCGGTGACTCGGCAGATTCGTTGTATGGCGTGGAGCGGATCTGGTGGCAATTAACCCCGTCTGATTTGGCGGTATCTTCATGTTTCTCAGCCAGACTTCATCAAGTATCTTACCCGCAAAGGACGAACCATCTGCATTTTTGTCATGGTTAATGATGTAAAGTCTCCAATTATGAAGGTCTACACCATTGGTATCAGACATATTATGGATTTCAATCCACTGTGGGAATCTGTCTGTACCATCGCCAACCATGATTTCACTGATGATGACGTTACCGGTTGCCTCAGCACCCGCACCTATTTGTGCACCGTTCGGATATCCCGGTGTCCCGTGATGTTCCTTATTTCCGGCGTTAACGAGGCGATCGTAACCGACACCACTGAAACCAGCACCTTCAAAGGCAGGTTCATCACCATTATCTTTGTTAGCTAAGTAACCCTGTATGGCTCTTGCACGCTTGTAGACGTTACCACCTGCTAATTTGTTCTTGGCACTAATGCGTCCCGGTTTAGCGGCACCAACATTAGCTGCCAATGGCCACATAAGCGTGTAAGGGTCGTCGTCATTAAGACCGGCAAGATGACCAGCGACATCAAGGATTTTACCATCCTTATTGCGTAGGACCAACAGGAAGTCGCCACTGTTTGGCAAAGGTTTCAATGTAACGACTCTATAACGCACAGGCTTCGGCACACCCTTTTCAAGATCGGCTGCCAATTCATTATTGACCGGATCTTGATCTGTTAGCAACAAGAGATCACCTGCCGGAATCTTTACATCCGCATCAGGGAACTTGTAGATTTCAGTTTCGGTGCCTGTGTTGGCTGCCTTATCGTAGCCCGTGACGATACTAATCTTATGTAGTTTCAGATTTGTATCCTTAGGACCTTTCAGTTCAATCCACTCGTTGGCGTCATCGTTCCTATTAGCAACCTCGTTGAAGGTGACAGACATAGTAGGTGCTGTAAATACAGCAGGTGTAAACACGGTGGGTCGGTTTTCTGAACCCGGTGTCCCTACACGTCCTGCGAGGAAGACTCTGCTATCAGTCGTGAGTTTCCAAGAACCTTGAGCCCAGCCATTCTGGATAACCGTGCCGGCGGCCTGTAATTGTTTGTTATCCTTGTGCACTCTACGCAAGGATTTGAACATTTTTGTGACCGTTGTGATACCGGAAGCATTAGCAGCGGTCTGACCTGATAACGCGTCCGCAAACGCGGCTTCAAAACCCCAGCCGGGTGCCACAGTGTTACTGAGCCGATCTGTTGCATCGGTCGGTGCACCGGTTGCTGGATATCCTGTTTCAAAAGTGATCGATATATCGTCAACACTAATCGCAGCATCTGTATTGTTATACAGTTCAATCCACTGACCCGCTTCAGGGCGCATTGTACCTGTCTGACCAACTCTACCCAGGTCCTCAGCCACCATGATTTCAGTGATGATGACATTGTGATTGGCTTTACCGGTCACCGCTACATCAATTGTACCGCCTGTTTTGAAGAAACTAACCAGATTCGGCATATCAGCTACTGTAGTGGGAGTTAGACCTCCTGGAAGTGCGTCTGAATCGTGATCCATAGGCACAAAGACCGCATAACCTTTTGAAGCGATCATAGCAGACATGGGCGCAGTTGTATTTCGGACTGTGATAGAGTGCGCAGTCGTCGGCGTTGCCAGATTCGCATTCATAGCAGGAGATGCGTCTTTCACTGCCCCAGCATTCACCTGAACTGTTACTGCCGTAACACCGTGGTTAGGTGTAATCATACCGGTGTAGATTTTCGCATCCGTTGCATCTACTGCAACACTTGCGATGGTTCCACCGGTGACTGTAATTTCATCAGCAGTAAGGGTCTCGTCCGCGCCAAGTGCTTCGCTAAAAGTGATGGTCACATCAAATGCACGCGCAGAACCTTGCATGCCTGTAATCATCGCCATCGGTCCAGTGCTATCAACCATATCCGCTGCAGCGACAGTAATCTCGATTGAAGCTGCAGCACTTGGGTTCATAACATCATCCATCACTGCACCTGCATCAACGCTAACTGTGACC
>VYCT01000009.1:0-1217 GCA_009843785.1 Candidatus Poribacteria bacterium | reverse complement strand
CAGCCGTCGGTGTAAATGTTACCACGCCTGTCGTAGGATTATAGGAGTGTCCGAGTGTACTTACACTACCATTGGCATTTTGACTAACCTTAATTTCAGTAAGTGCAACGGCTTCGCCCGTATCAGCACCGCTAACTGCAATTGTAGCCATAGTGGCTTGACCAGCTACTACGTCGCCAGGAGGCGGTGTAATCGTCACCATCGGAGCGGTACGATCCACATTGACGGTTACAGCAGTAAGTGTAATCTTCGCCGCACCTGCTGTAGACGTACTAACCGTTATCACGCTATCGGCTGTGGCAGTAGCGTCAGGTGTGATCGTCAACGTCTTCGCAGTGTCATCCCAAACGGGAGTCAGCAGGGCGGTTGTGCCGTCCATAACACTGAAATCAGAAGCCATCAAGCCGGTTGGTACCGTCGCTGGGGCAGTTGCGCTGATTGTTACAACAGTAGGCGTGGTACCATTGACCTTAGTCGGTGCTGCTGTACCTGTAACGGCTACTGCTGGCATGACTTCACTTGCAATCACTTGGACCGTTAGTGTTCTTGACTGCCGGTTGAGTTGATCCTGCATCGGAGCAGAAGGAACCAACTCGTCTACCGTAATTGCTCCAGCGTTCACATACAAATCCACGAATAGACCGGCTTCTATCAAAGCGGCGATCCCAGCAGCACGTTCTTGTGTCGGGGTGGTATCATCATCACCATCATCAGTAAGAGTTTCAGTGATAGTGATGGTTAGCGTTACCATTGTGGGCTTATCAGTATCCGGTACATTAGCCTCGACCCCAACTGCCCCGTCCTCCCCATCTCCTACCACAGCGTATGCAGCAGTACGGGCGTAAGCAGTAACCTCGCTACCGTCAGCGGCGATCTGCCCAGTAGCGGCGGTTGTATCCAGACCATCAGGTGGAAGCGTTAGCATCACATCAAACTCGATCGTGGCTGCCCTGGTAGTGTTGTCAAAACCAGTTTCATTGTCATCCGCTTCTGTATCAACAACCTCAATAGTATCAGCACTCGTAGGGTCGGCATCCGTTGGGTTCACAATCCTCACCACCGGGTGCTGGTGACCAGTTGAGGCGTGGGTAGCAAAATTTGTATCCCCTTCTATATTGTCGTGTGCCATCGCAGGGATCGCAACGAATGCGAAAATTAGAATTAAACTTGCTAAGGAAAATGTCAATCGATTTGACATAGGTTATTTTCCTCCAAAA
>VYCT01000039.1 GCA_009843785.1 Candidatus Poribacteria bacterium | reverse complement strand
ACCTAACAATATCAACGACAGACTACCCTCAAAAAAAAATGGGGGTAAGTGACCCAATAAGAGTGTAATGACGACTGCAGCAAAAAAACGCGCGCTCATCAGATGGGTCAAAAGTTCTTGGCGTATCAGAGTTAGGAACACTGTTTCTCCTTTGGGGCAAAATTGCGCTATCCGGATGTCGCGAATTGTAAGTGATACAACCGAGCATACAGCCCATCTTGAGTCAGTAATTCCTGATGCGTCCCTGCTTCCAAAATTTTACCATTTTCCATCGCAAGAATCACATCGGCATTTAGCACGGTGGACAATCGGTGTGCGATCACAAACGAAGTCCTTCCTTTCATCAACCGCTCTAAGGCTTCTGTAACGACCCGTTCCGTCTCCGAGTCCAGCGCGGAAGTGGCTTCATCCAGCAGGAGCATTTTCGGGTTCCGTAACAGTACACGTGCGATGGCAATCCGTTGGCGTTCGCCGCCGGAGAGTTTGATGCCTCGTTCCCCTATCTCCGTGGCGTAACCGTCTGTGAGTTGTGTGATGAAGCTGTGGGCATTTGCGGCAGTGGCAGCGGCAATAATATCGTCCTGTCTCACGCGCTCTGGGTGTCGCGCCCCCATTCGGATATTTTCCTCAATTGAACCTGAGAAGAGGTAAGGGTCTTGAAATACTGTGCCCATCTGGGAGCGCAAGACACGCAAGTTGAGTGTCGAGATATCGTGTGCATCAACATAGATGTGTCCTTGCGTGGGTTCGCGGAAACGCGGAATCAGGTTAAGGAGCGTGCTTTTCCCCGCACCGCTTGGACCCACAAGTGCAACAAGTTGGCCGGGCTGCACCTCAAAGGTAACGTTCTCTAAGACGGGCTCTGTCTCATTATAACCGAAAGTGACATCTTCAAATCTGACCTTCCCCTGCAGGTTAATACCGGTGATACCGTCTTGGGTTTCAGTCGGGTTTTCCTCAAGGAAAGCGAACACCCGTTTTGCGCCTTCCCCGGCTCGCAGGAGTTTTTGATATTCATTTTGGCATCGATAGAGTGGAAAGGTGAGCAGATTCAAATAACGGGTTGCCATCCAAAAAAAACCGACACTGATGTCTCCATCGATCACCATTTTCCCGCCGATGAAAAAGAAAAGCGGATTGCCCAACCAAGATGCCAGCGGACCGAGTGCTGTCAGTCCCCCGATGACTGCTTGACGGACTTCTGCACGGACAAGGGTGTTTAGGGAACCACCGATGAACCCCATGTCTCGCATTTCATGTCCGAGGGATTTAATCTCTCGCGAGCCCGCAATCCCCTCTTGAAGCCGGGAGGAAATACTTTCTCTTTCCTGTAAGACCTGCTTTGAAGCGTTTTGCACAGGTCTTCGGAAAAGAACTGGAAGATACACCACAGCGAGCGTAAACGGAATACTAAAAAGCCCCAACCAGGGATTCACCCAAAACACGACCACCAGGGTGATGACAAATTCAACCCCGCCGGCGACAATCCATCCGCTCGCCAAAATCCCTTCCGCGGCGGCCCCTGTATCCGTATTGACGTAAGCCATGATCTGTCCCGTTGTGTGGTTATCGTAGAAACGGCAGGGCAGGAACCTCAGATGTTGATAGACCTTCAGTTGCATATCCCGGCGGGTTTGCCCTGTAATCTTGGACACAAAATATCCCGTTCCAAGACTTGTGAGATAAGTCGCAAAGGCAATCCCGAACCACACGCCCACAAGGATAAATAAATAGTCAACATCTTTTTCACCAAAGACGCGATCCAGAAATTGGCCTTCCACCCACGGGGTGAACAGGAAGAGCCCCCGGGACCCCGCATAGACGAGCAGGCACAACAAGGCTAACCCCCAATACGGTTTGAGAGCACCTAACAAGCGGACAGCGATTCTGCCACTTCCCAGATTCGATTTCTTTTTCGACTCATTCAACGTCTTGTCTCCTCTATGGGATTGAAATATGTTCTCATTCAGTACGCAACGCTTCGATTGGTGACATCCGCGTGGCTTTTATGGCAGGATACAACCCGAAACTGACACCAAGTAGCACAGAGAAAAAGATGGATATCAATGCCCACTGTACGGAGAGGGCTGCGGGCCATTCAGGGACGATTTTCACGATACGCACTGCTATATGTGCCATCCCTTTGCTTGCGAAAACACCGAGTCCGATACCGAATATGCCACCGATGCTACATAAGAGAATCGATTCACTAAGGAACTGAAATAAAATGTCTGCCCGCTTCGCACCACATGCGTTTCGGAGTCCGATTTCTCGGGTCCGCTCCCCGACAGCAACCAGCATCATATTCATAATGCCGATCCCACCGACAAGCAGTGAAAAACAGGCGATTCCTCCTAACGCGGTCTTTATGAGTGTACTGATTTTCATGAGGCGTGCCAGTCCTAAACGCACGTCGAAAGTTCCAAAGAAGTCGTCTCGGTTTCGGTGCCGTTTCCTAATAACGGCTGTAACCTCCGCAATCGCTTGAGGCATATCTTCTACGGTGTGTACATGAACAGCAATCTGCGGGATTCGGTTGTTACCTGTGAAACGTTGCTGCACAGTGGTTATCGGCATAAAAACGAGATCGTCAAAACTAAACCCGAATTCAAGACTCCGACCGCGTGGCACCAGTGTACCGATAACGATGAAGCGTTCTTTTATAGCACTCGTTGTACGCCGAGCAATCTTAATCTCTTTGCCGAGTGGAGACACCTCACCGAACAACCGCGCCGCGACATTTGCCCCAAGCACAGCAACTCTGGTCGAATTTTTAACGTCTTCCTGAGAAATAAACCGTCCTGTTGCCAAGTCCCACGCCAATGCTACGGCGTAATCTTCATCTACACCATTATAGCCAGCACGGATGTTTGTGCTGGCTGTGGCTTGCATCAGCACACGCGACCACTCTGGAATCCGGGGGGCAACAATCTGCACAGATGGGCATTCCCGCTCGATTGCCTGCACGTCGCCATAGTTAAGATATTCTCCGCTCCGTGCCGGGACCCGGCGACCTGCGACCCATTTGAAAGAAGTTTGTAGAACTGTGAAGACGTTAATCCCACTTATTTTTTCGAGGTCCTCAAGGATAATAATTTTGGCACCATCGCCGATAGCAACCATTGCGAGCACCGCCGCGATACCAATCGTAATGCCGAGCATCGTCAGTAAGGAACGCAATTTGTTTGTAAGCAGTGCTCTGATTGCCACGGCGATGGATGCAATGAAGATCATTCGGATTGCCTTGAGGAGTCAGGTAATATGTCAGTTGACACGCTTTCCAACTGAACCGTTCAGTAAACATCTATCCAATCTTCCAATTAGGAATCCAGGAGCATTGTACAGAGGACGCAGATATGTCCTGCCTCACCAATCGGTTTAACAACGAGAGGTTTCAACGCATTCGTGAACTCCAGCGATACAGACTCCGTTTCAATATGTGAGAATGTTTCTATCAGCAGCTGCGCATTCAGACCCATACGGACGCTCCCGGTGCCAGACTCGGCTGCTAATGTCTCATGTATTTCGTCTGTCTCAGAGCTCTTCGCCGATATCCGAATCTGTTGCGGATTGATTTCTAAGCAAATCTTATCGTCTTTCGGATTTGCGCGGGCAGAAATTTCACGCGTTGTGTCCATAATAGATGCTTTCGGCACCACGACATGACCCTCAAAAGATTCTGGAATGAGACTCTCATACGGCGCATATTCAGCGTCTATCAATTGCGTTGTCAGTGTGGTGTCTGCATCTGCAAAGAGGATTTGGTTCTCAATACGTGAAATCCTTATCTCTGGGGCGTTGGCAAAGGTTCGCTCAATTTCTTTGACGGCTTTGAGTGGGACGATGAACCCATCTTTGTCCTCAGATAACTTGAGCGGTTCACAGTGTGTGAGTGCAAGTTGAACCGCATCCGTGGCAACAACTTCGGTTCTATCTTCAAGAAGATTAAAATAGAGCCCGTTTAGGAAGGTCCGTCGGTCTTCCTCTGCCGGCGCAGCGAATGCTGTTTTGTGAAGAACAGACCGTAGAACTTCCCCATCAATCGCGAATGCTTCTGGATCAACAACGGGAAATTGTGGAAACGCTTTATCGGAAAACCCAACGATTTTGCGCACACTGTCTCCAGAGGTAATTTCAATGTGATCGTCTTTCGTTGTCGCTAAATCTATCGGTTGCTCGGCGGGCCACGTTTTAACGATATCCGCCAATTTTTCGGCGGAGACGAGGATTGATCCCGCCTTTTTGACGGTTCCGTCAACCTTCATTCTGATACCCATTTCCGCGTCCGTTGCCATACACTCAATCGTACTTTCTGTCGCTTGGATGAGAACATTTAAAAGAATCGGCGCAGTATCCTGTTGACTCGCAACACTCTCCAGCACTTGTAGGGATGACAAAAGATCGTCTTTTTCAAAAGTTAATTTCATTCCAAAATCTCCGTTTAAATGTTTGTGGAAGCGATGCTCGCCTTCAATTGTGATGTCTAACGCCTCTTGAATCATGAATTCATATTTTTTTAGTCGCTGCCGGGCGCGGCGCAGGCGACTCTTGATCGTGTTTTCTGACACACCTACAAACTCGCTGATCTCTGAAGATGTCATATTCTCAAAGTAGTGGAGTGTGATGACCTTTCGGTCTTTCTGATTCAACTTAGCAAGCAGGTTTTCAACCAGATCGCGTTGGGTCTCAGCGGTCATCTTAGCATGTTCCGCAGCGACGTATCGGGAATATGCCCCTGTCTCGATTTCCCAGATATGGGTTTCGCTGAACGATTCGGCATATACCTGGTTTTTTCGGAACCATGCAATACAGAGTCGATTCGCAATCTGATAAAGCCATCTTTTAAACTGTGTTGGGTCTTGCAAGGTTCCCAATTTCTGTGAGACTTGTAGGAACGTCTCTTGTGTAATATCTTCGGCGATGTGGAAATCCTTTGTTTTCCGCCATGCGTACGTATGGATCTGCTTCTGGTATTTCTTGACCAGATTTGCAAAGGCATCCTCATCACCTACGAGGGTGCGCTGGATCAACTTAACATCATCACTTCTCATCGGACATCTCCAGTAAACTTATTTTTATCCATGGGGTTCTCCTTTTGTTTTTTCGGTAAAAACACTATATAGGAAATCCCATGGATTTACAAGCGGCAACTTGGGTTAATACTAAGGGGATTGGACGGTTTGTACTTTCTCGGGTAGGTGTGCTTAAAAAGCGTGAAAAATAGATAATCAATTCACTTCACTATATAGTGACGCGAATTTGGAAGAAAAAGGTGCATAATTCTAATAGGATTTACGAAAATAAAAGAATCACCGCGCCCTTTGTAAAGCAGCGCGGTGTTTATAAAACGTGCTCCTAAGAAAGTGAGTTGTGTAACCCCAGAAAGCATCTAAAACGCCCGAATCACCTTTGCCACCAAACGCTGTCTGAATTCCAAAGCATTTGGATCACCGAGGATGATGAAGAAATCCGTGCCAGCATATCCAGACCGGCGCAATGCGAAGTAGATATTAACACCATCTGCTTGCCAGATTAACCGACTGCCGAGGCTTAAGGCGGAACTGAAGTCATACGTTAGGGTTAAAATCTGTTGGTAACGACGCTCAAAATGCCACTGGATTTGGGAAGTCAATCCAACAGTGAAGTCGTAGGCTCGGAGATTGAGGTTTCCGCTGATGCGGTGAATCCGTTCACCCGCCTGTTCACCCCAAGTGTAACTAATATTGACATTATTGAACCTATCGGAGGCACGTGCCCCTAATCTAATGGCGAAAAGACTGTCTGTGAATTTTTCAAACTGACCGCCGTACCATCTGGCAGAAAGCGAGTAGTCACTATGCGTTAGGATACCTGAAGTTATGGATAGGTTACGTCGGAAGACCTCGCCTTCATAGGTGTTAGAAGCCTCAGATTGAACAGAGAGAGAAAGACTGCGGAGGAATCCGTCACGCCATTCGTTACGGAAATAACTCCCTAAACTTAGACCGCGATACCCCGTAAATGGATGGTATCCGAGTCTGTTGACGAAATCTGAATCCACAAAAAATACGGATAAATACGGCTGAACGAGTTGGCCCTGGTAAATTAAATTGGCGAACCCGTCCCTTCCGTTTGATTCGCCTGCCTGACTTTGGGCGAAAGCGGATCTTGCTAAAAGTTTACCGCGTCGCACATCACCTGACACGTAACCAACATTGTTGAACCCTTCCTCTCGTTGATGATGGGACAAGAATGCTGCACTGATATTGGATGTTGCCGTTAGCGATTGTGAGGCTTGTAGGATAACATTTTGGTTGTTTCGGTGATACGTGCCGAGGGTGCCGACCGAAGTGTTTTTACCAATTTTTCCAAAGAGTTTAAGCCCGCCGTCCATATCCATTATCCGTCGCGAGTGGAACAATTGACCGAGACGGTAGACATTACTCCCTTCCGAAAAGAAAGGGCGGCGATCCGGCACGTAGCGTTCACCATAGGAAAAGTCAATGCCCTCCACTGCCTGTTCGATGTTCTCAAAGTCTGGATTGGCTGTACCGATGAGCCGTAATTGCGGCGTAACCTCATAGCGGAGGTCCGCGCCCGCGCGGGCAGTATATTCTCTCTCGTCGGTTTCCGTTTCGCTAATACCACCAATCAGATAGGGTAACACCTTTAATTCACGCTTACGCTGTGGAGGCAGCACATTAACCCAGTGTCCGTCGTTCTCGCGAAACTCATTCACTCCCAAATTGCACCACCATGATTTTTCGCCAGTGCGTTGCTGGAGTCTGTCAACATTGATGCCCATCCGGATCGGTTCTTTTGTATCGGGGTAATCAAGCATCTGCCACGGGATTTCCATCTCTACAACCCAACCGTCATCTACAATCTGTGCCGCGGTTTTCCAGAGTCCGATCCATTCGCTTTTTTCGGCGCGTCCGGTAGCGAGATGTGCGTATTTCGTACCAAGTGGATTTACGATAAAGAAATTCCTGTCGGAAAACTGGTGTGTGTGAAACGGATCGAGACTAAAGGACACCGAATCTTCGCCGCGAATTCGCGTCTGATCTTTGGTTTGGCGCGCCACAATTTTGTCGGGCATATCGTCGTAAAGGTGAACAGCAACGTAGATAGCTGTGTCTGTATAGACGATATGAGCAACGGTTTGATTTTTCGCTGATTTTTCCGTACGTTCATCTGTGAAGCCAGTTGCTTGCGGCGCGTCTTGCCAGCAAGCGTCGTCAAGGATACCGTCAATAGTGGGCGGTTGATCCGTTTTTACAGCGGTTAGGTCTTTTTTTGTTGTTGTGTCATTTGAAACAGCCATTAGTTGAGGACATATAGTGAGTGTCAAGGTGATAATGATTAACCAATTTATTTGCATTTGCTTACCTCATATTTCTCAGTAAAGAGTGGAAGTACAAACCGTAAAGTAGTCCTTGGAAATCCGCTAAGTGAGTAGCGAGACAATACTTTAGATAGGAGTGGCTCACAAGAACACAGCGAGAAACTTGTGATTTGTACTACAAATGAGGTGCTAAAAAGTTGCACTTTTTTTTATCAAACGGAAGGTTTGTGGAAGGAGTGATAGATTCTGGGCGATTGCTGATATCTATAGAATGTTATCGATTTCTCTTCAAGCGTACCATGACGCTTGCGCGTTCCACATTTTGGCGTATAGTCCATCCATGGCAAGTAACTCTTCGTGTGTGCCGTCTTCAACGAGTTGTCCTTCATCACCTGCGTTGATGAGGACAAGGATTACCCACACTGTAGCGATAAAAGGTGATGTTTTCAACACCCGTGCGAACAGCCAGAGTAAGTCTCGAAATGAAGGACGGGTTAGTTTTACTTTGTCCGACATGGTTTTCTGTTCACCTCTAAATTGCCGTACGCCAATGGCAGGCAACACAGTGTTTGCCAGTGGTATCTCCTTGCGTTAATATTTTCTATTACACCTCAACACTCACAAACACAAGATATGCTGCAGACGAAAGAACAAGGAAAAACAGAACCAACAAAAGCAAATCTATCGCCGCAGCGTTGAAATCACGACTGAGACTGATCGTATCTTCAAATGCTGGAATTGAATCCGGATTCACTAGCTTTTGTGACATACCTTCTCGAACCCCAATAATATGACGACTATCGGGATCTGCTCTATCCATATCCGTGACGAATTCTCGGTATTCGCGTGCATAACGCTGCACATTCTCTAAAAATTGTTGATGCCGTTCAAACCCTGTTCCGACAAAAACTTCAAGAAGATGCTGGATAAGCGTAACAGGTGAGATACGTGTGACAGAACGTGCCAGTTGAATTTGGGCAATCTGTTGATTTAAATGTTCTTGGGACAAACGTTCCTCTTGTTCAGTGCCTTTGGCGACATACTCACTATCTATCTGTATCTTTTTATCTGCTAACCCACGCGTCTGTTGCAAAAGAGCAACGTATTCTTCCTCGAGGTTTTTTATGTTTTGGTTTCGGCGTTTGAAGAATTCATCATAAGTCATTGGGTTTGAGAAACCGCTCGCAATGGAAGCCAAGGTACTCGGTATAAAAACGACAAAAACACACCACGTCAATAGGAGGATCACAAGGCTCGCAACACTGTTTTGCACAGATGACGAAACTAACAAACCTAACGCAATAAACAGGCATAGGTACAAGATCGCAATAATGAAAATAATACATAAACGTATCGACACATCTGCACCAAGATCAATGTCTCTGGACATAGAAATTACCAATAGATTCATGAATATCGCAAGCGTAAAGGGAATGCTAATACTGACTAATGCCCCTAAAAATTTGCCAATCAATACAGTGTGTCGTGGCACTGAATTCGCCAACATCAATCGGAGCGTACCGCGTTCACGTTCACTGGAAATAGAATCAAAGGTGAACAGAATTGCTATCAGACTCAGAACATACCCGATTACAAATCCCCAGTCTACTTTGACAGTATCCGGACGTATATTGAATACATTAGGAAACGCTGGGGGATAATACAACGACCAGAAAGCCCTTAAATTATTGGCGATCTGAGTCCTAGTAGTGCTTCAATATTGAGTTTATGAGTTAAATTAGGTTCGTAGTAGGGCA
>VYCT01000287.1 GCA_009843785.1 Candidatus Poribacteria bacterium | reverse complement strand
GTTATCAGTTCTCGGTTGTCAGATTCGCAGCTGCACCACATAGATATAATAACACATAAATAAAAATAATAATATATAATAAATCAAACATTCAAGTGAAAAGTACCAAGCCTGGGCAATTTTGAGAATTGACAGGGGAGCATTTTCAGGGTATGATGGAATGCGAAGGAAAATCGTGATGATGGAGATGATATGAAACCTTATGAGTATCTTGAACACACGGCGGATATGGGATTGGTGGTTCGCGGTGGGAGTCTATCGGAACTTTTGGCACATGCGGCGCAAGGGCTCTTTGAGACGATCGCTGTTGTGGAGACGGTTGATGAAACAGTGTCGGTTGAGATTCAGCTCACGGCTGAATCTGTGGAGGAATTATTTGTCGGATGGCTTGATGAACTCATTTTTCGGCACGAGACGGAAGAGGTCTTCTTTAAACGCGCAGAAATCCAGTGGTGCAGTGAAACGGAGATGTCGGCGACGGTCTACGGGGAACCGGTAAATTTTGATAAACACGCGGTTTATACCGAGATTAAGAGCGTCACGTATCACCAATTGCAGGTTATTGAAAAGGGTGATGGAAGTTGGTTTGCTCAGGTGATTTTTGATCTGTGAGATAGCAATCAGCCGTCAGCGGTCGGCTGTCAGATTTTCAACTTGCAACGGCTGCGCGTTGAATTTGGGAGTTTCTGTTTTATGTTTCTAAACTATAGTATGTCTCTCCTGCTGCGAGGGCATCGCGGATGTCCGCAAAGAGATTATATGCTTCCTCAAATTCGGCAAATTCAGCAATGATACGGGTTGAATCATCCTGAGCTATCAAGACGAGACGACCTTTACCCGGGTCTTCCCCTTCTACTCTCAAACTTTGGTACTGATTGAAGTTTATGATTTCCAAGTCATCTGTCACGATGTACATAATTGTTCTCTTTTATAAGCATGTTCGCTCTTCATTTTACGGATTAGAGCACATGAGGTGAACGCGTTCGTCATCGATCCGGCGTAGAATTTCCAAGTTATCGTCAAAGTAGGGTTTATTCATTGGGGGTCCCCTTGAGTTGGTGGTAAATCTGGCTGGGTAAAATCAAGAGGAAAGGCATCAGAATATTTTATACCCCGCGAATCTTCATAATTAACCGGAATTGTAACTTGTAATTGGCTTAAGTCACCAAATGGATCTGCAACACTGGGTTGATTTTGTCTTCTTTCCTGTCCTGGTGCCAGGACATCAATTCCATTCTTGAGAAAGCCAATACTTTCAAGCGGTTCACCACCATAAGGAGCAAAAGAAAGATTATCTCCAAACTCAATCTTACGGGCAACACCCGGACCTACATTTTTTACATAAAGCGTCGTTTCATTGACTTCTAAATTATCGCGAATTAACGTTTGCGAGGCACGTAGATAGACTATAATTTCTGGTTTGTAGGAGGCTTCTACGAGCTGCTTTGTCAGGCGAACGTACCGCCACGTGATAAACGCGAGCGCAGCAGTGCCAATTGCTACAACTGATCCCGTAATTACCGTTAACCATTCTATCATGAACTATACCTCTATTGGGCAGACTCAGCTATAACTTCAGCTGCTGTTTTCGCTAACAAATCAAGTGCTACATTCGTTGCTTTGCTACACCTCGTATCTCCAGTTTTTCGGTCAACAACGCGAAACTCAACTTTTATTTCTCCGTTTTCGTCGGCGTACTGCGTGATTTGTGGATCACCTACAAAAAGATTCATATACTCGCCGACATAACATTCCACTATGACTGGGTCAGTCTTATTGCTTGGATACGTTATCTTTACATTTTTATGAAGTTGTTGTTCGCGCACGTTGAACCAGGTCCACTCTGTAGCCCAATTTTGGGAGCCGTGGGTGACAACACCGGGGACAAAAAAACGCCTTCCTGTTTCTTTTTCTAAAGCTTTACAGATATTCCCCGCGACCGAAAAGTCGCGTTTAGCACTTAAATGATCCGGTTTAACTCTTACCTTTAGTGCGTTGATGTGTTTAGAACCTGCTTGATCAAATTCTAAGTAGTCATAATTTTTCAAGGCATGCTTAAGCGCATGCACAATTGTCTGGTCTTCCCAGAGTTGCATCGTATTTTTCTCCTTAGTTTCTGCTACCCGTGCCGGCGGCAGTTAGCGTGGCAATCTTTTCCTCGTCCATCTCGCGTAGGATATCGAAGTTATCGCCGAAGTAGAGTTTGTTCATGATTATAGACAGAAGCCATCATCTTACCTCTTTTTCAACTTCAACATCATCACATCTAATAGAATAAAATAGCATATAACGGATGTAAAGTCAAGGAAGAAATCGGTGTTAAAAACCCCTGCTACAGGTGTAACTTGGCATGGTTAAGCAACGGTAAATATGAACATGCCGCCCTTACAAGGCTAAGATCTTTGCTTGAAAGCTGCTATAAACATACTGAAGAAATACCCAAGCAAATAAACCCTACGGGACTGCACAAACTGACAGTTTATGCTACATAAATCACGACTACGGATAGAACTGATACATCGTGGTGTTTAAGAGGACGTTGAGGAGGCTCCAGGTGCTGCCCATCAGGTAATCACCGAGGACTAATCCTAAGAAGAACGGAATGACACGCCGATAACTTTGAATCCCACCGTGTCGGAGGATGAGCCATTTTAGGCTCAATGCGATGAGCAGCGGAATCCAGAGGTCCGACATCTCTTGGTTGCTTGCCATGACGTAGCCGAGCGGATGTAACGGTAACCAGAAGAATTTCACTCGTAGATAGGTTAGAATCATCATGACGGTGAATCCGATGCCCATGAATATTACGCCGAGCCAGTCGGTGCCAACGGGGTAGGATATCCAATTTGTCAGCCGTCCGAAGTATTGTCTACCGTAGCCGAGTGCCCACGGGCCATAGTAGCCGGAATCCGCCCCGAATTGGTAATAGAGATGGAGTTGTACCCAGAAAGCGACGAATACCCCGACAATGGTGGCGATGAGGATCGTCAGGAGCATTCGGCGTTGGTTAATGTTGGCGACTTCCGCGATTTTAAACGCCTCTAATTGGTGCGGCATCTGTTGTGGACGGTAGTCTCGGTTGAAAAAGCAGACCGAGAGTGCAGTGAGGTTGCGTGCACCGAGACGATGCGTCCCCAGAATCGTGTTTAAGATGTATCGGGGTGCCTGCCAGTGATAGGCATGGACAAAGATACCGGATTCTGCTCGGATGCGTGTTGTCACGAGCGGTGTTATCAAAAATAGGACTGCGAAGGTGAGCGCGAGCCAAGGTGCCATGCCTGCTTTGTAGAGGAGAAACGCGAAAAGTAGGGTACCGAGTACAAAGCCCCATACGGCGACTCGATACGGCATCGGTTCATCGTGCTGTTGTTGTTGCAAGGGGGGTTCACGTCCGCGGGCGGGCAGCACGCTTTTCAGAACTGCCTGGAAATGCCGTTTACCGGTCCAACCGAAGAAGAAACAGAGTCCCACAAAGGCACCGATCGTCTGTTCGTTGAGGTAAGGGAAGCGCGGAATAGCGTTCCATCCGACCGCTTGTGCTAAGGCGACCTCGTTCCGATAGAGAACATAGAAAAAGGTTGTCGAAAAGAGCACATCCAACGGCATCAGGAACATGATGCCGATAGCAAAGGGGTAAAAGGCGGTGATGATGGTGCCGTAGTAACTGAAAGGTGGTTCGTGGAACCTGAAGAAACGCCGCGTTACAGGGATATGCGGAAGGACAGGATAGAGATGGCTTAACCCGTTGAATAGGCTGATACCGGCAGCGATTGCGAAGCCGATCCACATCCGTTTATTTCGGAAGAACGCGGAAGCGGGATTCGTCATTGCTAATGGGAGCTGAATAATCGGGAAGGTGAGGCGTTCGCGCTGTGCCCACTGCCGACGGAGGATGGTGTTGAGGCAGAGGAAGATGAACGCTATCACTATAAAGAGCAGCAGCCATGCACCGACTACCGGGAACCAGACTCGTAGATGCAGCGGACGGTATAGGCTTGACTCGCCTTGGTAATAGCCGCGGAGTGCGTCTCTATCTGAAACCGTGAGCCATTGCGGGAGGTGGTGCCAAAATAGGGTGCGCCATTCGTTTTCTTCCGTGGCGAACCAGAAGCTGTGTCCAAGCACGGAGAGGATCGCTTGCAAAACATCGCATCCAGCGAGCGTTGTGGCGAAGCTGAGCGTCACGTAGAGCAGTAGGAGTTCGCCTTGTCCGAGTGCGAAGCTGCTTTTTAGGAGACGGATGATGGCGTTGATTAGCATCACTGCTGTGAGGATGAAAATTACATTGGAGAGTGGGACGACCCATGTCGGAAAGGTATAGCGTACGACTTCCATCTGGATGAGGAAGTAGCAGTTAATCGGTGCGGTGATGGCGAAGATGACCAAGACGCGCCATGTCAAGGCACGCTGTTGCTGGGCAGAAGTCAATGTTGTCTTACCTCTGTCAAAGCGTTAGGTATAGACCTTAATTTTTCAAGGTTCACAGCGACTATTATTCGTTGCCCCATTTAGAAACAGATGTGGGTGTGCTATAAGGTCTTAACGTCTTCTGGGCTTGCACCGATAGATAGGGATACGTGTCCCCATTCTTCGTTTGAAAGCTGCTTAGTCAACTCCGACCAGATCAGATTATGCCTCTCGCGCGCGAGTTTTCCATCAAATTTTCGACTGACAATAACGACATGGACAAGGTCGTCAAAACCGTCAGAGACATCAACAAGATCTGTTGTTTCACTGAAATATCCAGACTTAAGTGAATCATAAATTTTTTGCTTTAATTTTTTTGATGCCATGTGCAATTCCTTTATTAAATGTTATTATCTATCCAATGTATAACTTTTTCAACAGCGTCTATAAAAAAGGAGGCTTCATCACGAGTTGTTTGCTTTGAGACGTAACGCCATTTTGGGGCCCAGCGGTTAACTACGTTGAACAAAGACCATATATCCTGATTTTGTTGTAGGCGGTGATAACTTGGCGTGAGTTTAAACAATGTCTCTAACTGATGTATAAAAGTTGTACTGCCTACAGGAAGTACAGAACGTCTCAGAAGGGCATCGTCAAGTTCTCTCAAATTTTTACAATCATAGATTTGCATCAATTTTGTTTTCAAGAGACATTCCACAGCGTAACCAGCAATGTACATTGAACCGCGCCACCGGGAAGCCCTTAAAAGGACTTTTGCATCTTCCAAGCGTTAACGACTGGCAACGGCTTGTTCTCTTATGCTATCGTGCAAATCCTGATTCATCAACTAAATCCTATTAGTAAATATACCATATTTTCAACCCTGTTTCAAGCGGTATATGAAACACGACGGAACCATTCCGTACGCATTTACCTTTGATCACAACTCTAATCACGGGAATCCCATCAATCACAGTTCAGGTTTTCGGTAGATGCGGTTGGGGAACCGCACCTACCGGACCTCGGAGCCAAAACAGAGAAAATATCCGTAAAACTTCTACCACTGCCCATGCACAGGGGTTTCGCGTGCTTTCTCAAAGAGGTCTGCCCATTCGTCAGAGCCGTCATCGAAAGTTAACTCCAGACGCGCGCCTTCTACTTGTGCTTCGCCATTGCCAGCGTTGAAATAGCCCAACCCATCGCCTGCCATGTGGATGCAGCTACCGTCAGGATAGACAGCCGTCTTGATGATGCGTGGCACAGGATGGATTGTGTAGCCGTCAGCGTCTAACTTCTCAGCAGGTACGCGGCAGCGTTCGACTGCGTCTTCGTCGACTTCGACACCTAACCCAGGCGCGTCAGAGATCTTATGACATCCATCTGCCACTTGCACGGGTTGTGTGAGGAGGTGCTCACTATAGAGATTAATACAGGTAATTGCGGGCCATGTCGCATGCGTGAGCACACTGCCGAGATGTCCTGCCCAGGTCGTTGTTAAGCCGTTTCCAACAATTTGGAGCCAAAACGGCATATCCGCTGCCGCACTGAGCTGCCCTTCACGCATCACTTGAGACTTGCCACCACCGATGACAAATCCACTGCATACGTCCTCCCGTATACAGGTGGTGTAAGGCGGTGAACCGAAGTGCATCGCGACTTGGCAACCGACCTCTTGACGAATCTGTTTGTTTCCGTCAACATCGCTCTGCGGGATAGGGGTTTCAAACATCGCTACGTTTGGGTGTGAGGCGAGTTTTTGCAAGATCGGGATAGCGGTTTCCGCATCACGCCAAGAACCATTTGGATCAAGATCCAATTTGAAATCTGCGGGGACGACTTCAGCGACCGCTTCTACCTGCGCGACGATATCCCACCACGGCCGCGGTTTGTTTTTGAAACTGGTATAGCCGTTTTCGACAGCAACTGCGGCTTCCGCTGCCCAGTTTTCTGGGGAAGCGTCAATACTCCACCACGAAATCGGGACAGCGTCTCGACATTGGTTGCTGAGGAGTCGGTAGACGGGCACTTCCAAAATCTTGCCGACGACATCAAAGAGTGCCATCTGTAAACCGGCGCCCAGTGAATCGTCGTTCATCAATTCGGCAGGACTTTGTCCGATGACGCGTTCAACACTTGCATCGCTGACGCGGGAATATGTGTAGTGAACGACGGTCTCGCCCCAACCGACGTGTCCGGTATCCGTGGTAACCTTGCACAATTCCAGAAGCGACCAGTTGTAAACGGTTGAGACGCTTTGGGTGGTAATCTGTTGTTGACGCGGGGTAAAGGGAACATCTACAAGTACACGTTCAACGTTTGTGACTTTCATAGATAAACTCCTTGCGTGATAATGAGGCGTGTGAGGCACGCGAACCTCACATTACAATTATAGAGAAAGGTTTTAATTGCCTCATTATACCACAAGGAGCCCTTTTTCTACTACAGAATCCCCTATTTCTTTTGTCAAACCCACGCCTGATTAGTAAGTTGTCTTGATCTCACTCCAGGTCGTTGTGAGTTTGTCTTTGACATCAACATCAAATCCGGCACCACTTGTGACGAGGATACTGTCGATTCTGCCATTACCCCAACTCTCATGCCAGACCCCGACGGCACCGGCACTTTTGTACGTGGCTTTGTCAGATTCGAGAACAGGATCACCGAGCGTACTGGAATCTGCGAACAGGTCTTTGACTTCCGCCAGTTCCATATACCAAACCTTAACGTTGTCGCCTTTGACTTCGACCCGTCCCAAATAGGGAACAGAGTTGTCTTGTGTGAGACCTCCGCCTAAGCCGTGGTCTACACCGAGTATTTCTTTGCCACCGTTTTCACAACCGCAATCACTGAGGCACTGTCCGGAGGGGCAGCAACCATCTGCGAGATCACCGAGGATAACTTTGGATGTCTCATTATAGCCAAAGACAACGAGATAGCCTTTATCGTCGCCTTTCCTGCGGAATTGGACACCGAAGCTGTCATCATCCCCGAAAGAGAAGACGACTTGGATAATACCGTCGGTGAAATCATCCACATCGGGGAGCGGTGTGTTGCCGGAGATGCCGCATCCCTCAGCGGTTTGTGTCATCGATTTTTTACCACCGAGATTACCGCCGTTGAAATCTCCGTCAGCCCAGATAGTTCCGGCGTTCTCAGGTTTATATTTCTTGACATCGTTCACACCGGCGTTCGGTTTTGCGTCCTTAGAGCCGGGCTCAAAATCGGCGTAAAACACGATGTTTCCGGTGGCGTGGAGGGAAAAAAGTAGACTCAAGATGACCGTAGGGAGTAAAAGACGTATTTTCATAAGATACCTCCTCTGTTTTTGCGTAATTTGCAAGCCGAAACTTGCTATACGAAAGGAACGGGTTTTGTTGCCTTCTATTCGGACGCGGCAACAGGGTGGCAAAGCTGTAAACGGCGGCTTATGCGCCGAAAGTGACCTCGCCGTAGAAACTAATCGGGGTGGGTGAGGCAAAAAGTGCCTCACCCTATAAAGACAGGTCATGCAATGCAGGGAGATTGAGGTTTGGGAACCCCACCGTGCAATGCGAATTGGTTTGATGGTATTAGCCTATACCGTATGGAGGCTAATAACTGCTTTTAACTTCGCCCCATGTTGTGGAGAGTTTGGCATGTGGGTCAACTGCTACAGTGCCACCTGGACCGGTAACGAGGACACTACCCATTCTTCCGTTGCCCCAACTTTCGTGCCAGATCCCAACGCTGCCGGGTCCAAGGTCATCTGCGCCGTCGTATTCTACAACTGGGTCACCAAGTTCTGCGGAATCTACGAAGAGACCCGGGGCATCAGCGAGTGGCATATACCAGGCTTGAATGAGGGTGTCGGTAACCTGAACACGTGCGAGATAGGCGACGGAGTTATCTTGTGTGAGCCCTGCGCCTAAACCGTGATCAACACCGACGAGTTCGTTGCCACCGTTTTCGCATGAACATTGGTCGAGGCATTGACCGGAGGGGCAGCAGCCATCTGCGAGGCTTCCGATGATGATCTGTGGTGTTTCATTATAGCCGAATGCGACGAGGTAGCCTCTATCATCGCCGACACGACGGAATTGGAAGCCAACACCGTCATCGTCTTGCCATGAAAAAACGGCTTGGATGATGCCATCAGAGAACTCATCCACACCGGGGAGCGGTGTATTGCCAGAGATACCACATCCTTCCTGAGTTTGATGCAATGCCCCTTCACCACCGGGGAATTCCGTCGCTTCTGCCCAAACGGTTCCTTCGTTTTCCGATACCCAATTTGCGGGATCGTTAACGCTGGCATCTGGGACGGCTTCCGAGGAAGCGGTTTCAAAGTCAGCAAAGAAAATTATCTGTGCACTCGCGTGGCTAATTAACATAACCGAAAACACCGCGATAAGTGTTATAAGGTGGGTTCGTTTCATAAGGTTGCTCCTTGTATTGATTGTTTGTGGCAAGCCGCGCAACAAGACTCTCATTATACGCGCTTGCGAACTCGCGCGAAACTGCTTCTGTAGTAAAAATTTAGGTGATCTGCACAAAGTCGTTTGCGTCGCGAAGGGCAGACTTTTACAGATGGGGGGTTCATAGTGAAACCGTTACAAAAAAACATAACAAAAACGCAAATTTTTGTCAATAAAAAAGTTTTCGTCACTTACCCCCATTTTTTTTTGAGGGTAGTCTGTCGTTGATATTGTTAG
>VYCT01000307.1 GCA_009843785.1 Candidatus Poribacteria bacterium | reverse complement strand
ATATTGAATGCTGCCGACCCCATTTGTCAATATGTTAACATGTTTGTCAAAAAAAGCCAAGAAAAGTCAAATATATTTTTTATCGTGAGTTTGAGAAATAAATGCGTAATTTTCTCCATTCGGTGATACACCTGCTTGATACCGAACAACTTGACGCGTCTCGTCTACTTACAATCCTGCAAATCCCGATTCTGACAATTCGTTGACAAAATATTTACGCATCTCACCAACAACCGATAACTGACAACCGAAAACGACTACAATTTTCCCTTGACTTTCAAAACATAAATGATTAAAATCAGAGGCATACAAAACAGAATGAGGAGATATGAATGAGAACAGTTAAGTTAGGTTTGATTGGAGCGGGTGGTATTGCACAGGCACACTGCGGCACACTTGCTGATATTAAAGGTGCTGAAATTATTGCCGCCGCCGACCTTGTCCCTGCAAACCTGGAGCGCGCGAAAGAACGATGGGACATTAAACGCACGTTCACCGATTACAATGAAATGCTCAAAATGGACGAAATTGAGGCGGTGTACGTGTGTACGCCTACAGGTGTGCATGCCGCACCGACAGTCGCTGCGCTGAACGCAGGCAAACATGTTTTCTGTGAGAAGCCGATGGAAGCGACGTTGGACGCTGCGGCTGCGATGTGGCGCGCCGCAAAAGAAAACGATAAAATATTGATGGTCGGCTTGAAACTCCGGTACTCGCCACAGGTAATTAAGGCAAAAGAGATCGTTGACGCTGGCACACTCGGCGATATCTACTACGTTGAGACCGTGGCGGATCGGCGGCGCGGGAACCCCGGCGGCAGTTTTATCCGAAAGGCGACAGCGGGTTTAGGTGCGTCTGCGGACATCGGTGTCTACGCGCTTGATACTGCGCTCTATCTGATGGGACACCCGAAGCCGGTTGCGGTCTCTGGTATCACTTCCAACTACCTGAGTCTGCACAATACCTGGAACCCCGCACTTAAAGAGACTGAAGTAGAAGATTTTGGTGTCGGTTGGGTGGTCTTTGAAAACGGTGCGCGTATGGTCTTCAAGACGTGCTGGTGCATGAACATGGATTCGCTCGGTGGTACGATCTTCCTCGGCAAAAAAGCGGGATTACGTCTCGGTATTGGCGAGGTCCGTGGGCCAGAGGAAGGTGTCCGCGTCTATGGCGATAAAGACGGTGAGATTTTTGATCAAGCGTTCACCAAGTTTGAATCTGTAAGTGTATTCCACGAAGAAGATTCGGCGTTTATTGATGCTGTCCGCGAGGGGAAACCTTCACCGATTGATCCGTATGGCGTTATGCTTACGAACGTTATTATCCAAGGCGTTATCGATTCTTCAAATGCAGGGGGGCGCGAAGTCGCTGTGACAGTGCCGACACTGTAACGAACGTAGTATTATGGTGCGAGGTTCTTGTGCCTTGCACCTGCCTCTGAAGGCTATTTTGCTATCCTTTTTCGCCTTTGCTGACTCTACAATATATATGTACGTATATATAACAGAGGTTTTGTTAGGATGAAGTTTATTGAGGTTGCGGGTAAAAAACTCAAATTAGGATCACGATTGGCGCGATTATTTGCGTTTCTGATAGATGGAATGCTCGTAGCAGGTGTGCTATCCATTTTGGTTTTTCTGTTTGATGCCATGGGTTCCGGTATTGGTCCGAGTCTTATTCGGATTGGATTGCTCAGTGCATTGCTGTGGACATTAGGTCCTAAAACTAAAGTAGATGAAGATGTATACCCTCTCGTGCAAATGTCTATAATTGGTCTTTTCGGACCGTGGCTGAACTATAGTTTAGACACTCTACTCTGGGGCGGTGCAGCAATAGGGGCAGCTATTCTGTTTTTCATAGATGGCTTCGGCGATGGACAGGGCCCCGGCAAAAAATTAATGTCCCTACAAGTCCTTCGATTGAAAAATGGTAAACCGTGTTCCTTTAAAGATTCTTTTGTTCGCCGTCTGACGAGTATTTTTCAACCCCTGGATTCCTTCTGGACGTTTGGAAAACAACGGCAGCGGATGGGAGATAAGTTAGCAGAGACGGTTGTGGTAAAGCTTGATCCAGTGCCAGAAGCGTTGGAAACCGAAACCGAAGATCCTGAAAAAATTTTAGAGAATGCCATCGTTGAGATGACAAACCGGCTTTCAGATGCCCGCCAGAAAGTTGATGCCTCTGTAGGTGTCGAAAAACTGTTTAAGAATGCTTATGAAGGTGCTGTCGCCCAATCGGAAAAATGGCAAGAGCGTGCTATTATTAACCTCAGAGCAGGACGAGAAGATTTGGCAAGGGAAGACCTCGGAAAACGTAACGAATACCAGCGATTGGCAGACCAGTACAAAAAGCAAGAGGAAGAACAGGAACAGATTGTCCAATCCCTTAGTAACCTTCTTGAACATCTTCAACAGAAAATGACAGAAGCTGAAGGGAAAAAGGCAGTTGTCGTTGCCCAACACAGAAACATTGATGCCGAAAGCCATATCCGTGAGATGCTGAAAGAAATGCAAGATAGTAAGACGTTTGAAACACTGGCAAAGATGGAGCGGGACGCGACGGAGGCGGCTACTTTAGCGAAAGCTGCAGCTGAAGTAGATGTCGCATATCAGGATACGAAATTAGAACGCGATTTTGCGAGCTATGCTGAAGAAGCATCGCTTGATAAAGACCTTGCTGAGTTGAAGGCAGAATTCCAGAAGTAAGAACCTTGTCCGGACACAGGCAACAGAAATATAGAAAAGTTATAAGATTCTGAACATGTCTCCAAAATCAACACTCTCTTCTCCAACTTGTTGAGACACAATTAAGACCACATAGAACAAAGGATGAAGTCATCAATGAAGTCTATTAAGATTGCGGGCAAGAAAATCAAATTGGGATCACGACTGGCGCGCTTATATGCGCTCTTCATAGATTTAACCTCGCTAACCGTCGTGCAAATAATTGCGCTCTTCTTAATGCGGTTGATAGGACACATTATTTCTCCGTCAATGTGGAATCATCCAGAAACTGGTTGGCAAAGTTTCATATTAGGCATTTTTGTTTTTAGCAGCATAGCTCTATGAGTGTTCGGTCTCTTTTTCATAGATGGATTCAGAAAGGGACAAGGCTTTGGCAAAAAATTGCTATCCTTACAAGTGCTTCGTTTGAAAGACGGTAAGCCGTGTACGTTCAAAGATGCTTTCGTCCGCCGGTTCGCTGGCATCTTTCAGCCAATGGACTTTTTATTGACGCTTGGTGAAAAACAACAACGGTTAGGAGATAAATTCGCAGAGACAGTTGTTGTAAAATATGAACCTGAACCGGAGCAGGTTGAAGTTGAAACCGAAAGCCTTGAGCAAGTTTTAGAAAACACTATCGTTGAGATGAAAAACCGGCTTTCAGAAGCGCGAGAGAAGGTTGATGCCTCCATCGGCGTTGAAAAACAGTTTCAGGATGCTTATGAAGGTGCTGTCGCCCAAATGGAACAGTGGGAAGAACGCGCACTCATTGCTCTTAAAGCAGGGCGTGAGGATTTGGCACGTGAAGACCTCGAAAAACGAAATGAATATCGACGATTAGCAGATAAACATAAAACACAATGGGAAGAACAGAAACAGACCGTCCGAGAACTCAGCAACCTTCTTGAGCACTTCCAGCAAAAAACTATGGAGGCGGAAGGGAAAAAAGCCACTGTTGCGGCGAAACACAGAAATGTTGATGCCGAAGCACATCTTCGCGAAATGCTAAAAGAGATACAAGCCAACGAATCATTTGATACACTTTTAAAGATGGAGCAGGATGCCACTGAGGCGGCTACTTTAGCAAAAGCTGCAGCTGAATTAGATATTCCCTATCAGAATATGAAATCAGAGCGTGAGTTCGCGAGTTATGCTGAAGAAGCATTAATTGACAAAGATCTCACTGAATTGAAAGCGAAGCTACAGCAATAAACATTCATCCAACGTGCGTCGTATAATACGAAAGATTTATAGGATTTGAAAATGAAGTCCATTAAGATTGCGGGGAAAAAATTCAAATTAGCATCTCGACTGACACGGTTATATGCCCTCTTCATAGACATCGCGCTTATCGGTGCCGCGCAATCAGTTTTAGGGCTGCTTTTATCAATTGTAGCTCTTCTGTTATTCGGTATAGGATCCTTCGGATCACCTCAGTCGTTGCTAAGCATCGGTGGACTCAGCATCTTTGCCTTTCTGTTCAGTGTCGTTTTGTGGATATTTGGTCTGTTTTTTATCGATGGCTTCAGAAAGGGGCAGGGCATAGGAAAGAAGTTGTTGTCACTACAAGTGCTTCGTCTGAAAGATGGCAAACCGTGTACGTTCAAAGATGCTTTTCTTCGTCGTTTCGCGGGTCTCCTCCAACCCTTTGATTTACTCTGGTTCCTTGGTAAAAAACAGCAACGCCTCGGAGATAAGTTCGCGGAGACGGTTGTTGTGGAATTTGAACCGGAACCGGAACAGACTGAAGCTGAAACCGAAGATCCAGAGCAGGTTTTAGAGAATGCCATCGCTGAAATGAAAAACCGTCTTGCGGAGGCGCGGGAGAAGGTTGATGCCTCTATCGGGGTTGAAAAACAGTTTCAAGATGCTTACGAAGGCGCGGTTCTGCAAGCGGATCGGTGGCAAGATCGCGCCGTTATTTCTTTGAAAGCCGGACGTGAGGATTTGGCACGCGAAGATTTGGAAAAACGGAATGAATACCGGCGACTGGCAGCCGACTATAAAACACAGTGGGAAGAACAGAAACAGACCGTCCGATCACTGAGCGATCTCTTGGAGCATCTCCAGCAGAAGATGACAGAGGCACAAGGGCAAAAAACAACTATCGTCGCGAAACACAGAAACGTTGATGCCGAAACTCATCTCCGTGAGATGCTGAAAGAGATACAAGACAGCAAGGCATTTGAGACACTTGCAAAGATGGAGCAGGACGCGACGGAGGCAGCCACTTTGGCGAAAGCTGCAGCTGAGGTAGATGTTGAATACCAAGACACGAAATTAGCGCGTGAATTCGCGGGTTACGCTGAGGAAGCATCGCTTGACAAGGACCTTGCCGAATTAAAAGCAAAAGTTCAGTAGAAAGAAAAAAGCCGAAAGGAGCTTCATAATGTTTATTGAGATCATCAATCCGGATGAAAGGTATAAGAACTCTTACCGAGGGATGGTGAATATTGAGTATGTCCATCAGATCAAGATAATCAGAGGACGACATCGTCAGTATGAGCTACATATTAATCTGTCAAACTCGCCCAGCATAGAGTTGATTGGCACGAAAGAAGAGTGCGAGCAATTCTACGCGGAATTGAAAGCGGTATTGAAAACACATCAACAATTGTCCACAACCGATACGCTTATTTTCCCGCCACAATTGCCATCACAACCCCCAACAGACACGGATGAAGAATCTGATCATGCTCACCCGCCTTCTGAAACCGATCCGTAGTACTTATTAACATCTTTTTTACCAAGCGCAAATTCTCATATAGAAGGAGGTGTTTTCAACGATGTCTATTATTAAGGTTGCAGGGAAAAAGTTCAAGTTGGCATCCCGATGGACGCGACTGGGCGCGTTTTTATTAGACATAGGATTCTTGGGGCTCTGCCAAGCCGTTTTGATTCTTAGCGGTCTTGTGCTATTTGAGATTTTTGATAGTTTTAGAAGTTTTCATGACGCATCAAACATGACATCGGTTAGTATCGGGACTCTAAGTTTTATTCTGTGGGGGTTCGGTCTGTTTTTCATGGATGGTGTGAAAAAAGGGGGTGGGTTTGGAAAGAGACTTTTATCTCTACAGACAATCCGTTTGGAGGATGGAGAACCTGCGAACTTTAAAGATGCCTTCGTTCGTCGGTTTGCGGGCATATTCCAACCCGTTGACTGGCTGTTTGCCACCGGAAAAGAGAAACAGCGGATGGGCGATAAACTTGCCAAGACCGTTGTTGTTAAATTAGACACAAAACAGGTTGAATTTGTAACTGAAGATGAAACCGAGTCTGCGGTTAAAAATAGAGCCGCAACAACCGATCTGGAAAAGGTCTTAGGCGATGTCATCCATGAAATCACGGATCGGTTTTCGGAAGCGAAACAGAAGGTTGATGCCTCCATTGGCATTGAAAAACAGTTTCAAAACGCCCACGAGGGCGCGATTACACAGGCAGAACGGTGTGAGGAGCGAGCCGCCATTGCTCTTCAAGCCGGCCGCGAGGATCTCGCGCGGGAAGATTTGGCACAACGGAATGAATACCGACGACTCGCCAGCAGTTATAAAGCGCAATGGAATGAACAGAAACGGGTTGTAGCGCATCTCACAACGCTTTTTGAAACGCTGCAGCAAAAAACCGAGGAGACAGAAAGAAAAAGGGATCAGGTCATCGCACAGCACACAAATGTTGATGCTCACGAACACCTCCACCAAGCATTGACAGAGCTCCAAGATAGCAAGGCTTTTGAGATTCTGAGGCAAGTGGAACAGAATGTAACTGAAGCCGCTGCCTTAGCACGCGCGGCTTCTGAGGTGGATGTCGAGTTCAAAGATGTGAAATTGCATCGTGAATTCTCAAACTACGCAGAAGACGCATCCATTGACAAAGACCTCGCCGAATTAAAGGCGAAATTACAATAGGCGCGATGTCTTATCGCCATACCCACTCAGGAGTTGTTAGAATGGACACACAGACCTCTCCAAACATTGTCTTTATCATGGCAGACGATATGGGATACGGTGATGTCGGCTGCTACAACGTAGATTCAAAAATTCCGACCCCGAATATGGATAAACTCGCGCAGGAGGGCATCCGTTTTACGGACGCACATTCACCCTCCGCCGTCTGTACACCGACACGCTACGGCGTTTTAACAGGTCGATATTGCTGGCGTAGCCGTCTCAAACACGGTGTGCTTTACGGCTACGAACCCCCGCTGATTGAACCTGAACGCTTGACAGTCGCTGGATTACTGAAAGATGCGGGTTACAACACCGCCTGTATCGGCAAGTGGCATCTCGGACTCGGATTTTCGACGGTGCCGGGATACGATTTCGATTTCAATGCCCCGCTGCCGTGGGGCAATGCCGGACGGGAACTCGAAGAGCATATTGATTTCACCGCGCCACTCACCGGCGGTCCCGTGGATATCGGGTTTGACTATTTTTACGGGAATTCCGGCTGCCCGACCTGCCAGCCGCCTTACGGTTTTATTGAGAACGACACTTTTGTGGAAATCCCGAATGTCTATCACGAAGTGCCAGAGTTTACAAGCCGTCCCGGTATGATGACCGCAGGGTGGGAACATAAGGATGCGGATCCGATTATAGCAGAGAAGGCGGTTGCGTATATTGAAGGGCAAACTGATGCGGATGCCCCTTTCTTCCTTTATCTGACCCCCTCTGCACCGCACGAACCTTGCACAGAGGCAGTCGTGCCAGACTTCGCACGCGGGCAGAGTCGTGCTGGTCCCCGTGGTGATCTGGTATGGCTTGTGGATTGGATGGTTGGTGAAGTTATGGACGCGTTAGAACGCACCGGCAAAACCGACGAGACGCTCATCTTTGTCACGAGTGATAACGGTGCCTTGCCCGGTGACAGGATTCAAGGAGATAACAGCCCAATGCCGTATCATCTCTACGATCATAAATCGTGCGGTGACTGGCGTGGTTACAAGGCACATATTTGGGAAGGCGGGCACCGTGAACCGCTGATAGCACGATGGCCCGGTGTCATCGCACCGAATACCGAAACTGATACGTTAACCTGTCTTACCGATCTGATGGCGACCTGCGCAGCGATTGTCGGGACGGAAGTGCCAGACGACGCAGGACAGGACAGTTGCAACATTCTGCCTGCGTTACTGGGTGAAGAGATCGAAAGATCATTGCGGGAAGCCATTGTGCATCATTCCAGCACAGGCGTTTTCTCTATCCGGCACGGTGATTGGAAATTGATCTTGGGAACACAAGGTTCAGGTGGCTGGCCCCCACCTCGTGATGGCGGTCCGAAACCGGGGACGCCGGGGCAACTGTATCATATCTACGACGATCCGAGTGAAACGAATAACGTATGGGAAACGTATCCAGAGATTGTGGAACGCTTGACAGCGTTGCTGGAGAGATTTCAGCAGGAGGGACACAGCCGGATGTGAGGTGGCACTTCAATTTCTTGAACCCGCCATGCGGCATAGGTAAGAGCTTGGCGAATATCCTCTTCTTCTAAATAGGGATATGCCTTCAGAATATCAGTATTGGAATAGCCAGAAGCGACCAAACCAACAACTGTGCTGACGGTGACTCGCATGCCGCGAATACATGCCTTGCCTCCCATCACTTCGGGGTCAAAAGTTATACGGTTTAGATTTTGCACCTTTTTTCTCCTGTCAGTGGTATACTCAAACATGGAAAGCACGCGAGCAATACTAAAGTTTATCATACAATACGCGAGCGTCAGCAGCAATTATACTCTCAAATGAACCAAAAGTCAAACCAAATCCCAGGATGGAGTTACAACTATGGAAGCCACTACTACAATTGATTCACTTTTCCGATTGCTTGGTCCATCGCAAGCGGATATCGATTCTTTCCACAACGATGGCTACATCGCTTATCCGGACGTGCTAACGGACGGTGGCAGAGAAGGTCTGATTGAAGAGATTACACAGCATTTTGAACCGACACGTCAGTACATTGAGACGTTGAATAATGGCGAAAAACCAGAGCGCCCGTATTTTATACGTCCGTGGAACGATCGCCGTGAATACAGTGATCGGCTCATCGACGACCCTTTCATCACGGCACTCATATGCGCGACCATTGGTGAGGCGTACCACTTTTGTCACTCCGCACTCAACATAGCACCCCGCGGGGTCGGTCCTCTCGGTTTTCACCAAGACCACCACCATTGGAAGCATGAGAATCCGATTAATCTCGCTGAACGCGATAACTACTATATACAGATTTTGTACTATCCAAATGGCTTCACACGTGGCGATCGAAACCTCAAAGTTATACCAGGTAGCCATAAGGTCGCACCGACGCGGGAGGCAACGCCAGAACGGATGCTTGCAGGTGACTATGACAAAGAAGCCGGACGTCAATTGGAAGAGAAACGGTTGGAATTACCGCCGGGGAGTATGGTCTACATAGATGCACGTATCTTTCACGCCGTTGAGGCAAAGCCTGTGGATTCGCCGCAGCTCTATCGTATTTTCAACATCGACATCTTTAAGGAAGCGGGACCGCCGCACCGTTACACGCAGGAGATTCCTGAAGAATGGATGGCAACGGCGACACCGTTCCGTCGGAAACTCTTTGATCGTGAGGCATACACGGACGCGTGTTGGAGCTAAAACATTAAATCACTGTCAAAAGGGAGTCATAATGCGCACATCAGACCATCCGAACATTCTTTGGATATCTTTAGAGGATACAACGCCGCGTTTCGGTTGCTACGGAGATACGCTGGCGCGTACACCGAACGTTGACCGGCTCGCTGCAGGCGGATGTCGGTTTCCAAATGCGTTTTCAACCGCCGGTGTCTGTGCCCCGAGTCGTTCCGCTATTATCACCGGAATGTATCAGACATCCATCGGAACACATCACCATCGGACAACGCATACACACGAAAGTACACCGGACCTACCTACGCCGTATTCTGCTGTGCCTCCACCTTATGTGAAAACCTTCACCGAATACCTGAGAGGGGCAGGCTATTATTGTACCAACAATAGTAAAACAGACTATCAGTTTACACCTCCTATTACCGCGTGGGATGATAATAGCAATCAAGGGCACTGGCGAAATCGTGCGGAAGGGCAACCCTTCTTTTCCGTTTTTAACCCAATTGTTACACACGAAAGCGGTATGTGGGAAAAGGAAGATCGTCCACTGACCACGAATCCAGATGACGTGGAATTACCTCCTTATTTACCAGATACACCGAAAGCCCGTGCCGCATTGGCTCGACAGTACGACAACCTCGCCACTGCCGATGCCCGTGTCGGCGAGTTGTTAGATCAGCTCGAAGAAGACGGACTCGCAGAGAATACTATTGTTTTTCTCTGGAGTGATCACGGTGAAGGACTCCCACGCGGCAAACGGTGGCCCTATGATGCGGGGATCCGAATTCCGTTGATTGTGCGTTGGCACGAAGCACTTAATCCAGGGAGTGATAGTGATCAATTGGTGAGTTTGATTGACCTCGGACCCACTGTGCTTTCGTTATGTGGTGTTCAAGCACCAGAGCACCTACAAGGACAGCCTTTCCTTGGAGCAGAAAAAGTAGAACGTGAATATATTTTTGCGACGCGCGACCGCCTTGATTTATCGTATCACATGTTGCGTGCTGTGCGCGATAAAAAGTATAAATACATCCGAAATTATTATCCCGAAAAGCCGTATCTGCGCTGGGATCCTTACCGCAATAGCCATCCCGTGATGCAGGAGATGTGGCGACTTCATACCGCAGGCAAATTAGAAGGCGATCAATTGGTCATGTTCCAATCACCGTGCCCCACTGAGGAACTCTACGATGTGGAAAATGACCCGTATGAACTCAACAACTTAGCAGAGAATGCAGCACATGCAAATGTGCTTAAACGGATGCGAGCAACGTTGATAGCATGGCAATCGGAATTCGGGGATATGGGGCATATATCTGAAGAACAAATGGTGGCGCAGTGGTATCCTAATGGCACACAACCCGAAACAGCATCACCGCTTTTCATTCCGATTAATGCGTCTACCTCCGGCACGGAGCCTGCTCATGAAGATGGAGAATGGGACGCCCCGCTGCTTCTGCAACTCTACTGTTCAACACAAGGTGCCTCAATTGCGTATACCACCGAACAAGGTGAAGATGTCCGATGGCAGTTGTATACAGAACCTTTGCGTTTACCGAAAGGTGAAACGGTGATAAGAGCAAAAGCAATTCGGATTGGTTACAAAGAGAGCGATGAAAAATCGCTAAAATTCACAGTTTCGTGAATATATGCTTCTGAATGCTTAGACAACCGTATTGACTTAAACTGTTGTTTGGGGTACAATCTTGTCAAAAACAGGGAGTCGTGATGAATACATCAGACCGTCCGAACATTCTTTGGATCTCGTTAGAGGATACAACACCGCGTTTCGGTTGTTATGGCGATAGACTTGCGCGTACGCCAAACATCGACCGGCTCGCTGCAGGCGGATGCCGGTTTCCAAATGCGTTTTCGACTGCTGGGGTCTGCGCTCCGAGTCGTTCTGCAATCATTACGAGTATGTACCAAACCTCGATCGGTACACACCACATGCGGACACGGCATACGAACCCGAACACACCTGATATGCCGACACCGTATTCTGCAGTGCCACCGCCTTATGTCAAGACTTTTACCGAATATCTTAGAGGCGCGGGTTATTACTGCACGAACAACAGCAAAACCGATTATCAGTTCACACCGCCCATCACGGCATGGGATGAATCCGACAACACTGCACACTGGCGCAATCGTGCGGCGGGACAACCCTTCTTCTCGGTCTTCAATCCGGGTGTTACGCACGAAAGCGGTATGTGGGAACGAGAGAATCGTCCCTTGACCACAACCACGAATCCAGATGACGTGCAGTTACCGCCCTACCTGCCCGATACACCGAAAGCACGGCAAGCATTAGCACGGCAATACGATAACCTCGCGACCGCTGACGCACGCGTCGGTGAACTGTTAGATCAGCTGGAAGCGGACGGGCTTGCTGAGAACACCATCGTCTTCCTCTGGAGCGATCACGGCGAAGGACTTCCACGCGGCAAACGGTGGCCCTACGATGCGGGTATCCGTATCCCTTTGATTGTCCGATGGCCCGGCACACTGAGTCCAGGCAGTACCACAGAACAACTGGTGAGTTTGATTGACCTCGGCCCCACGGTGCTTTCACTCTGTGACGTGCAGGCACCCGAGCATCTACAGGGACAACCGTTCCTTGGTCCACAGACGATTGAACGCGATTACATTTTTGCGACGCGCGACCGTTATGACGAATCTTATGATATGATGCGTGCCGTCCGTGATAAACGGTATAAATACATCAAAAATTATTACCCCGAAAAGCCGTATCTGCTCTGGATTCCGTATCGCAATCGGCACCCCGTCATGCAGGAAATGTGGCGGTTATATGCCGCGGGCGAATTGGAGGGCGATCAGGAGGTGATGTTCCGTTATCCACGTCCTGCTGAGGAACTCTACGATGTTGAAAACGATCGATATGAACTCAACAATTTGGCAGCGGACGCTGAACATCAGGATGTACTGGAACGGATGCGCGGTGCGTTGGCACAGTGGCAATCCGAATTTGGGGATATGGGGCATATTCCCGAAGAGCAGATGGTTGCAACGTGGTATCCGGATGGCACGCAACCGCAAACGGCGGCTCCAATTTTTATTCCGATTAACGCCGAACACCCGGGCACAGAGGTCGCCCATAGGGTTGGTGAATGGGCAGCTCCGCTTGTTTTACAACTTCACTGCTCTACGCAAGGCGCATCTATTGCCTATACGACAGAGCAGGGAGATGACGTGCGTTGGCAGTTGTATACGGATCCGCTGCGTTTACCAAAGGGCGAAACACGGGTACGAGCGAAAGCGATTCGCATCGGTTATGGTGAAAGCGAAGAGCGAACGATTCATCTGAAAATTTCGTAAGGAGAAAATCAATAATGGCGCAACAGAATAGCCAAGACTATTTCGTTTATGTCGGCACCTATACGCAGGGAAATAGCGAAGGGATTTACGTCTACCGTTTAGACGGTGCGACGGGTGCCTTGGAATATAGCAGCAAGATAACAGGCGTTGAAAACCCATCTTTTTTGGAGATACATCCGAGTGGGCAGTATCTCTTTGCCGTTAACGAACTGAATGAGTTTGAGGGCAAAGCGAGTGGGGCGGTTACGGCGTTTTACATTCATAAAGAGACAGGAGAGATTAGTTATCTCAACCAACGGGCGACGGGCGGTGGTAGCCCGTGTCATTTAAGTGTAGATTCGACTGGTAAATGCCTGCTCGTAGCGAATTACGGTGGTGGTAGCGTCACTGCTTTCCCGATTGCGTCGGATGGTAGGCTCGGTGAAGCCTCCGATTTTGTGCAGCATCAGGGATCCAGTGTTAACCCACAACGGCAGATGGCACCTCACGCGCACGCGATTATGATTGATCCGGGGAATCGTTACGCTTTTTCACCCGATCTTGGGCTTGATAAAGTGCTCATCTACCAATTAGATGCGAAAAATGGGAAACTTACGCCTCATACGCAACCGTGGGCACGGGTGCAACCCGGTGCGGGCCCTCGGCATTTCGATTTCCATCCGAATGGGCAATACGCTTATGTGATTAACGAGATAGACTCAACCTTCACTGCTTTTCGGTACGACACGAAAGCCGGAACGCTAACTGAATTCCAAACAATTTCCACGCTCCCCGATGACTTCGACGGCACGAGTCACTGTGCGGATATCCACGTTCACCCTTCCGGGCAGTTCCTGTACGGGTCGAACCGTGGGCATGATAGCATTGCGATTTGCGCGATTGATGGTGAAACCGGCATGCTGAGCCCCATCGGCTATGAATCGACACAAGGACAGGCACCGCGAAACTTTGGACTGAACCCGGAAGGCACGTTCCTCTTCGCTGCCAACCAAAACACAGATACGGTTGTTACGTTCGCTATTGACGCTGAAACAGGTGAGTTGAATGCGACAGGGGACGTAGCAGAGGTGCCGACACCTGTCTGTTTGAAGATGTTGGCGTGTAGTTAGTTTACGGGAAAGGTGGGCACAGCCCCCCTGAACAACCAAGTGTAGTCTGTTCGGGCAAGTACAGGGACCCGCCCGAACAGACTACACATTTTTTTTTAGCGTTCGTGGCGCCGCTGTCTACGGTGTTCTTGGAGTTTATCCCACGGGTAGATAAAACAGCGGTCCGCCCAGTCTCGGTAGAGTCCGGTGAGTTCTTGAAGTTTCTGTGGATGCTTAGCGGCGAGATCGTTAATTTCTGTTCGTTCCGCTTCCAGATCGTAAAGTTCCCAATCGCCGGGGAACCTACAGACCAATTTCCAGTTATCTTGTCGGACTGCACAATTCCCCTCATGTTCCCAATAGAGTACGTTTTCACCGTTATCTTTTCCATCAAAAATCGGTACCAAACTTGTTCCTTCTAACGGTAAAACCGGTTTTCCGTGGTGTTCTTCAGGATAAGTTGCGCCCGAAATCTCAAGGCATGTTGCCATAATGTCTGGCAGTTGTCCGGGTTGATGCCGCAAGTCTCCAGCGGATTTTATGGCATCAGGCCAATGCGCTATTAAGGGCGTAGCGATACCGCCTTCATGTACCCAGTGCTTATAGAGTCGGAAGGGTGTATTGGATAGGTTCGCCCACGGAACGCCGTAACTCTGATAGGTAGTTTCGGCTCCCGGCATGATGGTGGGGTCATTGCCCCGATAGACGGGTTGACCATCAGAAGTTGTATCGGTGCTGATGAGTGAACCCTTGTCACGTATTGCTGGGGGCCCCCCGAGTTCTTCGGCGCAACCGCCGTTATCTGCTAAAAACAGGATAAGCGTGTTATCGAGTTGTCCCGTCTCTTCGAGTGTGTTAATAATGCGTCCGATGCCTGCATCCATCCGAGTGATTTGCGCCGCGTAGACCTCCATACGGCGTTGATTCCACTCCTTGTATTGTGCCTCGCTCCAAGGTAGCTGGGAGGGATCGCGTGCCGTGAGTTGCCAAGTCTCATCTAAAATTTTCATTTCCCGCATCCGCGAGAGCCGTTCTTCGCGAAGTTCGTCCCATCCTGCGGCAAAACGTCCATTATAGCGTGCGATGTCTTCTTCGTGAGCGTGTAGGGGCCAATGCGGTGCCGTATAAGCGACATAGGTAAAGAACGGGCGTTCTGGTGTCTTTTCGGTATGGTTTCGGATATAGGTCGCCGCTTCATCGCTAACAGCATCTGTGAAGAAGTACCCTTCAGGGAGTTCATCGTGTTGGATACGCGTGTTATTGCGCGTGAGGGTATTCGGTTTCCAGAAGTTCGCTGCCCCGGTAATGATGCCGTAGTACTCGTCAAACCCGCGTTGGCAGGGCCAACTGTGTTTGGGTCCATCAGGCGCGGTGTGGCGAGAGATATGCCATTTGCCGCTCATATAGGTGCCATACCCCTCTGATCGGACGGCATCGGCAATAGTGATACAGCGGTCATTGAGGTCGCCACGATAGCCTTCAAGTCCGTCGTCGCTCATCATGTGCCCGACTCCGGTCTGATGCGGATGTAGCCCGGTAAGCATGGAGGCACGTGACGGACAGCAGCGTGCGGTATTGTAAAATTGTGTAAATCGCAGCCCACCTGCGGCGAGCCTGTCAAGATTCGGTGTATGGACTTCGCCGCCGTAGCAGCCTAAGTCGGAAAAACCCATGTCGTCGTTCAGAATGAGGACAATATTAGGTTTACTGTTTTCGTTCATCAAATAAGTACCTCTTCTATCGGAAAAAATTAATGTTGTTTTTAGTGATTTGGTATGTTAGTATTAAAAGAGAGACACTCAACCTGAACAAGACCAAAGCGTAGCAACCGCCCCGACAAAGCAGAAAAACCATGACTGCGAAATTGAATACGCTTTTCCGCCTGATCCTCGCGTTTGTTGTGATTTCCCTTTTTGGATATCATATCTATTTAGACATTTCGCTTGTCGCACTGATCGGTTTGATTCTGTTTCTCGATGCGGTTGACGGTTATGTTGCTCGTAAACTCAATCAGACTTCCGATTTTGGCGCACTCTTTGACATCATCGGCGACCGGATTGTCGAATGCATCTTCTGGGTTTACTTCGCTGTCGTTGGGTTGATCCCGTTCTGGATTCCAGTGATCGTGATTGCGCGAGGGTTTTTCACAGACGGCTTACGAAGCGCGGCCTTTGCTCAAGGCAAAACAGCCTTCGGTGAGAACACTATGATGTCTTCCAAATGGACGCGTGCGCTTACGAGTTCACGAATAAGCCGTAGTATCTATGGCATTGCTAAAGCAGTCGCTTTCATCTATCTTGGCGGCGTTATTGCTTTCAAGAATTCTGGCATCCATCCGGAATTAGTCGTCGGTTTGGAATTAGCAGGCGTAATACTCTCTGTTGTGACTGTCGCCATGTGCCTGATTCGCGGGCTTCCTGTTTTGGTTGACGGTTGGAAGTATGTCAAAGAGTGACACCGTCAACCAAAGAAGCGTCATTTTCGCGACATGTGATTATCGCCGCCAGTTCTTAACAACACACGACTTCCATCTTCGCCTGCGAGTGCCGTAAAAAGCGGTCTTGCTGCTGAATATGCGGCTGCTGAAAGTATGCGATTTTTAAGCGTAAACACGAGCTGATAAGTGATAATATTTCCGACCTGTCTGTACTGCCTCGTCAGTTCCGCATTCTCTATAACGTGGTGAATATCCTTTGGCAGTGTAGCTGCCCAGCCGTCTGGCATCTGGATGCGGATTGCCTTTTCAATTTGCATTGGGTAACCTAAATCTAATGAATAGATGCGTTTTTCGTTAGCAAAGGTTTCAGCGTAGTCTGCGAACTCATCAATTGGCAAAGGTAGTAGCATATCGTCTCCCACCGATGTCCCGTAATTCTCAACATGGAAACCGAGATGGATTGTCACTGGCACGTTTAAATCAGCGAGGTCGGACATTTCGGACCAGGTCACTTGGATGCCCGGAAATTGCTGGCTGAGTTCAGTCGCTAAAGTGGTTTTCAAGGCATTAGGCTGTATCTGCTGGTATGCCCATCGGGTATTTAGATCATACTGTCCATTTGTCTGGATGTAGAGCGTACCTTTCACACTACCGTCGCTATCTAACGTCAATTCTGTGGTGCTGACAAGACGGTTGGATTCTGGTGCGTAAATAGGTGTCTCGACAAACTCGCCGTGTGTATCAGAGATAAGAAATCCTGTGCGTCCTTGTGCGTTATACGGGAGATCGCCATAACGACAGGTTGTAGCTGTAGGGTCTAACCATATATGGGTATTTGTGCCGGTGGGAATTGCAGTAATCATGTGGTTAAACTGGCTGAGCAATGGCAACGTAGTATCGAGGCGTTCGTGCGGAGCGACACTCATCAGGACCGGATAGGCTTTGATACCCACCAAATCCAACATCGCAATTAGAAGTGTAGTTTTATCTTTGCAATCGCCGTATTGCATTTGAAAAACCTCAGTGGCAGGCGTAGGTTGATAAGCACTCTGCCCGAGCTCAATGCCGACATAACGAACGTTTGTGGCGACAAAGTGATAGAGTGTACGTATTTTCGCCTCTTGCGTTGTTAGATCGTTGGTTAGCTGCCGAACCTTTGCTTCAATATTGGCATTCGGGGTATATCTCCCCTTCGCGAGGTCTTTATACCAATTGTAAACACTGTGCCAATCTTTAATTGAGGAATAGCGTAAGCGTGGCACGATGTCGTTAATGTGTGGCATCCCGTCTTCCAGCGTCAGTGGTGATGTCTGACCGTACTTCCATATATAGATGATCGTATCATTTTCTGTGTGGGATATCACAGGTGTTTGTGGGTTTGGTTCGTTAGCGATCTCCCACTGCAGGTGCCAGGCTTTTGGCATCTGAAGTGCGTAACTGGTTTCGAGTGTTGCTTCTGTTGCCTGCAAATTGTATCCGCCTGTAATCCATGTTTCGCCTCCAGGCACTTTATCTTCAAGCGTTACCTGGTACTCAATACAGGCACCGGGGGCGAGCCCAACCATGGAAATTACCTTCCACATAGCGTCGGAGTAGAGGTTTTGTGACAATAACCCCGGCGGTGTTACATCGTTAAAAGCTTCATCGGGGGGTTGCAGGATTGTGCCATCTGTTGTGATTGTTCTTGCGATGTTCACGCCTATATTCTGTGCAGTCGGTTGGTAAGGGATGGCGATGTCCCCATACCTCTGGATGCCTCTTTCGGTGAGGATTTTAACGACTTGATGTGTCGTGTACCGCGACTGTCCAGTCGGTAAAACGTCGTGGCTAAAATGGTTGAATAGCACGAGTGTGTCAGCGTCCGGATAGTCGCTTGCGTCAGGGGCATTCGCGATGATATGCTCAACATCGGGATTCAGGAGGGTAACAGGTGGTACATCGGTGACCTGTACTGAACGGAGATTTAGTTGTGCGAGTGCTTGGAGTCGGGTCAAGGCGAGGAGGTTGTCAGGATCAATTTCTAAAAGTCGTTGGTACTGGAGCTGCGCCTCAAAGTAACGGTGCTGGTCTTCATAGAGTGCAGCGAGTTGTTCTCTTGCCCAAGTGTCCTTCGGCAACACCCGAATGGATTCCCGCAATTCTGCGATTGCCTCGCCAAGTTTACCTTGTTGCAGATAGACTAATCCCAAGTAATTGTGCAAATTTTCACTTTCGGGACGTTCACATTTGGGATCAAGGGATAACGCTTTGTGGAGGATCTCTACCGCCTCATCATAGCGTTCGAGCTGTTTGTAGGCTAAACCGAGATGGTTTAGTGCATAGAGATTTTCTGCTGAAACGCCGAGAACTCGCTCATAGTATTCAGCAGCGGCGGCATAGTCCATTAGTTTCTCAGAAATATATCCAACGTAGTTAAGGGCTGCGATATTCTTCGGTTCAAGTGCCAAAAAAGCGATAAATGCGTTCTTGGCCTTTTCGTATTCCGCAAGCTGGAAGTATATTTCCGCTATTTTGCGTTGGACTTCACTGGCATCGGGTCGAATCGTGATAGCGACTTCGTAAGCGGCAAGCGCTGCACGCAGGTTGCCCTGTTTTAGTTCATTATTGCCCACCTCAACCTGCTCCCGCCACTGACGGCTGCGCTCAACCAGGGGGTCAACTATTGGTGGCGTGGATGAATTTTTCGAGAAAATCGTGCATCCGTTGATGACAAAAAGTAGGCTTAACAACCCAAATGCATAGTTTTTATGAAACATCATTTTTAATCTCCGTCAGCGATTAGGTGCCCGACACTTGATTTTTCTGAAGTTTCGGGTTTCCGCTGTGGCGTTGCTTATCTCGGCGTGTCTTTTTCTCCAAGTTCTTTTTGAATGCGTCTTCAAGTTCAACGCCTGTTTGATTCGCGAGACAGATAAGCACAAACAGGATATCCGCCATTTCTTCACCAAGGTCTAAATCTTTCTCGTTTTCCTTGAAGCTTTGCTCGCCATATTGACGCGCCATAATTCGTGCTAACTCACCGACTTCTTCCATGAGGATGGCGGTATTGGTTAATTCTGAGAAATATCGGATTCCGATGTTGTGGATCCAGTCGTCTACAAATTTTTGGCAATTTTCGAGCGTATAGTCCATATCAGTTTATCTCCATTTTGGTGGCGTGTGCTCAGGACTTACGCCCAATGGGCTGTCCACACTAAAATTATAGATAGATGAGTTCGTAGTCGTGCGATCTTGCGGTGTACTCACCCAAATGCGAAGTGCATTATGGCACGTCCAAAGGCAAGCAACAGGCAATAAATTGCCCTACTACGAACGGGTATTTGTTAAAGGATAGGTGTCTACATAATTCTAAGTTTTACTATAATACTCATATTTTAGCAGCGTTTACGATGAAAGTAAACCTTTTTCTACCAACGTCCGTTCAAGAATACAATTAATAAAATGGAAATCTCTTGATTTTTCTGGAAACGTGGTGTATACTTTTAAATGCAAATTTCATTTAGGAGGAAAGATTCAGACCATTTAGTGATTGCGCTGGATGGGTTAAGGAGAAATCACATGAGACTTACCACCGAAGAACAACAGTTTTATGAGGCAAATGGTTACCTCTTAAAAAAAGGGCTTGTCTCTTCAGAAGATATTGCACGAATTCAGGCAGAAATCAAAGATATACACAATCGCATGGCAGAACGACCGACTGATGGGATCGGCATTTCCTGGGAGGTCTACGATTCAGAGGACCATCCGCCGCGTATCAAGCAGTTAATGCATAGTGAGTTGGTGAGTCCAACCCTCAATCGTTTGCTTCGCAGTGATGATATGTTGGATATATTGGAAGCGTTGATGGGCGAAGACATTTCGCTGTATCACAGTAAATTGCTTCCGAAAGCCGGTGGTGATGGCACGGCTATCCCGTGGCATCAGGATTACGCCTATTGGAAAAATGATAACAACAAACCTGTCATGATCAATTGTCAGTTGGCTATCAGCGAGGCGAACCTTGAGAACGGCTGCATCCAGTTTGTTCCTGGAAGCCACAATTGGGGTTTGCAAGAACACGAAAGGAAACACCAGACCTTTGGGGTATTTCTCCCGGGTCACTATCAAGAACGGGAAGACGCTGTGGCACTCGAAATGGAGCCAGGCGACGGTGTGTTCTTTAACGCGCTGATTATCCACGGCTCGGCACCAAATAATTCGGTAAAGGATCGGTTGATGAACACCTTCGCTTACAATGTGACAGGAAACGGCGCGACCCAATCTCGTGAAGTCTTACGCGGTAAACCGCTTGATGGCTAAAAGTATAAGGACGCAGGTATCAATCGTCTAACCGAGGATATTTCTTGGCAAAGCTTCTGCTGAAATGTAAAGGTATTTTCTGGAGAATGGCTCATGTATGTGGAGAAAATATGAAAATCGTAAAAATAACCGATGCATGGAAAATCCTCTGGTTTCTACTGATAGGCGTTGGGTTAGGCTGCGGTGAGGACGTATCGCGCGATACAAATCTCGCCCCGCGTATTTTAACCTTTGAAGCGGAATCAGATGTAGTTGCTCCTGGGGCGGCGGTGGCAATTCGCTTGGTAACTGGGGACCTTGAGAATGATGTGTTATCATATACTTGGTCAGTGACAGGCGGCGAATTAACCGAGAACGCCTCTGGTGCGGTCTGGCGGGCACCCGAAACTGAGCGGAAGTACCAAATTGAAGTTACCGTCAGCGATGGCGAAAACACGACAAGAAGCGTACTTGACATCCAAGTGTGGCGGACGCGACCGGGTAATTACTATCCATTGGCTGTTGGAAACACCTGGCACTACCGTGATGAAAATGATAGTGAGATTATTTTTCAAATCATAGATACCATTCAAATTCAACGCGCTGGTGGAAAAACCATTGAGAGTTTTGTGCTTCAGAAGTCCAGTACGAATGCGGGTTTGGAGAACATTGTCAACTACTCTTACTTGGGTCCGCTCTTTGATGAAAAAGGTGAAATCTCAGGTATTGTGCAGCACGCGCAGAATACGACATCCGGGACAGGGGACACAATTCTGTTCGAGCCGTTCCTGCCTTTATATCAATTTCCACTGATCCCGGGCGAGAAGTGGGATGTTAGTTTTCAGGCAAAATTAGTGCCGGAACTTTTCCCTCTTGGTGATGGACTTGACGAATTTGAGGTGCTTTCGGAAGAGACAGTGACTGTGCCAGCTGGGACTTTTGAACATGTTTTTCAGGTTCAGGAATCATTTTGGTGGGGTTTCGATATTGGAAATCAAGATTTCCCACTGGACATCACTGTCGTGAAAAAGTGGATTGCCCCGGATGTCGGCATTGTTAAATTTACACAGTCGCAGACTCGGGGTGATGAGACAGTCGAGACCGTTTTTGAACTTGAATCGTTTAAGTTGATGAACAACTAAGGTAGCGTACGAGTGAAAAATCTATCAAATAGACCAGAAATCTTAACCACAACTGTCGGTTCTTATCCAGTCCCGGCGTGGCTTGTGTCGATGCCGACGGAGCAGTCACTTCTTGATGCGACACGGGTTGTCGTGGATATTCAGCGGCAACGTGGTATCGATCTGCCGACAGACGGCGAACTCTACCGCTTTGACCCAAACCATCCCGATACCAACGGAATGATTGATTATTTCATTCGCCCCCTTTCAGGAATAAGGTCAGAAGTCGGCAGACAGGAATGGCATGAGTTTCGACAGATGCAAACGATGTCTTTTCGAGCGAAACCTGCCGGAGTTGTTGAGAAAGCGTTAGGGGAAGGCTCGTTAAACCTCGTTTCGGATTGTGAACGTGCGGTAGACACTGCTGGTAAAAACATCAAGTTCACGGTAACAAGTCCGTATATGCTCGCACGGACGTTATTGGATAAACACTACGGCGACTTTGACGCGCTCCTTACTGCCTTATCAACAGTTTTAGCGGCACAGGTGCAAGAACTTGATTGTGCCTGTCTCCAGATTGACGAAGCCAATATACCGGGCAACCCGCAGGACGCGCCCCGCGCTGCCGATGCTATTAATACTGTCCTTGATGCATTTCAAGGAGAGAAGGCGGTCCATTTCTGTTTTGGAAACTACGGGGGCCAGGTCATTCAAAAAGGCACTTGGAAGGGTCTCATCGACTTCTTGAATACACTCCGATGCGATCATCTCGTTTTAGAGCTGCAACACCGACCTGATGCTGATCTTGAGGCACTTAAGGCAGTCACGTCAGAGATTGTTCTCGGTATCGGTGTAATTGATGTGAAGGTGAATCCGATTGAGATGCCCGATGACGTAGCGTTCAGTATAGAAAAAGCGGAAAAGATGTTGGGCGCGGGTCGGATTGGCTGGGTCCATCCGGATTGTGGGTTTTGGATGCTTCAACGCTCCGTGGTAGACCGGAAAATAGAGGCACTCGTGCAAGGCAGGGATAAATACTTAGGGCTCGCTTAGTGAAATAATAGAAAGGAAGGGGACAGATGTTTGAAGTTCAACTGCCAGCGTTAAAAAAATTTCAGAATGTCGCTGGCATTGCTGCAGGAATAGGGTTTGTCCTCGGTTTATTGATTCCTGCGGTGGCTATTTACGGTCTACACTGGCAGTGTCCATTTGGAGATGGTATTCTTCAAGTCGGTGGTTTTATGGCAATTATGGGGCTTGGCGGTGCTATTATTGCGGGAAACCTCACGGGTCTCATCTTAATTGGGATTGCGAAACACCGTCAGCGGCTGTCCAATTTATCAAAAAAGGAAGATAAGAAAAACTCAAGTGGATTTTGAATTTAACCTTCTGCACACCCTCTTACTCTTTGGCACAGGTATTTGTGCTGGTTTCGTAAACACAGTTGCCGCTGGCGGATCGTTGTTGGCACTCCCGATGCTTATTTTTCTTACTTCCGATCCGATATTAGCAAACGGCACAAATAGGGTTGCTATTTTCTTCCAAAACATCAGTGCCATTATCGGTTTCCGGCGTAAGGGTGTCTCTGATTTTAGGTATGGTATCCTACTCGCTGTCCCTGCGGTTATCGGTGCCGGGATAGGTGCCAAAATTGCGATTGGTACGGATGCCGCGCTATTCCAATTCATTCTTGCAGGCGTGATGCTTGTTATGCTGACTTTAACATTACTGAACCCAACAGCAAGGTTAAAGGATAAGATTGAAAGCAGCGGTACAGGTTCTAAAATCATCGCGATGGTCGTTTTCTTTTTTATCGGGATTTATGGGGGTTTCATTCAAGCGGGTGTGGGTCTGCTTGTTATAACTGCTTTGCGTCTCCTTACCGGTATAGACTTAGTACGGACGAACGCGATTAAAGTTTTAGTTATCTTCTTTTATACGGTGTTAGCACTCGGTATCTTTATTATGGAAAAGCAGGTTGATTGGACCTTAGGTGTGACGTTGGCGATAGGGAATGCTACGGGTGCATGGATTGGCAGCCATTGGGCAGTCGAAAAAGGGGATAAATGGATCAAAGTGGTGCTTGTTGCGACTGTGCTTGTGTTTGCGACGAACCTTGTCCTCAAACCCTTTAATTTAGATATTATATCGCTGCTCGGGCTGGGTTAGCGTTCCAATTCGTGGTAGGAGAAAATCAGACGGTGAACGGCAGTCATATGCGAGGTGAGCGTCAGGATACCGAGTGTACAGAGGAGGATCATTCCGGTGCTTTGGATAATCGGAAATTTGTACCAGAGCACCCCTTGGATGAGTGTACCGGTCCCGAGTAAGATGATACGTTCAGGTCGTTGCATGAGTCCGACCTTACACGTAATTTGGAGCCCCTCTGCTCTCGCCCTGACATAACTGACGAGAATTGAACCGAACCATGCCCCAAACGCTAAAACTATCCCCAGCAAACTCTCTAAACTATAAAAATAGATGAGTGCTCCGAGAAAGAGAAAACCTTCCGAATAGCGATCGATAACGGAATCCAGGAGTGCCCCGGAGGCTCGTAAGTTCCTTTGCGCCCGTGCGACGGCTCCGTCTATCATATCAAAGCTGCCCCCAAACAGAATAAGAATACCGCCTGTAATCAGGTGCCCCGTGGCGAAGTAAAAGGTCGCGATCAGATTCACGAAGAACCCGAAAAGGGTTACCATATTCGCAGTAATCCCGAGTGCCACCATTTTATTTGCGATAGCAGAAAGGATTATCTCAAGGCGGGGTTTTAATTTCGCTTCAAACATTGTAACGTCTCCTCATTGTATAGCAAACTAACTTTTCACGAGGAAATGTAAAGATTCTCGCCGGTTTTTGATCAATTCTGTAGCAGGAACCGCCTCTGCTTGACCCAGAAGTTCCAAGATTGCAGGTGCGATGTCTGTAGGGTGCTGTGCTATTTTAATCTTTTTTTCTTCAGAAAATTGTGCGTCGGGTGCTGTGATAAGTACACTTCCATCATTCCATATTATTTCAGGAGCGGCGTGCTCAACATTATCAACCCCATCAAAAACAGTAATGATAGGATGTGGCAGTCTGAGCAGCTCCAATTCAGTTTTCTGAATAACGTGTGCGCAGGCTAATGAAGTTCTACGTTGTATCGCTGCGATATGCGTAACAGGTAGATTCCACAAAAGGATAGGCTTTTTGAGGCGATGTGCGAGTGCGATTAAGCGTAGTAAACATCGCCATTCAGCGGCACTGTTTAGGTTATGCGCGTCCCCTTGGACAAGTATGACCTTCGTGCGTTGTATCCATGCGAAGCCGGCAAATTTAAAAGTCCCTTTACTTCCGGCTCTATCGCCATAAAGTTCAATCGCGTGAGTGAAGGGGGGTTGAGGGTACTTAGAGGTATTTGACGACATAGTGATATAAAAAAAGCAGGGAGGTGTTGTAACACCTTCCCTGCCTAAAAGATGCGTACCGGTTATTCGCCGCTGCGCCCGCCGATAGCATTCATAACGAACCAGCCGATGCCCGCCGCGGCTGTAGTCAGGAACACCAATGCACGTTTGGATGTGGAAGGTTCTTCATGTATACCTTTAGCATCCTCAAGCATCATCTTAACTTCGTTGATTGCCTTTTGGTTGGCCTCAACCTGCGCTAAAAGCGTTTTCACGTCCGCTTGAATAGCTTCAATGACCGCGTGTGTTGCTTCGGCTTTCATTTGACGGTCTTTGAGCATCTTATCTGCCTCTGCGAGACGCTCGTCAAGACGGGCGATGTCTTTAAGGATAGCGGTCTTAGCGGCTTCAAGTGCTTTTTTGACGCCAGAAGCGATTTCGTTTCCGGAGTCCGTGACAGCCATCATCAAATCTTTTTGCGATTTCAGGCTATCCTCAAGCGCCTTGAGTTGCGCCTTGAGTTTGGCCATATTCTCATTAAGGCCGCTAATTTCTGCCTCAAGTTTATCCCGCGTGGCTTCGGACTCGGCTAATTCCGCCTTCAATTTTTCAAGTTCTTGCTGCTGTTTAAGCAGGTCTTCTTCAGCAATACCGACGACATCTTTTACCATATCGACGGGAATACGTAATTTTTCGCCGGGGTAGATGAGGTGTGGATTGGTGAAGTCGTTGTACTTACTCAGTTCGCGCCACCGGAGTGGATCTTTGAGATGCTCTTGGCAGAGGTCCCAGAGCGTATCGCCCTTTACAATCTCAATGAGCACGGTGCCATCCTCGTCTTGGTGGGGTGTAATTCGTGCCGAGGCGGAGAAGACATAAACGCCGCTGAGCGCTGTGCAGATGTACAGAATCAGTGCCAACTTCAGAGTGCCTCTTATCATTTTCATAAGTTTTCTCCTTTAAAATCTATTTAAAATCTATAAGAGAGGGAACCAAAGTGAGTTGATCCAACACCGTTGATTTCACTCGCCATGCCATCTTGGATAGCATAGTCAAGTTGCAGCCCACCTATGTTCACACCAAACCCACCAAAGAGGCTCTGTGTATCGCGCGAAACTTTAGCGCCGCCCCGAATAGACAAAGCAGTGGATTTGTAAGTGACAATCGTGTATTCAGCCCCGAGTCTTAGGCTCGTGGCACTTTGGTCAAGGTTAACGAACTCTTGCTCAAGGTCCGCTGCGAATGTGACAACATTGCCCATATAAAGGTTGTAAGCTAACCCGACATTGACCACCATCGGGACAGTGTCATCGCCGATAGCTGCGCCGAGATATTTAGCAACAAGGCCGTAATGGAAAGTCGGTACCTGTTCTTCGCCGACATCTATGTGCAGGGCGTGTCCCATTAATCCGACATCTACACCGCCAAAACCGCTCTGGTTTTCAACGGTATCTAAACCGAAGTTATCAGCGAGCATACGCCCGGTTAAACCGAGGCTGAAATTTCCGATGCCGATGCCGTAAGAGAGGGAATAGGCGTTTGCACTATAGTCGAATTCGCCGCCGTAATTTTCGCTGCTATCATACTGTGGGATACCACTGACCCCTGCGTTTGTAATTGCGATTCCGATGGATCCAGCGGAGCCGAGTGCTTTGGTCAAGGCGATGAAATTGTGGCTTCTATCAAGGTCCAGCTGCTGGGTCGAAAAGTTGAGACTTAAATCCGGTGCGGCCCCGAGGCCTGCTGGGTTCCAGACAGTTGCGGTGGCATCATCGGCGATTGCAGTGAATGCGCCGCCTAAACCGATTGAGCGTGCACCGGCACCAAGCCGTAAGTGTGGCATGGCATCCACTCCGGCAAAACTGGCCGGCGACACCGCTAGGATAAGAAAGAAAAGTGGTATTAAACCGCATAACAATTTCGGGCATTTTCTGGAAGCCCATTTAGCGATTTGTTTTGTCATTAACATTATATCCTCCAAAAGACTGTCCGCCTCGGGAACTGGACAGTTGTCCAATTCCCGATATGCGGACTGCCATTTACTTAGCGCGTCAGTGCAAGTTTGAGAATGACGTATTCAGGCTCGAAACCTTCTGCGACTATAATTTGACAGAAGTAGATGCCTCGAGCTAAATCTTCACCAGAAGTGCTGGTTCCATCCCAACCGATTGCGGCTTTACCAGTGTACTCACCTGCCCCCCAAACTTCGTTATCCACAAGTACTCGAACGGGCCGGAGCGTGCTATCGTAAATAACGATGCTCAGCGTAGATTGTCGAGTCAATGTGAAGGAGATTCGGGTGTTATCCTTGAACGGGTTAGGTGCGTTAATCGGACGCGATGCCAATACTGGACCTTCCTCACTCTCAACAGTGAAACTAAATTCGTGGACTGCCATGTTTGCCTTGCGAGCATCTTTGTTCTTTTCAGAAACATTGCCCTCTTTATGCGCCATGTCAGACACTTCAAGTTTAACTGTATGTTGCCCGAAAGCGAGATCAGCCGGTGGTGTGTACATCACCTGTGAAGCTGATTTCTGGTTCGGTGCGAGGTTAATCAATTTATCATCGAAAACGAATCGAATCGAATCAACATCTACACCTGATTCAGCATCGGCGTAGGTTATTGAAATCTGTGGCCGGCGATTGGTCAGGCGTGCCTCATTCTGGGGCGATGCCATTGTGATGACCGGTGCGGCAGTATCGAAATCGATTGTGAAATTTTCCTTTGCTGTGGCGGAATTACCAAGCGTATCAGTTGCCCGCACTTCAATCGTGTAAGTGCCTTCATCAAGCGGTGCTTCAGGATTGAAATCCAAACGGGTGATACCTTCAACATTGTCTTCGGCATCATCTGCGGTATTGCCTGCTACCTCTTCGCCTGCGGCATCCATAACAGCGATGGTTATTTCAGCGATTCCAGATTCGTCGCTGGCACTCGCGGAGATGACCGGGAGTCCACCACGGAAGGTTCCAGAAGGCGTGATTGAAGAGATCGTAGGTGCGGTATTATCCAAAATGAGTGTGAAAGTCCACACATGGCTGGTCGTACCACCTTGGCTGGTTGCGCTGAGTGACACAGTGTATAGGCCAGGTCCGTGTGTCTCGAAGTCCACTGGTGCCTGAATTTTGCCTTCAGCGACATTCAAGGTAGCCACAGAACGAGTCACGCCACCATTGATACTGTATTTCACAGACGAAACAGCAGATTGTTCGTCGGTTACAACCGCTGAGATCACTACCGCTCCTAACTTATCTGGATCGGTATCTTTGATGACCCCATTGGGGGCTGCTGCAGAGATGACAGGCGGTGTTGTATCTTTCGGCATCTTTACCGTAAAGGTGACAGATGTCTGCGCCGTATTGCCATCACCGTCAGTGACTGCGACAACAACGGTGTGATTTCCATTGCCTAAACCTTCCTCAGGGGTATAAGAGAATCGGTTTCCGTCTACCTCTGGTGTGGCTTCAACATCGTTGATGGTAAACGTCGTTACCTCAACAGTGCCTGCGCCGGAAAATTCACCACTGATAAGCGGTTCGCCGTGCTCGAAGGTTTGCCCTGAAGCGGGTGAATGAATCGCGACCATAGGTGCAGTGCCATTGACTGCAAACTCAGCGGACCCTTCACCGACGTTGCCGAGATTATCTGTAACTTGAACAGTCACGCGATATGCGCCACCCGCGAGTGGTTCGCTGCGGGTGTAAACCAAGCTTGCGGCATCTTTGTCAAGCTCCGCTTGGTCAACAACGACTTCGGCTTCGTTAGGTGGTTGGAGACGTGCCAATGCGAGGCTTCCAGTCGCCCCGTCAACGCCCGCTCCGGCACCGTCATGATAGGTTGCTCGGATGGTCGGCAGGCTATCTACCGTCTCATCTTCGGTTGGTGATTCGATGGTAACCATCGGACCGGTGTTATCTACATTAACCGTTGTTAATGGGAATGCGACCGAACCGTTCCGTTTTGTGACCACACCGTCAGGTGTATAGACACCGTCTACGAGTGCACCAACTTCTACCTTCAACGAGAAGGTATTTTCGGGATCTTCAGCACTCTCACTCGGCACTTCACTGCCATCTACTGCACCACTGAGTTCGTCAGCAGCTAACGAGCCGTTTGCGACCATGAAACTCACAGTGACGGATTCACGCAGTGGAATCGGTTCTGCGGGTGATTCTGGTACGTCTGTACCATCAACGGCAATGACTGCTTTTTCAGTGACATCAGAGACCCGGAAGTTCAGAACATGCACCGTTACCATTGGTGACTCATCGGTTTGCACGTTCCCCGATTCATCAACGGCTAAAGCGTGGAACATATAAGTTCCATTTTCGAGCATTCCGACATCAATTGTAAGGTCAAAAACACCGGCTTCGCCTTCAGCAACAGTTTCAGCACTGTCTTCAGTGGTTTGCACCAAGTTCGCTGAGGCATAGGTAGCAGGATCAGCAGTTGGTTCAGCAGTAAATATCGCTATCGGTGAAGGCACTGTATCATCAACAATCCCGCCGACAGTATAACTACCATCCTCATTTGCTTCAATCATCCCAGCAACGTCAGCAACGGCAACAATGTTCGTTGGGCCGAGTGGTCCGACATCATCAACATTATCAAGTGAGAATGTTGATTGAACCCCATCAGGAGATTCCGTTTCGCCTTCGTCAGCTGCGGAAATTGCGACTGCACGTACGACGTACGGGTTGTCATCCTTGGAAGCATCCCGCGCTGCGGGACTATCCTTGTCAATGGTGTCTGGAAGTTCCAAGGCTACCGTATCTATATCAACCGTCCATTTTTGATAGGTTTGATAGCGATGAATAGGTGAAGCCTCCGCGCTCGTCGCGGCGTTTCCAGCTGCGACCGCAATGAGGTCACTCAGGGAGTCAACATTTAGATGCTGTAGTTCTTGAACTTCTTCGGCAGTAACAGCGATTCCCTCTTCAGTTGTGCCAACCGGTTCCCACGCGGAATCGTCATCGTTCTGACGTTTGGCTTCAATACGCGTTGAAGTCATAAGCGGAGAAGTTATTTCACCAATAGAATAAACATTGACCGTGACGATTCCCTTCGGTGCTCCGCTATCGGGGTTAGTCTCTGCTGGAGGATCCGTCGTTATTGCCAAAATTTCGGGAGCCGGTCGGTAATTGTTTTCAACATTCACCGAGATTTTTGGCCCGTCGGTTTCAGCGACTTCTGCGCCTTCAGCATCAACAGCGACAGCGTGGAACATATAAGTTCCGTTTTCGAGGTATTCACCATCAGCAAGTATACCGACATCAACGGTTATCTCAAAAACGCCACTGCCTTCAGCAGTTTCGGTTGCCTCTCCAATAGAAACACCCTCAGCATCCGTCACTATCATGACCGATGTGTAGGTTCCCATATAAGATACTGGCTTGATGGTAAAGGTAACCATCGGGGATTCAACTTCCTCGTCATATTTATCAACGAGTCCACCGACTGTGTAACTGCCATCTTCGTTTGCGTCAACTGCGCCATCGGCATCAGCAACAGCAGTAATGTTTGTGGGACCGATGTTATCAACGGAGAATTTTGCCTCAACACCGGGAATCGGTGGTATTTCGCCACCCTCGGTATTGGCATATCCCGTTACAACATATTGGTTATCCTCAGTACTACCCCTGGTAATCGTATCCATCAACGCTGTGGTATCTATGGAAATCGTCCATTTCTGGTAAGTACTCCCAACATTGACACTCGGTTTGTCAGGCCCTACAGTATTGACGAGATCGCCAAGGAGATCCGCAAGAACTTGACCACCGATGTTTTCAGCAGCTTCACTGGTTTCAATTGTCCATTCGGCATCTTGGGCTCCCTTGGCAACTAAGCGGACAGAAGTAATGTCTGTAGAAGTCCGGCTCGGTGTGTATGCGTTAAGGGTTAGCATGCCTTGTGGTGCGCCGCTCTCCGAATTGGTCGTCGTGGCGGGATCCACTGTAATCGCGATGACTTCAGGATCGAGCGGGCAAATGCCTGCATCTAAATTGATAGTGCCTGCTGTTGGATCAGGGTCTGTGAGCCTAAGTGCATTGGTAGCGACAGCACGCACCATTACAGAGCTGCCTGCGCCTATCAATGCGTCAAAGTCAGCGACGTTCCAAGGGATCGTCAACGTTGAACCCATTTCAGTTCCAGCGAGATCAAGTTCGCCAATATTCTGCCATGCGCCAGCAGCGTCCATATATTCGACCATAACGGTCGCAGGATGCGCTGAACGATGGTCAACTGTGACGGTTAACATAACATTCTCTGTGGTATTTCCGAAGATTGTCACATCACCGATGGGACCGCTTTCAAAGAGGTCATCCATATCGCCGTCCATGTTACAATCACCAATCACAGCAAACGTTACGCTGGCTTTGTCATAGTCTGGTGCGACGATTCTGAGCCGTGCATGTGGAGCACTGGCATTAATATTGAAGAGCGTATCAATTCCAAGTGCGCGGATGCCATAGTCTCCGACCGCGAGGGGCATTCCCTCACCTTGAATAGGCATCGTCATGGCGTACCCTTCACCCGGGACAAAGTCAAAACTGACCGGTAGCAGTGTATCAAAGAGCTGGAATGTAACATCTAAGATCTGATAGATCACTTGACTTTGGTATTCATTCAACTGGATACCGCTTGGGGCGAGAAGTTTGTTCGCTTCTGTTTGAATAAGTTCAGGTGTTAAAAAGCCCAAGATTAAGTCAGGGGTCACAGTTTCAATGATCCCTAATACCTGCTCATCGGTTAAGTCTGGAAAGTATGGTTTCAAGACTGCTGGATTCTGTCTGAGCGCAGCTTGCAAAATCTTAGATGATGCCATAGTGGACTCGATTGTCAATGGCAGCCAAGTGTTTTGGAAGTTCCCATGCATATCCAATTCAGCCTCTTGAAAAATCAGATACGATTCACCAGCATCAAGGGCGTACTCCGGCATCCCCCTAACGTTGAGTGCAGCGGCACCGGGGGCAGGCGCGGTGGCAACATAGACACCTTCACTGTTCCAATAACCGGTAGCGTTGAGTTCAGGGGCGAATGTGATTGTCGCTTCGGGTGCGGTTGTATCAACAGTGAATTGCTCTTGTATCTGATCCAGTGGGGCTCCTGCAGCATCGTGGACAGTGGCAGCTAAGTAATAGTTGTTATCCGCGATTGCATCAATATTAGCAACCCATAAGGATTGGGATGCTGGATCAACAGCTGGGACGCTGAAAACGGAAGCCAACAGCGGATCGGTTGTCCTTTCGATCTCGCTGAGGAGTGCGTTAGCACTGAGAAGGAGTGGTCCCTGAAGTCGGTTCAGTGCCTTCTGAATTTCTCTGCCATCTGCGCGAGTGAGTTGTTGCCCCGTGGCGATCTTTTGAACTGCAGGCAGATTTATGAAGCGGTCTATTGCAGCATTGACCGTGGGTGTAAATAAACTATCAACAATACCACGTTCTACGATTTGTAGATTGCGTGGGTCTGGCATCGACCAGCTCGTAATCTCAAGTGGCGGATCCAACCTTGCGTTTGCGATTTCCGCCAATAACTCGTCAGCTGGCAGTGAGTCAGGGTTTTCTTGTAGTTTTGCATACAAATCCACAAGCTTGATACGACTTAGGATGTCCAGTTCGACTGGCTCATAGAGCGTTACTTCAAAGTAGTAGTAGACATTATTACCCAGCGGAATATCTTCTACCGCTGTTTCCCAAACAACACCCCCGGCAGCGTCTGTGCTTGCCATCATAGGTTCCATCTGGTATCCTTCCAATCGATCGTAGGAGTACCAAAGGTTCACACCAGAGAATAATCCAGTGGTTGAGGTGGGCCATGCGGGCAAGTTGGTGGCAGCGAGTGATTCATCTAATTGGAAGGTATGAGAGATAGTTCCTGAACTAACAGCAGCCATGTGCTCGCCAATTGCCCCGTCCCCATCTTTGAGCATAAATGTGACACCGCCAACATCCGTAGCAGGTAATGGCACACGGACGTAAAGGTTCAAGTTATCCCGGGTTAGGTATTTGGTGTTTGGAACATCCAGGTAACCGATCTCAACCGGCTTAGGCGTTATCGCATTCCCAAAATTCTCAAAATCTAAATCTAACCGGTTCGCTTCATTGTCGAAAATCGAGGTAGACTCTGATGTGAGTGCATAGCGAATGGACGCGAGTTGGCTTTTCGAGAGTAATCCTTGTGGAACCTGGTTAAGGATTAGGTCAACCAAAGTGTCTGGGGTGTGTCCTTGAAGATCGCTGGCTGAAATAATCCCCTGTAAAAATTGCCTCCCAAAGAATCTGTTAAGTGAGAGTCCGCCAAGTTTAGATTTACCATATATTGACTCGTTTGCTGGTGTTATCGGATCAAATGGAGATGCGGGGTTAACTTTCTCTGGTGGTGGTTCAACAACCGGTTGTTCCGGGTCTGGCGGTTCAACAACCGGTGGTGGGTCTGGTGTGCCAGGATCCGGTGTGCCAGGATCCGGTGTGCCAGGATCCGGTGTGCCAAGGTCCGGTGTGCCAGGATCCGGTGTGCCAGGATCCGGTGTGCCAGGATCCGGTGGTGCAGCAAGCAACGTCGCAAGTTCATCAATCGCTGCCGGATCTTGGAGCAGTGCTTGCACGTCTGCATCGGTGAGCATTGCCTGAAGTTCCGCATCTGTTTTCAGAAGCTCCACGAATTGCGGATCTATGTCTGGAACGAATTGTATTAGGAGATCCGGATTCCCAACGACAAGGTTAATGGTTCCCGGATTCAAAAGGGGTTGAATCTCTGGTGATTTCAAACCTTCCAGAACTTGGGGTAGCACCGCTTGGATATCATCGCGCGCAAGCGTTGCACTATATTTTTCCAATACCCGTTCAGCGAGAGAAACGTCCTCTTCTTGCCCGAAAACTGTGTTGGGAATTGCGGTGTAAAAAACACACAATGTAAAAATCAAAAAACAAACGAGTGTTCGTTTTTTCATTAACTCATCCTCCTCGTTAAGTCTGCGCGCTCGCGAGACTAAGTACTGAGTTTCTTAGATGGGCAAGCGAGAATACGACAAAGACGACCGGGGTACGATGTTTGCCCATCCAATTAACATCTTACCAACGAGCATTAAAATTTCCCGATACCGATGTAGCCGTAGGATAGGGTTCGTATAACCTAAGGCACAGGTTAAAACATAAGGAAAGCGGGCATCTAACTTCCATGTTCAACTCTGCGGGAATTTTTCTATTATTTTAGCAAAAAGTAGCAAAATTAAGCAAGCATTTAATCGTTACGTGCCAGAGAGATTAGCATTACAGGTGCGAAACCTGTAAATAGCATCGTCCTGCAGTTGCGTGATGTTTTATGCAATCGGTACAATTTTATTCCCGCCGCATCGGTATATCATCGATTAAAATGCAGTCCGCTTATATATGATACCACAATTAACAAAACATGTCAAACCAAAAACTGAATTTTGGATGAAGAATTCTGACGCGTTTAATCAGAAATCAACAATCTATTTGACATATTATCAGAAAACATTTAAACTGTCAAGAAAAAAATGCATTTGAGGAAAAGCCTATGTTAACTGAATCTGAAAAATTGCAATTGGATCGACACGGTTTTTTGCTGCTCGAAAGCCTGATACCCTCCAATATAACGGAACAACTTCGGGAAAGAGCTTTGGCACTCGCTGCAGCGGAACAAGCAGCCGGTAAAAATCATAGGTATCTCGCGAACGACAGTGCGCAACGCGTCTGGAATCTTGTTAACAAAGGCGAGATTTTTGAAGATGCGATCCAACAGCCGAAGATGCTCGCTGCGATGGCGTACCTACTCGGTGCCGATTGCACATTGAGTTCGTTTACGGTGAATGTGCTTTATCCGGGTGCGCCGGATGCCGGTCTCCATATCGATTATCCACTATCTGCGTTACCGACACCGCGCCCGAGTTTTCCACTGGTTGCCAACAGCGTTTGGTTTTTAGATGACTGGACGCTTGAAAATGGTGCCACCCGTTGTGTGCCGGGGAGCCACGGACGGCTTGAAGCACTGCCTGAAGCGGGTGTTGAATACACCGACGCGTTGCAAATTTGTGGACCGCGGGGATCCGTCCTAATTGTTAACGGTGCGATATGGCACGGTTCCTCAAAAAATGTAACGAATGAACCGCGTGTTGGGTTACTCGGCTTTTTCTGTCGTTCTATTTTGAAACCACAGCAGGCACATCTGGAACTGGTTTCGGATGAAGTTATTTCGCGTGCGACACCGACACTAAAGCGTTTGCTCGGTTTTGATTCGTTGCCGAATATGAATGCGTAGGTTATGGGACTATGTGCGTTTTCTCTGCCATCAATATTCGCTTGGGTTCGGGAGTATCCGGTGTCAACTGGTATATTAAGCGGGCTTTAATTGTGTCGCCGGTTGTGGCGGATGGTATATCAAAAGCGTAGGCCCTGTTTTCGTTTGGAAACAGTCGGTTCTCGTTCTTGGCAGAAATTGAGATTTGCTGCTTTTGAAGCTGCGTGCCATCTGGTGCGTGCCTTGTCACCTCAAGCACGATCGTGCGCAATGTCCCCCCCGGTAAGATATGTCCGGTCTGACTCCGAAGTTTGACATCCGCTTTTCCATCTACGTATCCAAGTTGAAGGGTTGCTGCACGCTTGAGTTGTGCAACGCTGCGACTGCCGCGCCAGGTATGCTTTCTGCCTTTGATGCTTTCATGGCTGGTTGTGCTTTGTAAGCGTGTCACAACCGGCATGTGACATGTCGCGCAACTCGCATCACCCTCGGCGAATTTGCTCTTTAGGAAACTGGAAACTTGGTCATGCTCAGGAACACTTTGTTGACCGTGACAGGTCCCGCAAAGCACTGTCGGTTCGGTATAGATAGGATTGGTAACGTTAGCATGAAAATAGGTTTCCGCGCTTGCTGGGGGTCCGTTCATCGCGCCGTGTGCGTCGAGGTGGCAGACGAGACAAGAAACACCAGCCTCTCGTTGTTTGTCCCGCAGCTTCGGCATTTTTCCAACACCTGTGATGAGAATCGGTTGGGGCGCGTGGCACTGGTCGCATTTCGTTTTCCTGTCGGGGACCTGCTTTGCGGCAGCCTGATAGATTTCATCCACCCATGCCTTGGCGTGCATCGAATTTTCCCACTCTCTCCAGATAGCCGGGTGGCAGCTTTTACATTTCCCGTCCTGAAATCCTTGATATGCCTCTGTCACGCGATGTGCGTTGTCTTCGGCACGCAGTGTGAGGTTAACTGTTACTATAGTTAAGAGGCATCCGAACAATCCCAAACTTACACCGACAATATCCCAACGCACCACCTTAAGATTCATGGGCTGCCTCACAAAAAGCATCTAAGAGTGAAATCGCTGCGGTCTCCCCACTTCGGATACAGTCAGGGATGCCTATACCGTGGTAACCATTTCCTGCAAGCGCGAGGCCTTGTAATTCGCGCGTGAGGCGTTCTATATCACCAACAACGTCCTGGTGCCCTACTTGATACTGCGCCATTGCCTGCGTATGTTTGCGAACCGTAGCGAACAGTGGCGCGTTTTCGATGCCAAGCAGCGGCATTAAATCTGCCTGACACAATTGAATAAGGTCGGTTTCGGCGTTTTTAGAGATAGGTTCACCGACAAAGGCACGTAACAAGACGTGTTCTTCTGGCGCGCGGTTCTCAAATTTGACGCTACTGAACGAGCACCCGATCAGCGATAGGCTTTCCGTAGCAGGGACAACGAATCCCATGCCGTCTAATGGGTGTATAATATCTGTACGACGGAATGCTAAATTAACCGTTGCAGAAGAAGCGTATGGAATTTCATTGAGTTTGGTGGCGAGCGGATTTGATATCCGCTGGACGAGCGCGCTTGTTTGCACCGCAGGGAGTGCGATACAGAGAAGTTCCGAATTGAGGGTTTCTCCAGTGGAAAGCGTGACACGCCACCCTGTCCCATCAACATCTTGCTGGATATGCTCCACACGCGTATTTAATCTAATACTCTCGGATAAGATGTCAACAAGGGTATCAATTAAGGTCTGCATTCCTGATTTAAACGACAGAAAAAGGCTATAACGGGGGCCGCTGGTATCTCGACTGGTTTCGGTTGCCTGTTTTTTTTGTGCGCGGAGTGCCTTGATAATACTTCCGTGTGTTTTTTCCATCTCCAAGAATCTTGGAAAGGTCGCCTTTAGGCTCAAATTTTCGGCATCCGAGGTATAGATACCGCCTATCATGGGTTGCGCCATGCGTGTAAAGGCTTCTGTCCCGAGTCGGCGTCTGACGAAATGGGCTACAGCTTCATCTATGTCTCTTTCTCGGCGTGGGATAAAGAGATCCAATGCCATCCGTAATTTACCACGCCAGCTGAAGAGCGGGGTTTTTAGAAACGGCTTCAGGGCCCCCGGTGCCATCATGTAAAAACCTTCAGGGACAGGGTGCAGAGTGCCTTTTCGGACGACAAAACTCCGACGGACTTTTGGGTTGGTGCCTATGAATTGATCTGCGATATCGAGTTCTTCACACAAGGTCTTTGCCGCCGGTTTTGTAGAGATAAAGGCATCGGGTCCGTGTTCAATGAGGAATCCGTCTCGGTGTTCGGTTTGGATAACACCGCCAACGCGTCCAGTCGCTTCAAGAAGCGTAACATCAAGCGGGATATTGCGAAGCACTCCCTCTTGCTGTAAGCGGTAGGACGCGGCTAACCCTGTGATGCCGCCGCCGATAACTATGGCACGTCTACTATTGCGGGATTCCATAGACATTGCACTCCTCAAGAAGACAGATGCCGCCCCTACGGGGCTAAATCGTTTTTTCAACGTATTTCTATAAACATACCGTCGCTACGCGACTGAAGAAGTTTTTGAAGTCTTCAAGGGTTCCACGTAAAATCCGGTACCTACTGGATCTGAGAAATGGACGATTTTTCACAGACGAAGTCTGCTAACATGTTGATGAATTTGGGATGGGCCCCGACAGTTCCAGCCCGAATAAAATCAATACCACACGCTTTCGCTGTCTCAGCCGCCTCTATGTCAAGGTCGTAGAGTACTTCAACATGATCGCAAAGAAAACCGATCGGTGAGGCGACAACGGTGTCAACGCCTTCTTCTTTTCGGGCTTTAAGCCAGTCGTTGATATCCGGCTGTGTCCACGGGATAGGGCTGTTTTCTACTTCACTTTGGTATGCAAAGCCGAATCGAGTTTTCCCAATCTCTTGGGCGACTGCTGCACCGTTTTTTTCAAACTGTTGTGTATAGGGTGAAGTGTCGGCCGCCGCTTGTGGAATTGCGTGTGCTGTGAAAACCAGCTCCGCACGTTCTAATTTGTCGGTACACGCGGTTTTGATGATTTCAGCAATAGCCCCGACATAGCCTTTGTGTGTGTACCACGGGTCGAGATAGTCAATCGTCGGTTTTTCACCCTCCACTGCCTTAATTCCTTTTTTCACTGCTTGTTGATACCACTCCCAACTGACTTTGGATTGGTGGGGTGCCATGATAATGCCGAGTATTTTACGGTGTCCTTTTTGTGCCATTTCAGCGATGACTTCTTTTAAATAAGGTGTCCAATGCCTGAATCCTGCATAAACAGGCAGCGGAAGATTGCGTGCTTTTAATGCGTTTTCTAAAGCGTCGGCTTGTTTAAAAGTCAATTCGTTGAATGGTGAAAATCCGCCTAATTTTATGTAATGCGCTGAGATGTCTTTTACCCGTTCTCTTTGGGATTCAGCAGTCCCGGCGATTCCTTCAACAAAACAGTAAGCTTCACCGGGACATGCGTCGCTATCGTATTTCTGACAGCATCCGGGTGTGGGCCCCCCAAATGCAACGAGTAAGACACTGTCATATCTCATTATTAATATGCCTCCTACGCCATATTGGCTAATTGTGCTGGCATGAAGCGAGGATCGGCAGCGATCGCCTTCGCGAAAGCTTGACGTGCCAACGTTTCATCTCCATTTGTGCGATGTGCGAGTCCGATGGAAAAGTATGCTTGTGCGAGTTGTGTGCCGTGCAGTCCGTTGACAAGCGCCCGATAAATGGATGCCAACCCTGTTTTTGTTTCATCACCGTTGCGGTAAGCAGAGAGGATGTGGTTGTACCCGCGTAAAAGGTGTGCGGGGGCGTAATCAGGGTCTAATTCAAGTGCGGTATTGAGTGCTCTTTGCGCTTCGGCGAAGAAGTCTCCTTTCTCAAGGACGCTTGACACGCTGCGGGACGCTTGCGTGAGCAAATCTGCGTATACTGTCCATGGGTCTGGAAGATTAGAAAATTTTTCGGTTGCGGTTTTCAAGATAGCAATGGCTAAGCCGAAATCATTACCCTCGGCGACCTCTTCGGCGGTTTCTCGGTATGCTTCAAATTTTTCAAGTGCGTGTGTTTTTTGGTAAAGTTTTTCAGTATCTGCAACCGGAATAGCCGAAGGTTTCAGGTGTTGCCAGCCCGGTTCCGGGTCGTCAATCAACCCGCGGTACACCCTTAAAATCGCGTAGCGGGGTGTTCCCCACACTTCGGCGATAGACTGAATCCAGTCAGGAAAGTTAGCTTCCATCTCAGCGAGGAGTTGGGCTAAAGACATGCCTTGTTCGACGCGCTTTCGGACTTCCGTTAGAAAATAGGACTCTATCCGGAGTAACAGATCTATTTCAGCATCTCGCGCTAAAGGCCCGTGTCCCGGTAGTACAGATTTGGGTGTGTATGTTCGGAGTTCTTTAATTGTATGAATCCAATCGTGGTTCGCCATGAGCCCTTCATTCATAACAGGTTGCCCAAAGATCGGAAAACTCCCTGTCATAACGGTATCGCCAGAGACGATACACTCTTCTGCGGGAATCCTGATAGCAGTGGCATCGTCTGTTTCTGCCTTTCCTAAATGAACGAGGTGTAAGGGTTGATTGCCTAAATCGAGTTCGGTTTCGTGTGTGAATGTCTGCTGTGGGAGGAAGGGTGGGTCGCCGAGTGTGAAACCCCGCGATCGGAGGAAAGCCTCTTGCCGTGGTGATCTATTGACCATGAAGTCTTTCGTCATCTCGCGTGCGACGACAGTTGCGCCTACCTGATGAAAAATAGTGTTTCCGTTCGTATGGTCCCAGTGATAGTGTGTGTTAATCGCATACAGAATTGGCTTGTCTGTAACAGTACGGATGGCGTTGTAGAGTCGTCGTGCCATCATTTGGTTTACTTGCGTATCAATTACGGCTACACCGTTATCTCCAATGATAATAGAGGAGTTGACGATATTGCGAAACAGATACACCCGCTCTGTAACTTTAACGAGTTGTCCGTATTGTCGTGGTGCAAAAGGATTCTCTGTCATGTTTCTTGTTCTATTCCTAAAGTGTTTTTGCGATATTTACAAAATGTTTAACGTTTTCAAAAGGTGTGTCTCTGTGAAGTCCATGACTCAAATTCAATATATGTCCTGTCTTTCCGCCCTGTTTTAGGCAGGTTTCGACAGCGGCTGTGATGTCATCGGGTGTTCCGTCCCGGAGTATATCGTTATCAACGTTCCCTTGAAAAGCGACGGTGCCATCCGTCTCAGCTTTGGCTCTGCCGAGGTCTACACATTTGCCGACACTCAGTACGCCTGCGCCACTTTGGAGCATTAGATCGAGATGGTTACACTCTTTTGCGAAAAGTATTCCGGGTGCCTCTGGGCTGAGTTCAGCGAAAATTTGTTGGTGATACGGAAATGCGAACTCTTTATATATGTGTCTGGGTAAGACATCCGCGATGGACTCGAAAAGCTGGACAACTTGGACACCTTCGCTAATTTGGTAGTTCAAATAATTAACGGTCATCTCCGTCAATTTGCTTAGTAAACGATGTAAGCGTTCAGGGGCTTCTTCAATCATTTGGAATACAGGGGTTGCTTTTTCAGTTACGCCGGTACCGCGTTTGATAGGGCTCTCCCCGGCAATCAGGAAAAATGCGAGGGTCAAAGGGGCTCCAGCAAAACCGATGAGCGGTAGTTCTCCGTTCAGGGTCTCTCGGAGTTTACGAATGACTTTCCCTGTGAACGCTAACTGTGAGGGGGGGTCATCGACCGGTTGGAGTGCGTTTATCTGTGCTTGCGTCCGAATCGGTGGGTTTAAAATGGGGCCTGGGTCAAACCGGAAATGCGCGCCCATGGGTGCAAGTGGGGTGAGAATATCTTTATAGACGATAATTGCATCAACGCCGATCCGTTTTGGGAGCAGCGAAATCTTGACAGCCGATTCGACATCAGTGTCTGACATCGGTGCGGGACAGGTTCGGAAGAGTTGTTCTAAAGGGACGTTCAATTCTTGTCGAATCTGCCGATAAATCGGATCTGACCTGCCCGCCTGCCGCATCATCCATACGGGTACGCGTTCCACTGGCAGACATCGCGCTGCGCGCAGAAGTAAGTCGTTTTTTTGTTCCTGTTCCATGCTGAGAGAAGTTACCCCTTCAATGCTCTTTCAATTTGCCTTTTTGATGCCGTTCCAGTAACTGTCGTAGTTTAGCGAAACTTTTAACGTTTTTCATAATCCTACCGCTCTCTCGCTCCTCAAGATAGAGGAGAAAACCCATAACATAGAGGCTCAGCAGAAATAGTAGAAACCCTGAGACGCATCGCCCGACTGCTGAATAATTGGCATGCAAATTGAGGTAGGGGGTGACCGCCTCGGGTGAATCCTGCTGAGGCCACTCCACCGAGACAAAGTCACCCAAGGCAGTTATCCCCAGCGATAGAAAAGCAATCGAAAGGACAAAAACGATGAAAAATGGGATACCCATGTTACATACCGGTTAATCAGAGACCTTTATCAATCCCTTAGTGCATGCATCTTCGCGGTTTCGGACCTTTGTTATCCCTTCAACGAGCGAATCAAGCGAGAATTCATGGCTAATAATTTTGTCCATATTGACATCGCCGCTGGAAATGAGTTGTACTGCCTCTTCCCATGTATCGGGTGCGAGCCAAGAGAACCGAATGGTTTTATCCATGAGGATCGTATCAAGGATAGGTACCTGCATGACATCTGTGTCGCCGGGGAGTCCGAAAATAACGACGGTTGCGTGCCTACCCGTGATTTCCAAAGCGGTGTGAATTGCGTCAAGTGAGCTGGTAGCGGTAATTGCGCGGTCCGCCAATTCACCGTTATTGAGTTCCTCAATCGTAGCACCGAGAGCTTCAACGTAGTGTGGAGAGTTGGTATCGCTGACATTGACGACTACGTCTGCCCCGAGTTCCTTACCGCAATCCAAGCGATAATCACGAGTTCCGACAAGCAGTACGTTTTTCAAGCCGCGGCTCTTCAATACTTGCACCATCATCAAACCGATAGGCCCCGGTCCAAAAACAACGGCAGTCTGCCCTTCTTCAGCGTTGAGATTGTTGACAGCATAAAGTCCACAGGCGAGGGGTTCTGTTAATGCGCCTTGATCATAAGTAACATTATCGGGTAATTTGACTGTCCAACGATAATCAGAGACAGCGTACTCGGCGAATCCGCCATCAACGCCTACACCTAAAACACGTTTTTCAGGACACAGGTTGGACAACCCTTTTTGACTCCAAAAGGAGTCCGGGTTTGACTGGACGGGATTCACGACAACTCTGTCCCCTACTTTAAATCCACCTGTTGTTCCTGCTTCACTGCCGACTTCGACGACTTCACCGGTAAATTCGTGCCCAAGGATCAGGGGTCCTTTTCCGTCGTCTGTTTCAAGCGAACTGTTACCAAAATAATATGCGACATCCGAACCGCAGATACCTACCGAACGTACTTGAACTAACAGGTCATTATCACCGGGTTCTGGTACAGGTCGGTCTTCGAGGCTCATTGATTCGGGTTCATAAAAAATTTGAGATTTCATTATGTGCCTCCTAAAGGTCTTTAATGTTTATAGTTATTTTAGCATGTTATGAATTTAAATTACAACGAAATTTACAATATTAGCAGTCAGTTTTCGGGATTTATGCAAATCCTGAAGATTAGAAGATGAACCGCATCTCCAAAAGCAAAAATCGGCTGCAAAACTCACCGAGGAAAACGGTAATAATGGCAATAAAAAGAAAACCGGTTGCTGCCCGTGTTGCCCCAAGTACATCACGCGCGACAGACTTCGGGCGTAGGCAGTCCCATGTAATAAAGTAGAGGAGCAATGTGCCAGCGATGCCTATAAGCAGCCGCATGCTGAAGATGATTTGGTAGAAAAGATTAAAAGGGACAGCATCCGTGGATTGCTGCCTGAAATAGATGTTCAGGCAGAGCAGCAATGCCATCCCTGAAAGGGTATAGAGTAACACGGTATTAAACCGTTTTAGGTAATTCACCGGTAGATCCGGTGTCACAAGGTACCAGTGCCCAAACCACATGCCGCTGTGGACAGCACCCAGTAATACAGCAGCTGTCAAGAATTGAAGTGGGAGCAGAAACATTTCACCCGGCAATTGAACAATTTCGGAATAACGCTGGGCACTCAAAACGACCCAGGCAGCACCACAAACTACGCCGCCACAGAAAGCGAGTCGCGTGAGCAACGGGACTTTGAACCACCAACTCAGTGTATAGATGAAAAGGATAAGCAGAAAAGAGATGACCAAAACAGACTCGGGGTTCTGCCAGAATCCGAAAAAATTGAGAAAAGTGACGGGTTGCCGATGGAGTGCTAAGTCCGCGCAGCGCGATAAACCACTCACAAGCAAGTAGATGCTTCCCATCAAACGATAGAAGTTCGGCCCAACTAACGTTTTCGGGACTAAAAGGAGCAGCACAAATCCACCGACTGCGAGTTGGCTGAAAACGAGATAAAAAACATCAAGAATACTAAACATCGGTGTGGCTTGGTAATTTTCAATAGAACAGTTTCAATTTGTGCGATCGTTACGCGGGTTATTTTACAAAAGACAGAAACCCATTATAGTTCGCCGTAGCAAATCGCTATGCTCAAAACCATAATGGGTTTCGTATTCATCACGCGGTGTCTACATCGCGCAAGCTAAAGCATGCGGTCTTGACCGCGATTTAGATAATTTCGACGACTGCGCCGAGTTCTTCGAGCTGCTCTTTCGCCTTGTCGGCATCCTCTTTAGAGACCCCTTCTTGAATGACGACGGGTGCGGATTCGACTGTTTCTTTTGCTTCCTTCAAGCCGAGCCCGGTAAGGGAGCGCACCTCTTTGATAACGGGAATCTTGTTGGCACCGAATTCTTTGAGTTGTACATCAAATTCGGTTTTCTCTTCCGCTGCAGCTTCTTCTTCTGCGGCGGCCCCATCTGCAGCGGGCATCATGCCTGGCATAGCGACTGCCGGCATGGCTGATGCACTGACGCCAAATTTATCTTCCAATGCTTTGACCAGTTCGGAGAGTTCCAGAACGGTCATATTGCTAATTTCCTCAATCATTTTTTCCATATCTGCGGCCATGTTTATATCCTCTCTATAAGTCGTACACAATTGACTTGATTAGAATTTTAGGAAAATAGAGACACAGTGCCTCGGTTTCCCTGTGATACTTCGTATAAGCGTTAGGCGTTGTCTGCCTCTTTCTTCTGCTCGGCAACCTGCGTTAGGACAGAGGTTACCTGACGTATTGTTCCACTCAGGACATTGACTATCCCATTAGCAGGTGACCCTTGATGTAGGGTTCGCAGGAGTCCAGTGAGTGGTGCGCTGATAAGTCCGACGGTCTTAGCGACAAGGGCTTCGCGTGAGGGCATATCCTTCAGTGCTTCAACGCCTGCTGCGTCAATCACCTGTGTCCCGAGAATTCCGCCTTTAATTTTAAAATTTTCGTGTTCCTCGCCAAATGCGAGCAAGATTTTTGAAGATGCCGCCGGATCTGTGCCGGTAGCGAGGGCTGTATTTCCCTTGAGATAAGGGCTTACCCCTTCAATGCCTTTCTCTTCAGCGACGACATTCACTAAAGTGTTCTTACAGACTTTATACCGGATATCAGCGGCTCGGAGTTGATTCCGGAGCTCGTTAATTTCTGCGACGGTGAGTCCTTGAAAGTCTGTTAGCAGAACAACGTCAGCATTGTTGAACATCTCACGAATTTGTTCTGTTTGCTGAACATTCGCCTGATTCGGCATGTGTCAGCTCCTTTCTGTGTAGGTTGTATGGAAGCCACATGACGTCGCTTCGGTTTCCATACAAACAGGTTAATTGGGTATACGATTGCATGCAAAAAGCCCCCAGGTGCCTGGAGGCTTAGATAAACAGAGAAAGCAACAGGGGGCAATAAATCGGATATGTGCGTTGAGCAGCACGCCCTGTGTTCCATTCCATTCAAGCCTCGGTAGGCAATTAAGCCAATGGCACCTACGTTCTACGACTCCATTCAACTGTAAAGACTATTTCCATATCGTATCCCGCGTCATTTATACAAATTGTTGTGGGTCTATCCGGATACCAGCGCCCATGGTTGCCGATATAGCCACGCTCCGAATGTATCTCCCCTTTACGGAGGAGGGGCGAGCGGCGACGAGTGCCCCCATTATAGCATTGAGGTTCGCTTTAATATTCTCTTCTTCAAATGAGGTCTTACCGATCGGAACGTGAACGATGCCCGATGAGCGTTCTACCCGATATTCGATTTGACCTGCTTTGATATTCTGTATTGCATCAGCGACATCCATTGTGACGGTGCCAGCCTTGGCGTTAGGCATTAAACCTCTCGGTCCGAGGACTCGTCCAAGTTTGGGCATAATACTGCGCATGAGGTCGGGTGTCGCGATGGTTGCGTCAAAATCGAGCCATCCGTCAACGATTTTATCAACGAGGTCATCTGTTCCGACGAAATCTGCGCCAGCTTCCTCAGCTTGTCGTGCGGGGTCGCCTTCGGCGAAGACGACGACACAGACGGATTTCCCTGTGCCGTGTGGCAGTGTAACGGTGCCGCGGATATTCTGATCGGCGTGTTGTGCATTTACACCGAGGCGTGATGCGAGATCAACCGTCTCATCAAACTTCGCCCCGCTCGTTTTTTTCACAAGCGAGACGGCTTCATCTACTGTGTAGAGTTGGAGTCTATCTACATGCGCCTTGCCTTCGGTGTATCGTTTTCCTCTTTTCGCCATGTTGTTCTCCGATAGTCAGTGGGCATATCTGTGTAGCCCTGTTCCAAAGCGAGTTTATGCGGCGCATGCGCCGCCCTTCGCTATCCAATCGTAAGCCCCATACTGCGGGCGGTGCCTTCTACCATCCGCATCGCGGCATCTAAATCTGTAGTATTTAAGTCAGGCAATTTCGTCTCCGCAATCTCTCGGATTTGATCCTTTGTGACGGATGCGACCTTGTTTCGGTTGGGTTCCCCTGAACCTTTGGCGATCTTGGCTGCGGCTTTGAGTAAAACTGCCGCGGGCGGCGATTTTACGGCAAAGGTAAATGACCTATCACTATAACAGGTAATGATGGTTGTCACCACCATACCGGTTTGATGCTGCGTCTGGGCGTTAAAAGATTTGATAAACTCCTGTAGATTAATCATATAGGGTGCGAGACTTGGACCAACAGGCGGCTGTGGTGTTGCCTGTCCGGATACCAATTGGAGTTTAACTTCACCTGCTACTTTTTTTGCCATTGTTTTTCCCTATTCTGGATTGTAAGAATTTAGTTCAGTTCTTCGACTTCAAGTAATCCCAAGTCAACAGACGTTGAACGCCCGAAAAGCGAAATGCTGAGGCGTAACCGTTGATGTTCCATGTCGATTTCTTCAATTTCGCCAGGGAATCCACTAAAGGGTCCGTTGATGACTTTAACCTTATCGCCTATCTCGTATTCCATCGCTGGAACTGGTACAATTTCCTCTTCCTCGGTTGACATCTGGAGCATTACCTCAACGTCATCCGGACTTAAGGGTGATGGGTGTGCGGGGGGCCCTAGGAAATTCATGACGCCTGGGGTTTCTTGTATAAGCGCCCAACTTCTTTGTCCAATCGTGCTTTCGACATGCGGTCCAAGTTCATGGGTGGTATTAACAAGTACGTATCCCGGATAGGAAGGTCGGACACTGACTTTGCGCTGGCTGTCCTTCACCTCGACCACTTCGGTTTCCGGGACATTAATCTGCAAGATCGCGTCCTGCAGCTCTTCCCGTGCGATCATGTTGTCGAGGGTGAGTTTAACCTTTTTTTCATGTCCGGTGTATATCTGAACAACGTACCAGTATCCATCCATATTCTGATTCACCCCTGGTTGAAGTACAAAAGAGTTAACTACGAATAAAAAGCGTTCTGAGGAAAGTCATCCCGAAGCCCTCAAGGGAGGTGTTCAAGGCATACTGGCTCACAAGTACAGCGATGAGTGGGATGCTGGCTACTGCCGCTGCGATTATTTTTCGGTTTCCATCAATAGCCGCCTCAGGGTCTCTATCGTTTTGTGAGTGGTCTTCCCAACTTTTTACGATCAAAAAGACAACCACTGGCAGGGCGGCGAGAAAAATCCAAGATAAAGGACTCTTCCATTCAGGAAATTTAGGGTTACCATCAATGATACCGATGTAAAGCCCTAAGAGGGCGGAGGCGACAATAACGGTAATGGTACTCCCTTGTACCTCTTTGATGTCCGGTTTAGTTACCTTCTGCCATTCGAGATGGATTCCCTGAAGATATTTTTTTAAGCGAGTTATCATAATAAATTATAAAAGACAGGCCAGGAGGGATTCGAACCCCCAACACTCGGTTTTGGAGACCGACGCTCTACCGTTGGAGCTACTGGCCTGCAAGATTTCGATAGTGTGTCAGATCAAGATTAAGAATTTAATCGGGTAATTTTTACTCATGCCCGGTGCGGTTCCAAACCGCACCTACCGGGTTTGATGGAACACAGAATTACCCAAATATTTTATTAAACTTCATGAGACACACTGAACGGTTAAGGTCGTGTGATCCGTTGCGGTGACTCAAAAGTTATCGCGTTTCTTTATGGAGTGTATGTTTTCGGCAGAACCGGCAGTATTTTTTTCGTTCATATCGGTTTTGTTGCGTTCGGCGGTTCCGGGTTGTCACATAATTCCGCTGATTGCATACATCACATGCTAATGTTACAATGTCTCTCGGCATAATAAAATCCTACTTTCCGTAAGTGGAGCCGACGACCGGGATTGAACCGGTGACCTCGTCCTTACCAAGGACGCGCTCTACCGACTGAGCTACGTCGGCAAAAATTAAAACATATCAACAAGCGGGAGACGGGAATCGAACCCGCGACACATGGCTTGGAAGGCCAATGCTCTACCAGCTGAGCTACTCCCGCATAACATAAGTGATAATGTGGCATATCACTGAAGCACGTCCATCTGGAATTTTTGTTGGAGGCTGGCTCCCTGGGTTGATTCGACTACACGACTGCCCAGTATAAGAGCAGATGGGGGCAGATGGATTCGAACCACCGTAGGCATAGCCAACAGATTTACAGTCTGCCCTATTTGACCGCTCTAGCATACCCCCATGATTGAAAGCTGACGAGAGGAATCGAACCTCCAACCTAGTGATTACAAATCACTTGCTCTACCATTGAGCCACGTCAGCAATACGTTATAATTATACTCACTTTACTCACGATTGTCAAGTGATTTGCATTTTTCGCACAAGGTTCTGTGATAGGCGCGATTTAGGGATCTCAGCACGACGGTGATCGGTGCTACAGTCCCTCTTCGCGTTCAGCTACCTCCGTATCGACTTCTTGTTCGAGGAGTTCCTCATCGAATATATCGCTTCCGTCTCCTGGTGCTCCAGCGTCGGTAAAAATCGAAGGCGTTTTTGAATCAGGAACTTTCGGTTCGCCCTTTTCAAAGTGGAGTTTCCCGTCTATTAATTCTTGTGTTGCAATAGCAACGGGTTTCTTTTTTTTGTCTGCCGCGTTTGTGGGGGCGATGGGTAAACCGTTTGCATTAATATCTCTGGCTCGCTTCGCGGCAATATTCACGGCAAGATACTTGTTTTTTACTGTTTTCACCAAGTCTTCATTGTAAACGACTTCATTCATCTTTAAATCTCCTCCACGTAAATACAGATTTAGACGAGCGTATTAGTGTATTATAATTATAC
>VYCT01000182.1 GCA_009843785.1 Candidatus Poribacteria bacterium | reverse complement strand
ATAGCAAAGTTTGTTTGAAAATTATGAATTGAATTAAAACCCTTGTTTGTTGTTTATACATTTACGGAGAATGTCCACTGACTTGTGGGGAGACTGTATAAGACCTATCAGAGTCAGCCTGTTGCGCTAATACTAAAGGTATTGAAACAGTAGAAACTGAGGTTCACAAGTCAGTAGTTTTCTGGCTACAGCGATTTCACTTGCTATTGCAAGAGAGTCGAAACAGGAGATTTATCAAAATGGATAAAAAAATTGTTGGCATCACACTGATCCTCACTGCATTATTCGTCGTAGGTGGTGTTGTCTTAGAAACACACGGTGGTGGGTCTATAATTGGTGATTTTTCGATGATGGAGGGAGACTGGACACTCAGTGGTTCTGCTTCTGCTGGTGCATCTGGTGCCTGTGCATCCGCTTCACCGGGAATCAGTTCAAACGTTTCGCGTAAACAAGAACAAGATTTAGATATATCTGGATCGGCAACTGCCACTGCCCATAGAGATGGGTATTGGGCGGTCTATGGGGGTATGGTTCCATGGTGGCATGGAGAAGATTCTCCCTCGGATTCAGGTGATATTTATGCAAGACTTAAGGTGAAGTGGACCGAACATAAGAAAGAAGAAAAACCTAACAGTTATAAGATCACCGCTACTATCGGAGGTACAGTAAAGGTGATTAACATAAGTGGTAATTTTGAGTTCTCTCCTTCAAGTATCACTAATACTTATACATGGCACGACTGGTATACTGTCCTTGATGAAACCAAGGGTAGGTCTGCTTCAGTGGGTGGAAATGAGTACGTCAACAAATCCTCGGGTGCCTGCGGAAGTTTTCAAGGGTGGAGTTTTGATACGGGTACGCGTCGTTACACGGCGGAAAACTAAACCAGAAAATAACTGCTGCTCGGTTGGTTTTTAACCAATCGAGCGGTTACCCATAATACTTTGCAGAAACAGATTAACAAAGGAGCCATAAGATGAAACGTAAAAGTTTACGCCTTGTCATCCCGATACTAATTGTCCTGAGTATTACAGTTCTATTTCTATTCCAAGGTTCACGCCAGCAAACAACGTCTGAGGAAGCAACCGATTCCAATTCCTTCGTTTCAAGAATCAAAAATACTGTTAGGTTTGGGAAAGAAGCCCAAGAAGAAAAAGTATACGATGATCCGTGGGAGGAATGGATTGACAAAGAAACCGAAGAAGTTTTTGCCGCGTTTCTAAAAATCAATCCAGATTGGTATAAAACTGATGAGGAAAAGGCTGCTCTCTGGGAACGTCTACGCGCGCAAACTGTAGCCCACGCAGAAGATATGAAAAGAAAATATGGCCCAGTGCCGATACCTATGATAACGATAAAAGCAGAGACAACTACGGGTCCCGCGCCGCTCCAAATTCACGAAGGACCGCAGACCCCCGAGGCACTCATGGAGACTTTTGATGCCTGGTACAGCAAGAAGCATCCTAACAGGAACAATGTAGATGGGATCTACCCACGTGCCGAGTGGCTTCAAATGATTCTTAACAAAGGTTATCATATTGAAACACACCTTGATTATGCTGCGGCACTCCGCACCCGTTATTGGATAGCCGAAGTTGCTGACCAACCGGAGATATGGGCATCTGGAAAACGCGCTGTTCCGCCGACAGATGATTTTGAAACTTATAAAGATGCTTTCATTAAACGACAGTTCTGGCAAAAGCAACAAGTGGACCTTGCAGAGCAAGCAGATCCAGAAGTATCTGGGGGTTTCTTCTTTGATGATCGCCCGGATGTCTTTCTCCCCTCAAAAAAGAACCGCCTTTACGTGTATAGGAACCCTGAGAGTCTGGATTCAATGAAGACCTGGGGTCCAAGCCTGACAGAGGAACAGCGATTTGATCTCACCTATCGTGGCAAACCCCCAGAGGGATGGGAAGTTATCTACCTTGATGAGAATTACAATACGCTTTCTGAAAAACCACCACACGTGACGCGTGAAATGGTCCGAGCCGCACAACTGCCTCCCGAAGATTGGACACCCCCGGAAGGCTGGGCTCCACCCGAGGGCTTTGAGGACTACCTCCGCGAACGGGGGTGGAACGGCACTTGGACACAACAACCTGCTACAGAGAATTCCGCATCGCAAAACCGGGCAATGGAAGCGCGTGAAGCTGCAAAAGCGGAGTGGAAAGCAGCCGAAACAGAATGGAAACAATTCGAGCAGATGCTTCAAGACTTTGAAACGTTCACAAACATGAGTGATACTGAAAAAGCGGCAGCACTCCAGAAACGGTTTATGCCGCAACTGCCAGAACATCTCACCGATGAATCCATTGAAAACATGCTTCAAGCACAGTGGGATCCAACGCGCATAAAGAAAGCAGAGGACCTCTTGAATCTATATGGCCCCGAAGAAGGGCTCCGCAGACTTGCCAAAAGCGACCCGCAACTTGCTAAACAAGTGGAACGTGCCCTTGGGAAGCAATCCAATCAACCGCAAGAAACTGGGCGATCTATTCCTAAAGCCCCCCCACCGCCTACTGACTCGCAACCATCATCTGAAGTCCCTCTTAAATAGCGTTTTACCCGGGCACATCAGAGTATTAGCATGTGAGATGTGATTTTTGCGTCTCACATGCTAACGTAGCACCAACCTATACAGGCAGAGTATAATGCCTTTGTCCAACAACCGAGGAATCGCATGAGGCCCTCATCTCTTTATGAAAACTGATCCTATTGTAAAGCATCTTGGTACATTCACACTTCTGCTACTCATACTGCTTGTTGCTGGCTGGATCCGGGTTCAAGGAGTCCCTGGGATCCCTGAAGGACAGTTTATCTCTACGGATGCCTATCTTTACTACTGGCAAGCAGGAATCATTGCAGAGCATGGCACATTGCCCGCACGCGATATGCACCGCTGGTTGCCTCTTGGTAGAGACCTGGGACAGACCCTCAACGCTTACTCTTACGTTACTGCGTCCGCCTATAAACTGATAATCCTATTTTTTCCGAATGTCACCCTCTATCAGGTACACCTCTTCGCGCCCGTCGTCTGTTTTCTGATCGGCATGGGCGTCCTCTGTATTTTCCTATATCGAACATTCGGACTTAACTTTGCCGCCACTGTTGGGTTGCTTTTGGCAATTATGCCCGGTGGTGTGGAACGGAGTGCCGCCGGGTTCAGCGATAGAGACAGTTGGTGCTGGCTCCTCGGTATTCTGACCGTCATAATGTACCTCTGGAAAGAACAAGCAGAACAGCAGCGTTACCGATTCGGTGGCACTGCGCTTTCTGGGTTTTTTATGTGCCTTGGTGGTCTATCTTGGGAAGGATTTGGCGTTTTCGGGCTCGTTATTCTCGCGATAGAATTGTGGCGGTTCTTGACATCAGAAACAGAGGAACGACTTACAGAATACCTGTTATGGATGTTCATGTTTGTGCCGTGGCTCTACTTGCTCTCGCCTGCATATCGGCACGGTGAGGGGTTCGCCACCTATTTAGCGGTACTCGTGCTATTTCCGCCCCTTGTGGTATTAGGGATGCGTGTGTTTCGATACTTCTTGACTACCCACACATCTATCTCACAGTTTATCGGTGAGCGTATTTCAGCGCGTACCCTTGCTTTAGTCTTGTGTGCAGGATGCCTTATCCTGAGCATGAGTTACGCTTTCAGCCAGCAAACCTCTTTTACAGAGAATACTGTTCCCTTCAGTAATAACCGTTTGATGCAAACTGTAACAGAATTAGATAGTGCTACTGACGATTATTGGTATTTTCGGTATGGCGGCGTGTTTTTACTGGGTAGTCTTGGATTGATAGGTGGCTGCGTGCGGGTATGGGGCAAAAAAGGGATAATCCTTGCACTAATGCTCTGTCTCATCATGTTATCAACCTTTTTCAGAGTGTCTCTCTCACACGTCCTATCACCTCTTGTCCGTTTACTTGCTGAACATACTGAAAATGTCGGACTTCTCTCGTACCGCCTATCGTTCACCGTATGTGAATATCTTTTTCGCATCGCCATGGCACTTACAGGTGTCGCAGCACTCGGAATTGCATGCACACGCAAAGAGCCTATCAAAAACGAACGCGTTTATATTGCAATGGCAATATGGCTCCTTTTATGGGTAGGACTCGCAAGAGACGCGAGACGCTACGATTTCTTTGTTGGTGTACCGTTTGCCTTCTTTACTGCAGTATTAACTCACTTCGTTTCTGGCTTTATTGGCGAAAAATATAAAATGCAAGCATGGTTACAGTCTATCCTAAAAATTGGCATCAGCACTGCTGTGCTAACAGTGTTACTTTTAGGGGAGCTACCCAACACCACGGGTGCAGATTCCCTCGCCACGCGCGGTGTTCTTACCCCGACCCAGATGCGCGGGGCAATACCGGGGCGGAACACACCACAAGGCATCGCCATGGAAAATGCTTTGAATTGGATGAAAACAGAATACGAAGAAAAGGGAAATATTGTTGTTTGCACTGAATGGAGTTACGGCAGTATCCTTAACGTTCTCGGCGGTGTCAAAACTGTCATTGACCAAGATCATTTTATTCAATATTGGATACACCTTTATTCTCGACACGTCTTCTGTGCACAATCGGAGCAAGAAGCACTTGCGTTTCTCAAAACTCACGAAGCAACACACTTGATGCTAACCGAAACTGAAGTACTCCATCCACAGAAAACCTCTTTCGTCGGAAGCGATGAAAACCGTGATCGGCAGTTTAAGATGATACGGATGCAGGCACGCACTCCTAAAGGCGGTTCATCAAAATCTCGGATGGTACCTGCCGAGGAAAACTCCGCCATAAAGTCTATTGACGTTGACTTCGCCAAACCCGTTAGTATCACTGCGAAACTCAAAACTGGAAAAAATGTCCACCTCCCCTATGTTGCTGTCTCTGAACAAAGAGATGTTGAGAGAAACCTTTGCACTGAAAACGTAAACGGCGGTATTTTACACTATTTTGATGAAGACACCCAAAGTAACACACTCTATTATATCCCACCTATCGGTTGGAACAGTCTTGCTGTCAGTCTGTTCTTCCGCGGCATAAAGAATCCACACTTCATTCCAGTTTACCCAGAAAAAGAATTCCCCGCTGCAAAGGTAAAAGTGTGGAAGATTCACTACCCGCCAGATATCAAAGCCCAGGCGAAATATCGTGCCACAGCACCAAAAGAGTAACACCGGAGTCTATGCGTGCTAATGCTGTAACTTGCTATCGTCTACCATTGACCTTCACTGTCCTTATTTTATTCAGATTGCCTGCTTACTTGGAATCGCGTACATTACGACAATTGGTTTGATTTTCGCATTTGATGCTGTTGAAGATTTCGTTGTGTGCACACGGGAAGAGACATCTGTGTTCGGTGCAGTTTTAATTTTGAAAAAAATTGAAATCTAACGCTAACTTATGGTAAAATTATTGGAGAATTATTCACAAACCAAAGGAGTTAGCAGATGCCCCATCCCGAGCACAATTTGTTTAATACACACCAACCCCTTGAAAGCGAAGGGCTTACGTGTAACTACTATTCACTTCCTGCCTTAGCGGAAGCAGGCATCGGATCCATTGCGACTTTGCCTATCAGCCTCCGCATCTTACTCGAATCGCTATTACGAAATTACGACGGACACCAAATCACAGAAGACGACATTGTGAATTTGGCAAGTTGGGACGCGCGTTCACCGAAAGCCGCGGAAATCCCCTTCAAACCGGCGCGCGTGGTCGCACAAGACTTCACGGGTGTACCACTTGTCGTTGATATTGCGGCGATGCGTTCCGCTGTTGCAGAACTTGGCGGTGATGCAAGCATGATAGAACCTCTCGTCCCCGTCGATTTAGTCATTGACCACTCTATCCAAGTTGATGCGTATGGTTCAGAGAACGCGTTTCAGTTCAATACCCAGCGGGAATTTGAACGGAACAAGGAACGGTACGAATTTCTGAAATGGGGGCAGCAGGCGTTTGAAAAATTCAATATCATTCCACCCTCTATCGGCATTGTCCATCAAGTGAACTTGGAATATCTCGCGAAAGTTGTCATGACAGAAGATTCACTCGCCTATCCGGATACTGTCGTCGGTACGGATTCGCATACGACAATGATTAACGGTTTAGGTATCGTCGGGTGGGGTGTCGGCGGTATTGAAGCGGAAGCAGCGATGTTAGGTCAACCTGTTTATATCCTGACACCAGAAGTGCTCGGTGTCCATCTCAAAGGCGAACTGCAAGAGGGTGTTACCGCAACAGATCTGGTGTTGACCGTGACGCAACGTCTCAGAGCTGCCGCAGTCGTCGGTAAGTTCGTCGAGTTCTTTGGCGAAGGTGTAGAAGCACTCTCGCTACCTGACCGTGCGACGATCTCCAATATGTGTCCTGAATACGGCGCGACGATCGGATTCTTCCCGCCTGATGCCGAGACGATGCGATACCTGCGTCTCACAGGACGGGATGAAACACACGTTGACACGGTAGAGGCGTATCTTAAGGCGCAAGGGATATTCGGTATCCCACGCCTTGGAGAAGTCGAGTATTCGGATGTGCTTGAAATTGATCTTAGCGACATCGAACCGAGTATCGCCGGACCGAAGCGACCGCAAGACCGTATCGCGTTGTCAGATGTCAAACAGACTTTCAATGAACTCCTGACACGCCCTGTAGCGGACGATGGATTTGGTGTGACGGAAGACACAGGCGGTAGCAATAGTATAACCCACGGTTCCGTCGTTATCTCCGCGATTACGAGCTGCACGAATACAAGTAACCCTTCCGTAATGATTGGTGCGGGATTGCTCGCCAAGAAAGCGGTTGAAAAGGGGCTGCGTGTTCCCGATTACGTCAAAACAAGCTTAGCCCCCGGTTCCCGTGTCGTAACCGAATATCTACAAAATACAGAGTTGTTGCCCTATCTTGAGGCACTCGGCTATAACGTCGTAGGCTACGGATGCACAACCTGCATCGGTAACAGTGGACCTCTCAACGATGTGGTTCAAGAAGCGATAGATGACGGGAATCTCGTCACCGCCAGTGTTTTGAGTGGCAACCGAAACTTTGAGGCGCGTGTACATCCAGAGATAAAAGCCAACTTTCTGATGTCGCCGCCACTCGTTGTCGCCTACGGCATCGCAGGTCGGATTGACATCGATCTCGCTACTGAACCGCTTGGACATAACGATGCTGGCGAAGCCGTCTATCTGCGGGACATTTGGCCCACCCGTCAAGAAATTGCCGAGATGATTGGCGCAGCGGTTGATCGGCGCACATTCAAAGAGATGTACGCATCGATCGGCAACCAAGCACCGGAATGGGAAGAACTCGCTGGTGCGACGGGCGTTCTCTATCCGTGGAACGAGCGAAGCACTTATGTCCAACACCCACCGTTCTTTGAAGGCTTTGCGCGCGAGCCTGCACCTATCTCGGATGTCGTGAACGCACGGATTCTCGGTATCTTCGGAGATTCTGTCACTACCGACCATATCTCACCAGCAGGAGCGATCGCTGCGGAGAGTCCGGCGGGTGAATACCTCCAAGAACACGGTGTTGAAACACGAGATTTTAACACCTACGGTTCCAGACGCGGTAACGACCGCGTGATGAGTCGCGGCACCTTTGCGAACCGTCGTGTCCGCAACCTGATGACACCGGATATAGAAGGTGGATTCACGGTTCAGTATCCAGACGAGACGCAGACGACTATCTACGAGGCAGCACTCCGCTACCAAGAAAACAGTATCCCGACTGTCATTTTTGCTGGACAGGACTACGGTATGGGGAGTTCCCGCGACTGGGCAGCGAAGGGACCGAAACTCTTAGGTGTCAAAGCGGTTGTCGTTGAGAGTTACGAGCGCATCCACCGCAGTAACCTCATCGGTATGGGTATTATACCATTGCAGTTCAAAGCTGGTGAAAATGCGCAGACGCTTAACCTCGATGGTAGTGAAGTTATCAGCATCACAGGCTTCGCTGACGACCTTCAGCCGGGCCAGATGGCGACAATGAAGATCGTCCGCGCAAATGGGGAGACACAGACGACGGAATTGTTAGTCAGAATTGATTCACCGGTGGAGGTAGAATACTACAAACACGGTGGGATTCTGGATTACGTGATTCGGAATTTCTTGTCTGTCTAATAAAGTCACTAATTTCCCTCTCAATAGGCGCGCTTCGCAGGCGCGCCATATCTTTATCAATTGAGGAGAAAAACGATGAAGACTTTTACTCGACTTTCAATTGTCTTTTTTTGTTTAGGCATTGCTATCTCTGGGAACGCAAAAATTGATGAAGAGACGATCTTAGGTATCTGGCTTTTTGATGAAGACATAGACAAAACGGTTAAGGACGCTTCAGGTAACGGACACGATGGACAAGTTTTTGGGAAGCCTAAAGTCGTTGACGGGAAATTTGGAAAAGCACTCTCCTTCAGCGGTGCGGGAGATAAGATCGAGATTCCGCACGATGATGTGTTCACGACACCGACATTTACGCTGATGGCGTGGGTTAACGTTGAGGATCTCGCCACCGGTTGGCGGATGATTGTCGGTAAAGATGCCTGGCCTGATCGGAACTATGCGATGTTCGTTCATAGGGATAATGGACAGCTGCATTGTGCCTTCGGCACCCCGGCTTTACAGGATCGTGGAAACTTTAATAGTAAAGGATTGATTGTCGATGGAACGTGGCATCACGTGGCTTTCACCTACGATAAGAAAGTCCGGCGCGCCTATGTTGATGGCGACCTTGACACAGAAGTGCCGTTAGATATCGATCCAGGAACGCCACAGGTGCCTGCGATTATCAGCCGTCCGCCGTTCAAGGGGTTAATCGACGAAGTCTACATCGGCAATGCGGCTGTTGAACCGGAAGATGTGAAAACTGCTGCGGAAAAAGGGTTGGTAGAGACCTTAAAAATCGCGCGGGACATAGCACCTCAAGGGAAATTGGCAGTCCGATGGGGTGCGATTAAAGACATTCCCCATAACATATCTGAAACTAACCATCCATAAACAGCGGCTAAACAACTCTAAGTGTTTATTAGGATCATTTTGTACTGCTATAGTTTTGATCTTCTGGTAAACATTCTTCTTGTAGGAGCGAGCTCCAGCATGCGACCTTCTCAGTAAAACGGGTGAAAAAACGAAAACTAATGCCCCTAAGCTTTTATGAAA
>VYCT01000096.1 GCA_009843785.1 Candidatus Poribacteria bacterium | reverse complement strand
CTAACAATATCAACGACAGACTACCCTCAAAAAAAAATGGGGGTAAGTGACAAATGGAATATGTAAATATTTTGTCAAAAGTCGGGATTGAGATGCATTATCCGTTTTCTGTCTAAATGCACGTCAGTATGAACAAATACGTGGTTTAAAACGAGGTACCTAAATTGACATGGATCTTACCACGCAACGGGGAATCCCCAGCAGCAAGCCCATAGTTGATTCGTAAGATGCCGCCCTTAGATTCAAGTCTTGCCCCAACACCGTAACCGACTCGGAGCCTATCAAAAACAGACGGAGCTTCAACTAAAGTTACAGCACCTAAATCCGTAAAGACAAAAATCTGCGAGTCGGGTCCGACAAGGAAACGGTATTCAAAATTGGCATACACCCGACGCGGTCCTGAAAACCAATCTTCATCGTACCCGCGCAAAGTGGTCGCACCGCCGAGATAAAAAAGTTCAGTTGGTGGGATATTAACTCCCCATGCTGCGGCACCATGGAGTTCAACAGCAACCGTCTGTTTCCGCCAAGTCGGAAAGTATTGTTGTAAGGAGAGCCATACTTTCCGCAACTGAAAATCGCTACGTGATACCTCAATAGCAACACTATCACGCCGTCCGCGCGTTGGGTTCAGAAAATAGTCGCGAGTGTCCCGTGTCAAGCGAAACGCGATACTGTATTTTGTCCCACTGTACGGTGTTGGCTGTGTTGACGTAATAGCATTTGGATTGGAAAAAACTGGGGTTTGGACATCAAACGAAGAAGTTGGTGTTGAAGGTAACTCTGTGTTTGGTACGTTAATCCGCTTGTATCCCAAAGTCATGCTTCCTTCAAAGACGCTGCCAAAGTGAGTCGTAGCACTTACGTTACCTGACTGCTCTTCAGAGAGTACTTCTGTGTCGTTATACGAAATACCTGGCAGTTGTGCCCTATTCGGATTCTGCTGTTTGAATTGCCCATACTCTATACCGATCGTTACCGGTTTGCCGAATATCCACGGTTCTGCATAACCGAGCCGGAAGATCTTGAGCAGCCCGGATTTCCAATAGAAGTTGACCTGCCTTCCAGTTCCGAGTAGATTGGTTTCACGGGCTTCCAGGACACCCGTGAGTTGTGGGGCTGCATCTGCTTCAGAATCGGGTGGGGCATATCCGATAACGCCGCTTAATCGTCCTGTTTTCGCTTCGGTTACATGTGCGTGAAAATTAATCTTGTCTTCTGTCGCTCCAGCTTCTAACACATTTGGGTTGATCTGATAGAAATACCCTAAATTTCGTAAACGACGATAACTTGCCTCAATGTCACGCTGATCGAAACGTTGGTTCGGTTTTACTGAGATTTCCCGAAGGACTACACCCGTTTTCGTCTTCTTCAGCCCACTGACCTTGACTTCACCAATCTGGATCTGCGCGCCTTCTCGGATACTTAGATGAAAATCAACAGTGCCTGTTTCCGCCAAAAACCGGAAGTTCTCAGGGGCAATCTCAATTTTGGGATACCCATATTCGCTGTAAAGCGTCTGGATGCGTTCTAATCCCCGTTCCAAGTTGACTGTTGTAAAGCGTTTCCCCTGCCGTAAATTGAGTTGATCTCGGATTTCAACTTCCGAAAAATGTTCGTTGCCTGCCAGTGTAACCTCACCTATACGAACCCGTTTCCCTTCAACAACTTTTACAGTAATAGTTACATGTGTTTCGTTGTTGGTTTTTGTATTTTCCGACATCACTTCAATGTCAGGAGACGTTTCTGCAAACACAAAACCTGCTTCCCGATACGCAGCGACGATCCGTTCAAACCCATCTATTATTTCCGAACGAGCATATACTTTTTCTTTCTCCCATCCAAATAGTTTTATCAATCTATTCTGGTTAAAATGTGCATTTCCATCAAAACGGAGTTGGTGGATACGGTAGTATAGTTGCGTTTTATCCGTTGTATCTTTATCGGGTAGTGAATCATGTGCTGGTGGGTCAGTAGCATGCCCTGTTTCGGAAATGCTCGTGAAACAGAATAGTAAGTAACTCAAAAAAAGGATCTGTGGAAGTCGGTATCTGGACATCTATCATCTCCATTCGCAATATGAAAAACCTATCAATCAAGTCATCTCATGGTAATATTTTACCATGCGCGTTGCCTTAGAAGCAACCAAACGCTATTAGCAGCGTTGATAGCCATATCTTGATTCTTGTGTGGAAACAATCCTCAATAAGCAATACTAAAACCAAGTATGGCTAAAGCAAGAAAAAAATTTGGTCACTTGCCCCCATTTTTTCGGAAGGTTTGTGGTGAAAGGTTTTGTTGTTAAAAGTGTGAGAAACTTAGCCTGTGTTTTTTCTTGACATTGCCATCAAGATTTGGTATACTCTTAGTATCACAGTGGCAGACATGTTCAGCACAACCGCTTGGTTGTGTGTCTGCCAACCCACTGAACTGGGGGTAAAAACTGTGAACTGTGAAACCTATGAAAAACAGAAAACAGAAACGTAGAACGCACAAACACCAGATACGTGAACATCCACAAAATATGCGCTTGGGTAACATGTTTGACGACTTGTGCAATGTGTATAACCACTTCCTCAAACTTGAGCAACGCTACTACCGCATCTACGGGAAGTATGCCGGTCGGTATCGCCTGCAACCTCACTTGACGAAGTTGATCCAACGCACCCACCAGCATTGGGCAGGGATATCCCGCGATACCCTTGATGCTGTGATTATCCGTATCGACACCACCTATCAACGATTCTTTGACGGACTTTGCGGACTGCCGAAATTCAAACGCAAAGACTGCTACCGTTTTGCCATATTGATCTTGTTGGTGCTACATGTAAGCGTTTCGTTGCTTTTCGCCAAAGCGCCGACGACCCCGAAAATTCTGTTTACCTCCGCACGCGATGGCAATTATGACATCTACACCATGAATCCGGATGGTTCTGAACAGGTGAATTTAACACAGCATCGCGCGGCGGATGTTGACGCGGTCTGGTCTCCGAGTGGTGATCAGATTCTTTTCGTCTCCGATCGCGAGGGTGTTCGAGATTTGTATCTGATGGATCCAGATACCAGCAAGGTCCAACGCGTTTTCAAGAAAGACGCTTATAGGGATGCTCCGACGTGGTCGCCCGATGGTAAACAGATTGCTTACACGTACGCCGATGACCTCGGTGCCGCGTCCTTTATCTACATTGCGACCTTAGGTAAGCAGAAAGAAGAACTCCTCGTGAGGGGCTTTTTTCCGGCGTGGTCGCCCGATGGGACGGAAATCGCTTATGTCACTTATGTGCCCATTGGCCATGACCGGCGAGTTACACTTGTTGACATCCGCACACGAAAGCAAAAACGCGTTCTACCGAAGGAAGCGATGGAGTGGCAAAATCATCCATCTTGGTCGAAAACAGGGGACAAACTCATTTTTTCTTGGAATAAGCATCCGTTGCCGCCGGACTTTAATCCGTTGATTGATCGTTTCCCACCGGCATGGAGAAATAAGGAGACGATCTACATTGTGAACCGTGATGGCACCGACCTCCAGCAGCTTGTTGATGAAGCCGGTCCCTATGCGCAGTATTCCAAACTGTCGCCAAATGGAGAGGAAGTCCTTTATACACAAGAGATTAATGGAGATCTACAAATTTTCAAACTTAACGTGAACAGTGGGGTTCGGACGCAGTTGACAGATACTTCGCGGAATATGCAAGGCGACTGGTTCGATCCGGCGTTTGCGTTGCCAGTGTCCCCACAACCGCAGTTGCTAACAACTACGTGGGGTAAAGTGAAAAGAAGATAGTGTTTTGGACGGACGAGGTTATTTAGGAGGACGTAATATGAAAAGCACATGGTTGTTCGTTTTTATCATATTGATTTTGTTAGTATTGCATATAGGCAGCTCTCCGCTTTTGGCAGAAGCACCGACAATGCCCAAAATTCTGTTTACCTCCTTTCGCGATGGTAACTACGAAGTCTATATTATGAACCCAGATGGTAGTGAAAAGGTGAATTTAACCCGACATCACGCACATGATCTGGATGCCGTCTGGTCCCCGACTGGCGAGCAGATTCTTTTTGTCTCCAATCGCAGGGACTTTCGTCCCAGGGGTAGACGAGACCTGTATCTGATGGATCCAGATGGATCCAATGTCCGACGCGTCTTCAAGAAAAAAATAGAGGGTTGGAGAGTATCTCCGTCTTGGTCACCCGACGGTAAACAGATCACTTACAGACAGGAATATTGGGTCAACGGCACAACGGGTACGTACGTTGCAACTTTAGGTGAACAAGATGAGGAATTCTTCCTGAAAGGCTCGGATCCTGCATGGTCGCCAGATGGAACAGAAATCGCCTGCGGTGTAGCCGAACCCGGGCGCACCTGGCTCATATTAGCCAATGTCCGCACACAAAATCACGCACGACTTCTACCCAAGAATGCATTACCTTGGCAACGAATGCCGTCCTGGTCGGCAACAGGCGAGAAACTCGTCTTTGCTGGAAACAATGATCCCTTACCGGCCATCGCGGAGAAGGGGTTTGATGAAGCAAAGGCTCTGCACAACGCATGGCGGGACAAACAGACCATCTTTATTGTGAACCGAGACGGTACCGGTCTCCAGCAACTTGTCAATGAAGCCGGGCCCGATGTGGCGTATCCTGAGTTATCGCCAAATGCGGAACAAGTCCTTTATACTCAAGAGATTAATGGTTTTCTACAAATTTTCAAACTTGATGTGAATAGTGGGGCTCGGACGCAGCTGACGGATACTTCGCGAAATATACAAGGGGACTGGTTCGATCCAGCGTATGCGTTGCCAGTGTCCCCGCAACCGAAATTGCTAACAACAATGTGGGGAGCGGTGAAAACGAAATAAGCATTAAGTTGCTACCTAAAAAGTTATAGCCGCCAACTTGGATTATCAGATATGCCCTATTTCGGGCAAACAAGTATAAAGAATGCCCTATTTCGGGCAGGGCGCGCTCTAAGTTTTGTAGGGAACCCGTCCGTACAGTATTGCTCAAATTGGCACAGAAATTGCTTGTTGATTTACATACAAAGTCAATGTATAGGTTAAATTAGATAAAGTGGAGAAAAAACATTATGAACCGTTCCCAAAGGCGAAATCGCTCTGTACGCGCCCTACTTTTTGCAGGTGTTCTTCATCTCTGCTTCGCCATCGTCTTTATGTTCTCATTCTACGTCCAAAGACCCACCAATATTGAAGATGTCATCGCGGTGGATTTAATAAATCCAAAAGATGCACCGAAACAGCGCCGTAGACTCAAACCGCCACCACCGAAAAAACTACGGGTACCACAGCAGACGGATCCGTCTACCGAGTCGAGCCAACGTCATTTAGATTTGGCTGCCTCCGCAAATTTAATCAATGAGACCGTACGGCAATCAGAAGCAGAACTGCTCCATAGTGCAACGAAATCTGTGTCGGAGACAGAGACAGCACTGCCAGACGTGATGACAGAGGCAAGTCCCTTCAATAGCCGATCCACTCCGATTCATAAATCAGTGGCGAGTCCTTTTCAAACGACTGCAGGGGAAGGTGTCGATAGCCCACGACAACGCGTTAAAGGCGACGGTGGCTATGGGTTTCACAAACTCGAATCGACAGGCACTTCCGACGTTGGCATGATCGGGGACGGCGATGGCGACGGCGACGGCAACGGCAACGGGGATAGTTCTAACCCGTTCGCTGATGCGCTGAAAAATATCGCAGACCACATCATCGCAACACGCGAACTCGACAAGGTGAACGTCGTCTTTGTACTCGACACCAGCGCGAGTATGCGGGACAACATCCAGCAAGTCGCAGCGAACCTCTATGCCTTGACCGACACTTTTGATCTCGCCAATGTGGAGTATCATCTGGGGATGTCTGAATTCAGTGTACGACATGAAGGGCAAAAGCTCGAAGTCCGCTCCTTGTTACCCGATGTGGCGATGCTACGCAGGCGGATGCAAAAAGCCACGCTTAGCGGTAATGAACACGCACTTGATGCTTTAGTAGACACACTTCACCGAATCGACTTTCATGCCGATGCCGATAAATTTATTGTCCTCGTAACCGATGAACCCGCATCGACGGGCTTTAAGAAAGAGGGTTCGCATGAAATGATGCGGGAGAAGGCTATTAAGGAATATCAACTTCAAGAGATCCGGGTCAACGTCCTCGGACATACAGAACCCTTTCAGCCACGCCTCGCTGAAGAGACAGGCGGACTGTGGCAACGGATTCCAGGAGATGTCGGTAGTGCGACCTCGCTGCCAAGTACGCATGCTGGCAACAGCGCATTCATCAAGGTTTTCCGAGATATTGTTACAGATATTCGTCGCAGCGGCGGTCAATTGCTATTCAGCATGGAGTCAAAATTTGAGGTACACCTCGAAGACGGGGATATACCCGCAAAAAAATTGGAACGTATGTTTGAAGAAAACGGAATCTCTTTATCCATGGGCGGTAGCCTCTTTAATAATGCCAAGGTCTGGGAGAAAGAAAAAGGCGATTTGTGGGTGATTACGGACTATTCAAGTGGACACACCTACACGATCCGTAAAGCGGGCGACAGGCTCAACGTTTATGCCGGTATTTTTCCCGAAAGCTGGGGGCTCGCCGAAAACTTCAACGCAATGACGCAACAGCGTGGAAACAGATGGCTTATAAACGACCGGAGTAGCAGGCGGATGTACACCGTCCGAAGCGAAAAAAATAAATTAAACATCTACGCCGGCGGAACCCCCGGTGCCTCGCCTGAAAAGGGGTTCGGGACTTTTGTGGACATTGTCGTCATGCTCGATTACAGTCGGAGTATGGGCGGGAAATCTGAAGCGATTATGCTCGGACTCAGCACGCTTATCGGCAGGTTAGACATTCTCCCTATCAAATATCGGATCGGTCTCATCCGTTTCGCAGAAGCGAAAGATGCGATTAAGGTCATCAACGGCGCGGTCGTTACACAGATGCCGCTCAACGAGTCAATGTTGGCAAGTTATATGGAAGACCCGTTCGGGGGCGACGAGCACCTTATTGACGCAATTGTGGAAGGCCTTCCAAAAGTGAAATTCAGTCCGTACGCCAGCCGAATTCTGCTCATCCTGACAGATGAACCGTCAACCGGCAAGTATCCACCTGAACGTGCGCTTGACGTATGTCAGTCGTTAGGGGTCCGCGCCTATGTTATCGGTCATCCGAGAGCGACAGATTTTCAAAAAACCCTCGTGGAACAGACAGGTGGCATCTTTTTCACAATGCCGAAACATCTAAGCAAGACCTATCCGAATCAGTAAATCAAATGTAAAACTACCCTTACCCACAGACATTTCGGAAATTTAATTAGTTTCGCGTATAGTCCAGATGGTAAAACAATCGCAACCGGAGGCGACGATGGCACCGTTTTTTTATGGGATCGTGCTTCTTATATTTACACGGGAATGAGTATTAATCCACAAGAAATTCACGGCAATTGGCGGGCAGGCTGGGCTTTGGATGTTCATACGCTATCAAGTCGTCCTTTGCCGGGCGGAGGATATGATACAGAGCGCACTGAATTTGGCGAATGGGTTTTCCAGTTGAAATATCGCCATGATAGGACGAAAATTCAACTGATAGCAGAGGTTGCTGCCAATTTTATTACAGAGAAATTTGCTGTTGATGGACACCTGATCCTCCCATATTTGAAGGCGATTCTTCCGATTCCACCCTCAGATCAAAATAGGGATTTTCAGCCTGTTACCGAAGTCGCAGAAGAAATAGGGAAACTCCTAAGTGTGCCGGTACGTACAGATTATTTGACGAAAGTAAAACGGACGGTACCTCTTAAGAATCTGCCAGATGTGAAGAGTAAGAGCGAACAACTCAGCGGAGCGTTTGTTGTCCGATCCCAAGATTTAAAGGATCAATGTGTTTTGTTAGTTGATGACCTCTATGACTCAAGAACAACTTTGACAGAAGTATCCAAAGTTCTCTACGAACAGGGCGGCGTTCAACATGTGCTTGTTCTAACACTTACCCGAACACGGACAGGCGGCAATTAAAGATACGAATCGCAGAGTTACTAAAACTGACCAAATAAGGACAGGAAGATGAACATTAATAGAGATTATTTCTGGTTTCGGCTCTTTAAGACACGAGGCATAGGACCCAAATTGCTGGTATCCGTTGCTAAAACATTAGAGGCAGAAAACCTAAACCCAGAAATGCTGCCGCGCAGTCAAAGCGATCTCTCGGCAAAGTTTCCAAAATTAGCGAAAATTCTTAATGGAAAAATCCGGGCAGAAGAGAGAGAAAAGGTGACTACGGCTTACGAGCAACTCAAAAAGCAGGGAATTGATATTATTTATCCCGGTCACCCAGATTTTCCGCCACATCTCCTTGAAATTGCACCGATCCTATTTGTTAAAGGGCAGCCAAAACGCCTCATATCAGATAGTGTCGCAATCGTTGGTGCACGGAACGTATCCGATAAAGGGATTCGTATCGCGAAAAAACTTGCCAGTGATCTTGCGAGTGAAGGCATAAACGTTGTCTCCGGATATGCCAAAGGTGTTGACTCAGAAGCACACTTAGGTGCGTTAGAGGCAGAAGGAACAACGACCCTTGTACTGCCGAATGGCATCAACCAACTGCGTCAGAAGAACGCATTTAAAAAATTCAATTGGGACCGAGATGTCCTCGCGGTTTCACAGTTTGACCCAGATACCAAATGGATTGCGCGCAACGCAATGGTACGAAACAAACTTGTGTGTGCACTCTCTAAAGCAGTTGTTGTCATTGAATCGGGACCTGAACGAGATGCTCAAGGCAAAATGAGTGGGACTTTCAACGCTGCAAAAACGGCTCTCAGTATGGGTTTACTGCTTTTTGTCCTCAACCCCGATTGCCTTGACAATGCTCCGGAAGGGAACGCCGCGCTGATTGAGTTGGGGGGCCATAGCCTCAATCCCGCCGATGGTGCAAAGGAAATTGTTGAACGTGCCTTTGTCAAAACAGCGGAACCTATTCTAATCTCAAACCAGAATTCTGCTAAGCAAATACCACTTTTCTGAGGATTTCAAGTCCTCTAATTGGCATTCGTAGTTTATCATTGGCGGGATTTCAAACCTTGACAGCAATAGCGCACGGTTCTAATACCATTTCTAAAAGTTTATATTACATTAACCTGAAACCATCTCTACCC
>VYCT01000260.1:3083-9239 GCA_009843785.1 Candidatus Poribacteria bacterium | reverse complement strand
ACACTAAAAACCTTTCACCACAAACCTTCAGAAAAAAATGGGGGTAAGTGACCCAACATAAACGATTTGAAAAAAGCGGTATTTCATGGTATACTATTTTAATCCATGTTGCTACCGATGGATTTTTGGCATTGTGGCACAGTTTTTTGAACACTTTCTTCACCCCGTAGGGGTGCTATGTCTATAGAAACGGTGTATTTACAGGACCGCACCCTGTAGGGGTGCTATGTTTCTAAAGAGATGGCTGACGTTGGACATAGCGAATTCTGGAGGCAGACAAGAACTTATGGCGAATACCTATACGCAACTCTATGTACATATCGTGTTTTCCGTAAAAGGTCGACAGGCACTTATTCCCGAACGCCACAAAGCAGAACTTCATAAATATATCACCGGCATCATCACTAATAAGAAACACAAATTAATTCAAATCAATTCGATGCCAGATCACATCCATATCTTGGTGGGTATGACTCCAGATGCTGCACTGTCTGGTTTGGTGAAAGATATTAAAGTCAATTCGACGCGTTTTATCAATCAGAAACGCTGGACTGTGGGACAATTCGCGTGGCAAGCGGGATTTGGTGCGTTCAGTTATTCCCATTCTCAGATACCCGAGGTCGCCGCATATATTGAAAATCAGGAGAAACATCATTCACAACGGACCTTTCGTGAGGAATATCTTGCGTTCTTAGAGCATTTTGGGGTTGCGTATGATGTGAAGTACGTTTTTGATTCAGTTGCTGATCTTCCACCTGAAGAATAATTTATGGGGACAGTAGACCGCCTTTTTATTCACATAGCACCCCTACGGGGTGCAGTGCCTTGACTATCGGCTGTTCTATAGACATAGCACCCCTACGGGGTGAGGAAAGGGTTTTTGTAGTTTATAGTTTCCATTCACCAGTTTATAGTAAAGCGTTTTTTGTTTAACAGGTTTCCCCTCTGGTAACTATCAACTATTAACTTTTTCAAACGTCTACGACGACTATCGGCTGTTCTTGGATTATTATAGAGTTACCTTAAGTTGCTACTAACAGGTTTTGGTGTTTTGCTTGTGTATTTCTGCGTATTTCAATAACACTTTTGAAGTATTTTCTTCACCCCGTAGGGGTGTTATGTCTATAGAAACGGCGTATTGAAGCGGCTGCACCCCGTAGGGGTGCTATGTCTGCAGCGTTTTAGAAGATTATAATAAGATGATTCAGTTGTTTCTCTACCCCGTAGGGGTAATATGTCTATAGAAACGACGTATTGAAGCGGCTGCACCTCGTAGGGGTGCTATGTCTAACCTAAAAGGAGAAAATAAAAGATGGAAACGACAGTCACACGGTTAAAACTATTATGTGTCAGTTTAATGGTGATGAGCCTGATGTTTGTAGGTATCACCTCTGCTAAAATTGACTTCGGAGATTGCGTCGGCATGTGGCTCTTTGATGAGGGGAATGGTAACAAAGCCAAAGATTCCTCTGGCACAGGCAATGATGCCACGATTGAGGGTGGCGCAAAATGGGTGAATGGCAAATTTGGCAAGGGTTTGAGCCTTGACGGTTCAGATGATTACGTCGAAATTCCTCACGATGATTCTTTAAATGTTGGCGGTGAACACACGATCGCGCTCTGGGTTAAATTAGACAAGGCACCCGCTGGTGGCATGGCTGTTGTGACCAAAGACGATTGGGCTCCTGGATTTTGGTGGGATGGCGCTATCATCCGACATCACACGCATGACCCACCCGCCACACTTCACTATATAGATGCACCGTGGAATCCGGATACGGACTGGCATCATGTCGCCGCTATCTGGGACGGTGAAGAGTTCATAATATATCTCGACGCTAAGGAGATTGGTGCTGGTGTAACTGGGCCAAATTTAGGAAGGAACCCGTTAACCGACAAACCCTTCTTAATAGGTATCTATTTAGCCACTGGACAGCACGGTCAGTGGGGTGCGTTTATGGGGGCAATAGTTGATGACATCGCCATCTTCAGTGTGGCATTGGACAATGATGATATTGAAACCCTCATGAATGACGGATTAAAAACAGCAGCTGATATTGAACCTTCAGGTAAGCTCACAACGACCTGGGCTGACATTAAAGCCGATTAATCCTAAACATTGCGTGCGTTGGCAAGACCGAGGGCGGTTCAATACTGGACACCCTCGGTCTTGTCGAAAATATCACTAAATGCGAGGCGTTTTTATGTCACAAAAACCCCTGAAAGCCGGTCTTGACAACCGAGATTCACTGTTTCATCCCTACACGTTTGGTGAACAGGAACGGGCAAAATTAGATCGGGATGGACATTTTGTTTTGCCCGGCGTGCTTACACCCGATGCACAGGAAAACCTGACCCGCTCGCTGTCGCATATTCATGAACTCTCACGTACATCAACAGAAGGGCATGAACCGAACCGGTTTTCTGCAGAATACGACAGTTATCTCGAAAGCCTGATTGCACATCCACAGATGCTTGAACTCGCACGAAAGGTGTTGGGGCATAATATCCGATACGATCATTGTGTGAGCCTGAACAGACCCGGCGGCAACGGCGGCATTGGGTGGCATAGCCACGGATACGCCGACGATGATCCGAGTCTCGGTTTTGTCCGTATCTTCTTCTATGTCAACGGTTTTGAACCGGACGATGGCGGTTTAAAGGCTGTTCCCGGAAGTCATCTCTATCGGGACGCAAAAATCCAGGGACGCACAGATGACGCACTACGAGAAGGCTGGTTGGCTGGAAAAACGCACCCAGAGACAGGTCAACCGTTAGAGATTGAGGCATTATCTGCGCCCCCAGGCACAGTCGCGCTCATGTGGACGCATGCAGCACATGCAGTCAGTGCGCGACAACCTGATAGCGATACGCGTTGGTGCGTCGTTTATGCCTACCGCAATCCCGGCAGACCCTCCGGCGCCCGTTGGATTACACCCGAATTTGAACGAAAACCGATTCCCGGCGCAGAAGGCTTGATGTCCCTTTATTAAAAGGAGTCTTTATGCCACAAAACCCGATTTTTCATGATTACACCTTTGGTGCTCAAGAGCGCAAAGAATTAGATCATGTTGGCCATTTTGTGCTTCCGGACCTCCTAACGGCTGATGCTCAGCAACGATTAACAGAATCGCTGGCTCGGGTTGAATCGCTGATACCGGGTTGCAAAAAAGGATATGAACCGAACAGGTTTGCCGCGGAATACGATAGTTATCTCGAAAGTCTGATCGCCCATCCGCAAATGCTTAAACTCGTCCGTCAAGTGCTTGGTGAAGATATTCGGTACGATCACTGTGTGAGCCTTAATCGCCCAGGTGGTAATCGCGGCATCCACTGGCATAGCCACGCATACGCTGAAGACGATCCGCGCTACGGCTTTATCCGTATCTTTTTCTATGTTAATGGATTTGCGGCAGATGATGGCGGTTTGAAGGCTGTGCCCGGAAGCCATCTGTACCGCGATCCCAAAATTCAGGCAGCAACAGATGACACACTGCGAGAAGGGTGGCTGGCTGGAAAAACCCATCCGCAGACCGGCGACCCCTTAGCAATTGAAGCGTTATCGGTACCGAGAGGGACGGTGGTCTTGATGTGGACGCATGCCGCACACGCAGTCACCCCAAGAAAACAAGAGAGTGACACCCGATGGACAGTCGTTTACGGATATTATAAATCCGGTAAAGACCCCGGTGAACGGTGGATTACACCGGAATTTGAGCAAAAACGGATACCCGGCGCAGAAGAATTGATGCTTCCTTATTAGCGGTTACCAAACCACCATGCCAGAAAATAAACCACACATTCTCTTCCTCATCAACGACGAACACCGTCCCGATGTCCTGCCAATCGAAGGGGACACGGCTATCCGCACACCGACACTCTCTCGGTTTATGGATGAAGGCATCTATTTCCGCAACGCCTACACACCTTCACCTATCTGTGTCCCTGCACGCCAGAGTTTTCTTTCTGGGCTCTATCCGCGGAACTGCGGAAGTCTCAATTTCGGCGATCCGATGCCGACAGAGCTCCGAACCATTCCAGGACAGTTAGGAAATTACGGGTACTATTCCTGCTGCGCCGGGAAGATGCACTTCGTCGGGACGGATGTGATGCACGGTTGGCAGGAACGCATCGGACGCGATATTATCGGCAATAACGGTTATCCATACCACGCTGTTAAAGATGAACACCACGCTCAGATTACACCTGAACCCGGGACCGGTCCGAAGCAGAACAAGGTGATTCAGGAGGTTCGCGATGCACAACCGGGTTTAGGACAATGGATGATCCATGACCAATACAATGTAGATGGTGCGCTGCTGTTTCTTGAAGAGTATTTCGTTAACGCCCCTTATGACCGTCCGAAGTTCAATCCGCTCTGTATGGCGGTAAGTCTTATCGCACCCCACTATCCGTATCAGTGTCCACTCGACCTATTTACTTACTACATGCAGCGCGTAGAGCCGATTGTTGAAGAACCGAACGAGCAGTTTGGATACGATAATTTCTTCAGGGTCCGGGTCGGTCAAGATGTGACCTACCGTCAGGCACATCGAGCGACCGCGGCGTACTACGGCATGATTGAATGGATGGACGCACAATTCGGGCGGGTCATTGAGAAGCTGGAGCACTTGAACGTTTTGGACGATTTTATTATCGTTTTCCTCTCTGACCACGGTGAGATGCTCGGCACGAAAGGACTTTGGGAGAAACAGAGTTATTTTGAGGCTTCGGCACGGGTACCACTTTCTATCTGGTATCCGAAGCGATTTGGACGCGAACCGAAGGTCCTTGAGCAGAATGTATCGTTAGTGGACCTGTTCCCAACGATATGCGAGTTAGCGGAGATCCCCGCACCTGATGAACTTGATGGACGCTCGCTCGTGCCACTCATTGAAGGCGATACGGCGAATTGGCAGGATACCGTTTACAGCGAACTCTGGCGCGCCCAAAACGGGCCCTCTGTGATGGTTAAAGAGGGCAGTTTAAAGTATTTCCGATTCGACAACAATAAAGGATGGCCCGAACAACTTTTCGATCTCTCTAAAGACCCAGATGAACGGAATAATCTCATTGACGTGCCTGCCTACGCCGACGCACTCTCAAGGTTACGCGCCAAAGCCGATGCCTTACCTGAGCCACGCCGTAAAGATGAAAATAACAGATTCATCGACCCGCATCGCCCGATGGTCACCCTGCATTAAGCGACGGGAACTTTTAACATAATCTCGGTGGTTGGTACCTGGTTGGACAGTAGTCGAATAACTCGCCGCCTTTGTGCAAACGAAAAGCACACGCAACCTATTGGAAATAGTGAACAAAGATTCCCGACTATTCCCTTGATTAGGATCCGACAAATTTGATATAATGGCACTCTACATGTCAGCAACATCTACGTGATGATGTCGGTGCGCGTTTGACATCACAAATTTGAAACCGCTTCTACCAAGGAAGTGTGTAGGTCTCAATCTTTTATAAAGGAAATTTTCTGATGAAAATGCAAGTTTTAATTTCAAAAAGTTTTGTGTTACTGCTTATAAGTGTTTTTGTAAGTTTCGGCATACACGGTATGAGTTACGGTGCCCCTGGCGGGGTCTGTGAAGTCGGTGATGTGCTTTTGCCAGGACAGAGTTGTACCTACCCGGGCACCACGACCGAGTTCAAGGTGCTTGATGATGGCAGTGGACAGTTCCTGTTTGCTACCGCCGATGCTGCATTGAATCTCACAGACACGCTTGTCAACGGCAAGCCTTATACCCTCGCTGCCAACAAACGCGAAGGGAGCTGGGTCATTGAGGAACTCGGAGGTATTGTTGACCTTCAAGCACCGCCAATATTCTGGACCGACCAGGGCACGGATAAAATCCAGCGTATGGACCTGGATGGCACCAGTGCTGAAGACCTCATCGCCATCGACATAGGTATCTTAGGCGGTATCGCCTTGGACGTGGCAGGTGGCAAGATGTACTGGACAGACTGGGGGTTCCCAGGCGGCATCCAGTGCGCTAACCTTGACGGTTCAAATGTCCAAACCCTCGTCGACACCGATGATGATCCCGGGGGCATCGCTTTAGATGTCGCCGACGGTAAGATGTACTGGACGGTAGGTATGATCGGGGAGGATGGCCAGGGTAAAATTCAGCGCGCCAACCTTGA
>VYCT01000260.1:0-2983 GCA_009843785.1 Candidatus Poribacteria bacterium | reverse complement strand
CCAGGGTAAAATTCAGCGCGCCAACCTTGACGGCACCAACGTCGAAACCCTCGTCTGGGGATTGGATACTCCAAGATACATCGCCCTGGGTATCCCGGCTCCACAAACGCCTGAGGACACTCGGACTGAGCTGGTCGCGCGTGCGGATGTCAATGGTGATGGTACAGTAAACATCCTGGATTTGGTATTCGTTGCTGCAAATCTTGACAAACAGGGCGAAAATGCCGCGGACATCAACGCCGATGGGGTCGTCAACATTCAAGACTTAGTGTTGGTTGCTGGTGCCCTTGGGCAAGATGCCGCAGCCGCACCGTCTTGGCATACGGACGCTTTGGTAGGGATCTCCACCGCAGATGTACAAGGTTGGTTATCCCAGACACAGCAAGTGAACTGGGCAGACCCAAGAGCCCGAAAAGGCGTTCTGTTCTTAGAGCGACTCCTCGCCGCGTTGCGCCCCCAAGAAACGACGCTCTTGGCGAACTATCCGAACCCCTTCAACCCAGAGACGTGGATCCCGTATCAGTTGGCGAAACCGGCGGATGTGAATGTCTCCATCTATGCTACCGATGGCGCGTTGGTTCGGACGTTGGCACTTGGACATCAAGCCATAGGTGTGTATCAAAGTCGTGAGCGTGCCGCCTATTGGGATGGTAGAAATGCACTCGGTGAACACGTCGCGAGTGGTGTGTATTTCTATACGCTTACAGCAGGCGAGTTCATCGCGACGCGACGGATGCTCATTTTGAAGTAGCGTCCTTTCTGTTGGCGAGATTTCGGAATCTCGCCAACTGCCCATATCAACACATGAAATACCGCTTTGTCAAGTTTCATCTGATGAAAGTCGTTGTTTCTCCGCTATAGGCATCCTTAATCCGTTGCGCGTGGTTCAAAAGCAGGTCCAATGCTTGTATCTCTTGATAGGAAAAATACCCGTATTCGGTTGTTTCGCAACTCAGTCGGAGTTCGCCACCTACGACTGTCGCTTCAAAGCATAAAGCCACTAACTGAATTTTGTTACCATCTTGATACACAATCAACTCATGTGGGGTTGTGTAAACACCGATTAAACGTTTTATTGCAACTTGCAAGCCCGTCTCTTCTTCAACCTCTCGGATACACGCCTCGCTTGCGCTTTCACCTGATTCCATCCCTCCACTCGGTAGACACCATTGGTTATTATCTTCGCGTCTCGTTAACAGAATTTTTCCCCGATCCTTATCAAAAATGATCGCCGAACACCCAACGCGAATTGTACCATTTCGTCCAACCCGATGCCCTGTAATGATTTTAGCCACTTCTATTTCTCCACTTGTTATCAAAAATGCGCGTTCACCTCAATAAGCAGACGAAAACAGGTCATTTGCCTCAATAAGGCAGACATCTTCTTTTTCTGCTTTCTCTTTGAGTGCATCCGTGAAACCGTTGGCAGAAAATAAGATGTATCTTGGGTGCTGCTGCCACCTGTCTGGCACTTTTTCACTGTTTTCAATGAGATGTCCTAAGACATTTTCTCCGACTGGAGCATTCCACCATTTACACTCCGCAAACCAGTGGCTGCTATCAACGTTTTCTGTCAATATATCAATTTCACAATCTGACCCCCAGTGTGCGCCGACCTGCTTGGCGGCAATCTTTAGTTTCTCCTCCCAATAGCGTCCGACGTATTGGCGGCAAACGTCTTCAAAAATTGCTCCCATATAATGCGAAAGATTCGGGGCAATCATCTCCTCATATACCAAATCCGCATTTCCAGATTCAATGAGACTGCGATGGGGCAGCACAAACCGGAACCAGAATTTGACGTAATTATCCGCGATTTTATAAAGTCCTTTTTTACTTTTTTGAGGTGCCCGGTCAGTGATGGGTGTCTCGCGTTTGACCAATCCCAGCTCTCGAAGCACGCTCAGATATTTATTCGCATTCGTTGCGTCAAGTCCGACCCGTTGGGAAATCTCATTTAATCGCGTCGCGCCACCAGCGATTGCCTGTAAAACACTTGCGTATGTTCTCGGCTCCCTGAGTTCTGTGCGTAACAAGAAATTAACCTCATCGAATAAGTACCCTTGCGGTGTGAGCAGTTCGTCTTTGATATGCTGTTCAACCGTTCTTTGGGGAGCGTTTGAGGAGCGCAACGCAAATTGATTGAGATACGCTGGAATGCCGCCGAGGATACCATAAAAGATCAGTTTTTCTTTCGCAGAATATTCTGAAAAGAAGTATCCACTATCGCGATAGGACAACGGCATCAAACGGAGTTGTCCAGTGCACCGTCCATATAAAGGTGACCGTTCCGCTAATATCTCTCGCTCCATGAAACTCACCTGCGAACCGCACAGAATCAAAAAGAGTTTGCTATGTTTTCCGTGTAGGTCCCAAAACCGTTGAATCAATGACGGAAGTGCTGCGTTATCCTCACAGAGATACTGAAATTCATCAAGCACCAAAACGAGTCGGTCTTCTTGTGACTGTTGTGCGAAATAGATGAGTGCAACTTCCCAATCATCAAAGACAAGGTTTTGTAGGAGCGGATCATCAAATAGATGCCGAGCAATTTCAGTAAGCTGCCGGAGATGGTCGCGTTCTTTCAATTGGCTGGCGAGGAAATAGATGCTCCTTTTACCCTTACAGAATTGCGTCAGTAGTTCAGTTTTCCCAACCCGTTTCCGGCCGTACAACACGAAAAATTCCGCTAATCCTGATTGGAACATCTGCTCTAAAGCCGCTAATTCTTGATGCCGATCAATGAACATGAATCGCCTCCCTAAATGCGCTTGAAAATATTATACGCTAAAGTATTATACGCTAAAGTATAATTCAAATCCAGTGAATTCTGGTGAATCTTCGATTTCAGGGCTATTTGTAGTAAAGTCAATAATTAAAGAGATATTTCAGTGATTGTGGAGGCAACCCCTCGTAGCGGCGAGGGTGCCTCTACCCCGTTGGAGTGTTTAATTAATTAGGTTTTTCTGTGTATACAACCCGG
>VYCT01000008.1 GCA_009843785.1 Candidatus Poribacteria bacterium | reverse complement strand
TATTATCGCAGATTTGGTAAAAACGTGTCTATATCTCGTTTGAACCGACACGTTAGAACACTGAAAAAGCGGACGAAACCGCATTGGGCAGACTTGCCGAGTCAAGTTGTTCAAGACGTTGTATTGCGTTACGGCAAGGCGCGAGATGCTTTTTTTGATAATATCAAAGACCGTAAAGCCGGTAAAACCACGCGTAAAGTGGGTTTCCCTAAGATCAAGCCACGTCATAAATACAACTCCCTAACATTTACACAAGCCGGCTACACGCTTGAAGATCATCGTATCAAAATCAACTGTATAGATACATGGTTCTCTATACACAAACACCGTGAGATTCAAGGTATTATCAAGACGATCACACTCAAACGAGACAGGTGTGGTGATTATTGGATCTGCTTTTCGTGCGATAATGTTGAGGATTCCGAACCCAAATCTATGACGGGTGAAAGTGCAGGGTTTGATTACGGAAACAAAACATTGTTGACAAGCGACACAGGGCGTAAAATAGAATCACCAGAGTTTTTGAAACAATCACTGAATAAGTTGCGGTCTCTCCATAAGGCATTAAGTCGTAAAGTTAGAGGTTCAGGTAATTATTACCGTGCGTCTCTTGCATTAGCAAGACTCTATCGTAAAATATCACGACAACGGCTTGATTGGCAGTGGAAACTCGCTACCGAACTTTGCAGAGAGTTTGACATACTGATTTTCGAGACACTGAACATTGATGGTATGAAACGCTTATGGGGACGTAAAGTCTCCGATAATGCATTCTACCAACTCCTTCAGATCATCGAACAGAAGTGTGCCAAACACGGTAAAACATTTCATAAAATCAACCAATGGACACCAACAACAAAACCTTGTAGTGATTGTGGCTACCATAATAAAGAGCTTACGCTTTCAGATCGGCAGTGGACATGTCCCGAATGTGGTTCACACCACGATAGAGACATCAACGCTGCGATGAACATCAAACGGGCAGGCTTGGCTGCCCTAAGTGGAGCAGACGTAAGACGGTGAACTCCTTAGAGTGACCCGCTGACTGCGAGGAAGCACAAGCCCCTACCTTTAGGTAGTGGGTACCTATGACAGGTTGACATGTTATAGCGGGTGTGATAAATTTGTGTAAAATTATTCACTGGTGTGTTATAAGATAGAATTTTAAGAGACATCAGTTCGCGCCCATTGGAGTCACAGTTTATATGGAAGTTGAAACTTCCGCATCGTCAGCGTCATCACAAATTCCTGCCCACGGTGTTACACTCAAATCTATTCTTATTGCTGTTATCCTCATACCGATCAACTGCTATTGGGTCATTGAGATGGAGGTGATTCGGTATTCGGGTCACCCCGTGACGATCTCCCTCTTTTTTAACGTAATTTTCAGTCTGTTCGTCGTTATCGGTGCGAATCAATTATTGCGCCGTTTTGTGCCGAGCCTGGCGTTGGTCCAGAGCGAATTGGTAGTTGTTTATCTGATGCTGTCTATCGCTTCGGGTATTACTGGACACGACATGCTTGAAATTTTGGTGCCGATGTTAGGGCATGCGTTCCGTTTTGCTACCCCGGAAAATGAGTGGCAGCAGTTGTTTGTACCCTTCCTCCCAGAGTGGCTGACTGTCAGCGATCCGTCCCTTTTAAGTGGATATTATGAGGGAGAGTTGCCCCTCTATACAGCTGAGACCTTGCTCGGATGGGCGACACCTGTACTTTGGTGGACTGCTTTTATTACTGTGTTGATTTTCGGCATGCTCTGCATCAATATAATTGTCCGCAAGCAATGGATTGAACATGAAAAATTAAGTTATCCGATAATTCAACTCCCGCTCCAGTTAACAGAGACACCACAGAATCGCCTTTTTCAGAACAAATTGATGTGGCTCGGTTTTGGCATTGCGGGCGCGCTCGCCCTCTGGAACGGGATTAACTTTTTATATCCAATCTTACCCGAATTCAGAACCCGTGTGCGGAGTTTTCAAATCTTTACGGAGAGCCCGTGGAATGCCATGGGCAGCATCCCGTTTTCACTGTATCCGTTTGCCATCGGGCTCGGTTTCTTTATCCCTTTAGACCTTTCGTTTTCATGCTGGTTTTTCTTCTGGTATTGGCGATTTATGCGTGTGCTGGGTGCTGCACTTGGTCTACGTACGCTACCTCGCTTCCCATACATGAATGAGCAAGCCGCGGGGGGTTACCTCGCGCTATGCGTTCTGGCAATTTGGGCGAGTCGGCGACATCTATTGGACGTTGCGAAAACGGTTGTCGGACTCAACACCCAACAGGATAATACTGTCGTCAGTGCTTCAGGGCGCGAAACCCAAGAAGCGATGTCCTATCGCGGGGCGACGCTCGGTCTTATTGCTGTCATGGTATTCCTCGTGCTTTTCTGCTACTATGGTGGTGCGGAACTTTGGGTGATGTTCGCATTTTTTGTTATCTATTACATGATTTCGATCGCCATCACCCGGATGCGCGCCGAACTCGGTACGCCTGTGCATGATCTGCACTACTCTGGTCCTGATGAAATTCTGACTCGGACTGTTGGCACACGTCAATTGGGAAGAGACAACCTGATTATGTTCTCTATGTTTTGGTTTATTAATCGGGCGCATCGGAGTCACCCGATGCCGCATCAGTTAGAGGGCTTTAAAATCATGGAACGCACCAATATGACGATGCATCGTATCATCTTCGCGTTAGTGCTTGCGACGGTTTTAGGTTCGTTGGCAGGGTTTTGGGCATTAATTGACCGTGGCTACCGACTCGGCATGGAAGTGCGTGCGTATTGGCCCTCTCTGAGTGCTTTCGGGATAGAACCGTACCGTCGCCTTGCGGGGTGGTTGCAAGCCCCTGAAGAGACAATGATCGCTGAAAGTGGATTCATGGGTATCGGTTTCCTACTGACGACAGTGCTGATGTTCTTTCGGATGCGATTTGTATGGTGGCCTTTCCATCCTGCGGGATTTGCCATCTCTACGAGTTGGGGCATGCATGTTACGTGGAGTTGTCTTTTCATGAGTTGGTTGATCAAGTGGTTGATTCTTCAATATGGCGGTGTTGTGCGGCATCGGAAGGTAGCTCCCTTCTTTTTAGGGTTAATCTTGGGGGAATTCACCATCGGGAGTCTCTGGACAATCTTAGGGATTATCGCTGGAATTCCGACCTACGGATTTTGGGTGTAGTCGTTGTCTGGACGCGAGTTTATTGCCAGATTCAATGGCAATAAGAACAACGTCAGGCTAAACAGGAGCGTCCATTGCCATTCCCATTTGAGTGGTGCCATTCCTAAAAACTGCGCGACAGGTTCAATATAGAGCGTTGTGAGATGAAGTGCGATAATGACGAGGGAGATAACGATGAGCCGGAAATTTGCGAATATTCTTTGAAATAGTGATTCCCATGGATAGCGCAAAGCTTGCCAGCATGTTGCTAATTGCGTCAGGATGAGCGTCGTACAGACGGCTGTTCGCGCGACCGTGATATCCGGGGCAATTGGAGTTCCAGCATTTCCGACAGATAACATCTCTCTCATGAGTGTCGAAACGCCGAGCGTATCCGACAATGCAGGTGAACGCCACAACATAAAGAAGAAGGGGATGAGAGCCATCAGACTAATAGTCAAGGCACGGCAAATAATATCTACGCCTGTTGTTCTTGAGAGAAAACGGGCCCTTGAAAAGCGCGTCGGCCGATGGTGCCAGTCACTATTGTCGGCATCAGCGAATATCTGTTCTGCACCTATCCCTAATGATGGTAGTAAAGTTGTGAGAAATTGCACCCAAATTATCTGCGTTAGCGTCAACGGCATCGGCATTTTATAGAGGTAGTGCAGTACCGTTCCAATCGTAAGTGTGAAAAGTAGGGAGAGGGTACAAGAAAGATTCCACCGTAGGAATCCAGCTGCGTTGTGATACGCCTCACGAGCATGAAGTAGCGCATCCCGGACGGCTTGAAAGCCTTTATTGCTGATTAGGCCATCGGCGGTGGCTTGAACAACATGTGATGCATGCGTACTATTAGCGAGTGCAACATCCGCGACATTCATGGCGCGTAGATCGGTTCTATTTTGGCCCAAAAATCCTACGGCGTGTCCTTGACGCTTCAGACTCAGGACAATATTGCGGCGCTGTTCCCAAGTTGGCTGCGAATAAGCAAACCACTTTGCTGTTTCGTTGTCGATTTGTTCACGCGGGACTGCGTCAAGTTCTTCTCTGGATGCTACTGCTTTGCGGTTGTGAACAAGGCCGAGATCTTTCGCCAAGTCAACAGTTTCTTGCTCTTTACCTTCCGAGATGAGGATAATTTTAAGGCCGGTTTCAAGACTGGATTTCAGAACTGTTTTCGTTTCCTCATCATTGCTGATAGAGAAACTCATAAATCCTAAGAAGATAGGATTGTCCTCCATTTCTTGTGGTTTCAGAATAACATCAGAGGAATGAAAGGCGACCCCATAGACCTGGGATTTGGTGCTGAGCAAATAGCCTATGATTTCCTGATACATTTCATACTTGTCGTCCGAAAGGGGTGTAATTTCGCCATTAATAAGTACGGAACCACAAGTGTTAAGTACTGTCTGTGCGTCTCCAAAAATAACATTAAGATAGTCCTCTGGAGCGGACTCAAACACTTGCATTTGGTACCCATAGTTGCGTGTAGAAGGGTATGCATCCACCAAAGGGAGTTTAGCCTTGACACTATCCAATTGATAGCCGAGTCTTTCCATGTTCTTTTGGATAGTAGCCTTGGGTGAAGGTGCTGTCTCGTTAGGCTCAGCATCGGAAGTCGCTGCGTTAGGCATATTCCGCCCGTCAGAGGTGCCAAGTCCAGCAGTGAAGACTAAGTGCGGAGCCCCTTGCGGAATTTTCCCACCTTGTGGTATCGCTGCAACGACTTTCTGTCGTTCAGTGTCAGAAAGATCTTTCAGGGAATCCAACCATGTTCGCCAGGTATTACCATCAACGAGTTGTTCATCAACGAAAAGACTGGAGATTGTTAGGGCACGTGTCGTCGCAAGTCCATTTTCATTTGCACAAAAGATAGTGATGCGACTTAATTTTTCAAGGCTGTTTGAATTGCGGAGTGTGATCCCTTTTTCCCTTAATTTTTCGGCATGTTTAGAAAACGACAATCGGAGCAATCCAATAACATTGCCCGGTGCAGATGCAAGTGCGAATAGCAAGCCGAGAAGGATTAAAGACTGCCAATCGGTAACCCGATTCTGATATTCAAACCACCAACTGACGGCTACAGCTATAACTGCGACAACTATGCCTCCTATTTTTATTATAGTATTCAAATCTTGCGTTTCGTTTTCAGCAAGAGTGTTGGCTATAGATACCGCGGAGTCATCTTGATGTTGCTTCCATATCTCTATCTGTTTTCCAGTTTTCACAACGATTGCGAACCCATGCCCTGCTACGACGTATGTTCCACCAAATGCGATATTGTTCTGTTTTTCTGGGGGTAAGGCAGGTTCTGGAATATCTATGCTTATTTTCTGTACGGGCCCCTCGGTGCCGAAGAGTGCCGATTCATCGATCATAAGCCCTTCAGATTCAATGATTCTGGCATCCGCAGGCACGTAATCTCCTGCAGTCAACGAGAGTAAATCGCCTGGTACAATGTCCTCGGGCGCACATTTTTCAAACTTTCCTTGTCGAATAACTTTGACCCTATGCGCCATGAGTTTGTCAATATTGGCATTCCGACTGCAAGTGCGATACACTATTGCCCACGCGTATGCGATATGGATAATTAACACTGCTGCGACGATCCCGACTGTGTGAAGGGTAACGCTGCTCGTGCCGCTGGAAAAAAAGGCGACCAAGATGACCGTTGCGAGTGCCAAAACGATGATACGCCATGTCAGTAACGGTTCCAGAAACGCCTTAAGCGGAAAGACTGTTTTCTCTGAAGCGAACTCGTTTTTGCCGTATCGCGCTTTCGCTTTCTCAAGGGCTTCTGCGCTCAACCCTTGGTCCATGTTGGAATCGAACTTGTTCAGTATTGATGCAATGTTTTCTGTATGAAAATTTGACATCTTTTTTACTTTTCAAAGTGAAGACTTGCGCCATCAACATCTGGTTTTAGAATTTTAATATCAGATGCAATCTGATGTTTGCTGAAGGCAGACTGCATCTGCTCAGCCACCTGTTCTGTATACTCCAGACAATAGGCTGCAACAGTCGGTCCCGCGCCGCTCAAAGCGACACTGAGTGCGCCAGCGGTGGTAGCAGCCTTTGCTACATCATCAAACCCCGGGATCAAGGCAGCACGGTAGGGTTGATGCAATCTATCCTTCATAGCGATGCGGAGCATCTCAAATTGCCCTGTGGCAATACTTGCGATTAACAATGTACTTCGGCTTGTATTATATATCGCATCTGCGAAACCTACTGAAGTTGGTAGTACACCGCGCGCTTGTTCCGTTGATAGGGGAAAATCCGGGATAGCCAGCACCACCGAAAGCACAGGTGGACACTCCAACCGAATCGTATGCACTTGCGCATTCTCTTGTGCTGAAACGACGATGCCGCCATACAATGAAGCAGCAACGTTATCCGGATGCCCTTCTAATTCTGTTGCGAAATTAAGGAGTTCTACGTCAGAAAACGGAGCACCGCACAGCGCGTTCGCCGTTAGTAACCCACCAAGAATGGCTGTTCCACTCCCACCTAATCCTCGAATCGCAGGTATTCCATTCTCTATCTGCAATTTGAAGCCTTTTGGACGTTTGGTGCCACTTCGGTCGAAGACAAGTTCTACCGCTTGAAACGCGATATGTTCTGGCGTACTTGGTATTTTATCGGCATCTACGCCGCTAACAACGACTTGGGTGTCAGTTTCGGTGGCTTCCAACGTGACTTTACTATAGAGCCGGAGGGCAAGCCCGAGCACATCGAACCCAGGTCCGAGGTTTGTCGTACTTGCTGGAATACGTGCGGTAGCTTTCTGGTATTTTTGTATTTCCTTGCGGATAAGTTCCATTGTTGGTTACTCGACAGTTTTCGCGTTATTTTTATATTCCCTTGCGGATAAGTTCCATTGTTGGTTACCCAACAATTTTCGCGTTCGAGTCACCCTCCATTACATTACGGGTTTGGTTTAAGCAAGTTTGAATATTAAATTTGCACATTTCCCATCAAGGTCGGGCGGGGAAACCCCGCCCCTACGGGTTCGGGGCCTTAGGAGAAAACCCGATTTGGACAGGGGTCCCCACCCGTTACTGGGAAAGGGGACAAATCGGAGCGAAAACCCAATATTTAAAGTTACAATTTTGAGATTGCAGTCTCCATTCTGCTTAATGCCTCTTGGATGTTCTCTAAAGAGTTCGCGTACGAAAGTCGGAGATATCCATCACCATACTTACCAAAGGCGGTTCCGGGTAAAAGTGCTACATCTGCCACTTCCATGATGTAATCGGCGAGTGCTTCACATGAAAGAGGCAATTGCGTCACGTTTGGAAACACATAAAATGAACCGAGAGGCTTGATACAACTCACTCTATCAATTGCATTGAGTCCATCGACAATTGCATCACGCCGTTTCTGAAATTCCGTAACCATTTCTGTGACAAAAGTTTGGGGGCCTGTGAGTGCCTCTATTCCAGCGAGTTGTGTGAAGGTAGCCGTACACGAGTTTGAGTTAATAGTTAACTGGGTAATTTTATCAGCGATTGCCTGCGGCGCAATGCCGTATCCGAGTCGCCACCCTGTCATCGCATAAGTTTTAGAATGCCCTTCGATCAAAATCGTCCGCTCCTTCATGCCGGGGAGACTCAGGACACTATGATGTTTACCTTCGTAGAGGATGCGTGAATAGACTTCGTCTGTCAGCACATAAAAATTGTGTTTCTGTGCCAATTCAGCGATGGCTTCAAGGTCCTCGAGAGTGAGTATCCCCCCTGTCGGATTCTGCGGTGAATTGAGGATTAGCAGCTTTGTCCGATCGGAGACTGCGTCGGCGAGGTCTTCGAGTCGGAACCGGAAATCTACCTCTTCGCGAAGGGGTAGTGGCACTGCTTTTCCGCCAATGAAGTCAATAACGGACTCATAGACAGGAAAACCTGGTTCAGGATAAATCACTTCATCGTCATCGTCTATTAAGGCAAGAATCGTGAAGAAGATAATCGGCTTGGCACCGGGTGTTACCGTAACCTCATCAGGATGTATTGTAATCCCGCGCGTATCGGTTATATGTTCCGCGACGATTTCTCGAAATTCTGGCACCCCTGCAGATGGACAGTACCCGGTATGACCGTCCTTCATTGCTTGGTATGCTGCCTCAATGATATTCCTCGGTGTTGGGAAATCGGGTTGTCCTATCTCAAGGTGGATGATGTCTTTGCCCTGTGCTTCAAGCTGCTTCGCTTTAGCGAGCACCTCAAAAGCGGACTCTGTTCCCAATCGACTCATTCGCGTTGCGAATGTAGCTGTTTCCAAAATTCTAACCTCCGTCCATTAAAGATTTCACTGATAACTCAATATTATACCATCTCTGATTGAACGTTTCTCGTAAAAGCGTTTACCATTATTAGGTTATGCCCGGTTCGGTTAGGAATGCGGGTCGCATTTGGATGAGTACACCGCAAGACTGCACCTACTGGGCCTGGGTGAACGGTGCAGTTAATGCGATATAAACTTTTAGAAATGGTATTAGTTGTTCGACCTTTGCTCAGTGAAGCGTCATCAAGCCAAGTGTAATTTATTTTCCTAACAAGACTACGCCGTTTCCACCTGCTAACCAGACCTGTTTGTCCAAAATGAAAACACTATTCATCCGGAATCGTTGGACCATGTCATCACCCGGATCTTGGACTTCCCAGTTTTTACCACCGTCATTGGTATGTACAATCACACCGACGCCTAAGTCTCCACCGACTGCCCAGCCCATAAATTTGTCAGCGAATTGGATGCTTCTTAATGTCTCTTCAGTGCCGCTCATCTGGATTGTCCATTTGTCGCCGCCGTTGCTCGTGTGGAGGATAAGACCGTTTTCACCGACTGCCCAGCCGTGCTTATCATCTAAGAAAAAGATGTCTTCAAGCACATCTTCTGCGCCAGTTTCCTGTGCATTCCAAGTCTGTCCGCCATCCATCGTCTTCTGAATTACGCTATTTTGACTGACTTGGGGGACCAAGTGTACACCAGCAACCCAGCCTGTGGATTCATCAAGGAACTGAACGGCATTGTACATTGTTGCTTCGTCATCACCAACAGCACCGATTATCCCACCTTGAAGCACCTTCCAAGTCCGCCCGCCTGTTTTCGTTGAGAGAATAGTATCGTTGGCACCGACAGCGAATCCTACATCTTTATTGGCGAAGTAGATTCCTTTAAGCGGGTTGTCAACCTTGCTCGTCTGTATTTCCCAATCTTTACCGTTAGTCGTGGCGACAATCTTGCCGTTTTCGCCGATTGCCCACCCGTGATTTTCATCTAAGAAATAGACTCTGGCGAGTTGAGCGTCCACATCAATTTCGGCTTTATTCCATGTTGCGCCCCCATCTGTTGTATATCCGACAAAACCGGGGTAGTCTAATTCCAGGGGCGAAACGCCGACTGCCCAACCATTTTTTGCGCTTGTGAATGAGATCGACATATAGTCCCGAATTTCGGGGTCTTGTTTTTGAAGGATATCCCAATTTGCTGCAACAGTAAAAGATGTTGCCAAGATGCCGACGATTGCGAGTAATGTTATCCGCCAGAATAGGCGTGACTCAAGCC
>VYCT01000103.1 GCA_009843785.1 Candidatus Poribacteria bacterium | reverse complement strand
CTATTATTGTGCAGGACTGAACCCTCCCTCGGTGGTGGATGTAGGCCCTGCTTTTTTTATGTTGTTCGTTCAGGGATTTGGTCGGATAATTCCTTCAGATATTGGCTCTAACAAATTGAATGCTTCGTCAAGACCATACTTCGTTTTGGATTCAATCGGATGTTCTTGACGAAGTAGTGCATAAGCACAAAAATCGGACAACTGAATGAAATATGACTGATCGGATTGTTTAAAAAATGGGTCTTCAAGAATACGATCAATGGCACCATCTTTTGAAGTTTGCATGCGTCTAACCAATCTTGTGTAGATAGCATCTTTTCCTTCATCACAGATCAAAATCGCGTGGCTATCCCATGTCTGTAGGGCCCGATTGATACCCTCAAGTAAAGCCTCATAAGCATGTCCACTCGCTTTAGTTGGAAATACAACGTTAAAAAGTCGTGCCTCTGGCAACATCGCTATCATCTGAAGTGTCTGTTTGAAAATTTGGCACCGTCGTCCTTTTGGGACCACGCCATCAGCAATTTTTCCGCGCCCTGAGACAAACTTCCACGCATGGAATTCGGTATAAACAGAGATACCGTCACTCGTTTGCATATCGCGCCGAAAGTTCTTTATTTTCTCAAGACAAGCGTTCCATTTGTCAGCACGAATCATTAAGGCTGAAAACACACAGAGTTCTTCATCACCAGAGTCATCAATGTAAATTAGGTGCATTACGTCTCCTATATGCTGACTAAATTGGAAAGTAAAGCCGATTTGCCCTATTTTTGTTGTGTCATACCATAAATGCTAATAACAATTAATATGTTAGCACATTTTGGGGCATATGTCAAATTTTTCTTCATCTCGTAATCGAGGACCTTCTCAGTGTAGGAATGTGGCATACGAAAATTCTAATTTTTCAATCTCGCGATCGAGAACCTTTTCACCAACACTCCCCTGTTACTATACACTACCTGCCCCTGGTTGTCAATTAAAAACGCAACTAACTTCTATGAAATCTCAAAATCTCCAGAATAGACCTCATGCATACGTTGCACAATTTCTTGGAACTCCGCACGGAATTCTGGTGGGGCCAACACCTCTACTGCATCGCCGAGACTCAATACCCAAAACGTAAACTCCTCTCTCGGGACCTCATAACGGACAATCACAGCACCATCTGGGCACCGTTCTATAATCTCTTGCGACCGATGCCGTTCTTTCTCCGTAACGAGATACGCTTTGTGCGCGGCGATTTTGAGCGTCACGTGGATTGGTTCACCACTAAAGAGCTCCCACCGAGATGCTAAATCCTCGGATAATGAGAAATCAGCAGGTATTTCAAAGGTCTCATCCGTTAGCATAACGTTTTGGAAACGAAGGATTTTGAAAGTTAGCGAAGTGTTTTCCGATTGATTGGATTTTGCCTCAAGATACCAATCCGATTTCCGGAAAAAGATGGCGTAGGGATGCAGTATATGTCTAACAAACTCTGTTTTGCCGCCGGGTTGATAAACCGCCCGAACCACTTTTTGCTCGTAAAGTGCCTCCTCCAAAACGCGAAAGTGTTTTTCAACGTCGTTATCACCACTATAATCCTCCACATCCTCCGAGAGACGTAGCCGTTCCTCAGCCACATCACCATTATCGACATGCTCAAGTTGCGCTGGAACACTCTTCTCCAATTTGGCTTGGATATGTTCAGCGAGGGAGATGTCAAGTTTTTCCAAGACACTTTTGAGTAGTTCCTCAAAACGCGGTTCTTTTGCAAGTGGCGAAGCGGTAATTACCAATTCCAGAGCTTGTGTCTCTTCCGATGTGATGCGGGGCCAACGCAGTGGACGGACGGATTCAATCCAGTAGGATCCCTTATCCTTTTTCAACGCGTAGAAATCCCTGATAATTTTCAGGTCTTCGTAGATTCGGGTGATATCAACATCATAAAAATCTACCAGATCACGGACCCTGATGCCTTTTGTTGATTTCTGAAGACGCTCTATAATGCTCAAGATACGCCGCATCTGTTTTCTGCCATCACTATAGCCCATACTTGTCTCCTTATGAATAACCTCAAGAACCGTTTCAATCTAAACAGACATAAACAATTATAGGACTTACGCAAACGACAAAAGAATCGCGAGCAAAACTCGCTCCTACAAAGAATCGCGAGTAAAACTCGCTCCTACAAAGCTCCTACAAAGAATCGCGAGCAAAACTCGCTCCTACAGAAGAATTAACTCAGCGGACACAGATTTGAGGATGTCCTTTATAGGTTCTGCAATTAGATATGACTATGTTAAGTATAACAGGAAAAAACGCTGAATGCAAGCATTCCGATCACCTCAACAAGTCTCTATACATGCCGCCCTTACAGGGAAACCTGGGGCTTTTTGTCCATCCTTACAGGGTTGAATCCTTCTTTGGAGCGTCCTTCTATAAACATACCGTCCTTACAGGACTGAAGAGGTTTTTGAAGTTTTCAAGATTTTCGCGGAGTAGCCGGTTCGGTTGGGAAACCGAACCTACCGGGTCTGGGTCTGAGACGGGATTCAAGAGGGTTGTGAAGTTTTCAAGGTTTTCGCGGAGTAGCCGGTTCGGTTGGGAATACAGATCGCAAATGTAAAGCAAAGACAAATTTGGTCTCCGCGTGTGGGAAACCAAATTTGGGTGAGTACATCGCAAAACCCAACCTACCAGGACTGGAATGAAAACCCAACCAAAAACGACAGAACCGAATGGCTCTGAATATTCCATTCCTTTTCCTTGACGAAAAACATTTCTTTGTGTAGAATAAGAATTAATATGGCACAAGGCATTTTTATTACAGGGACAGGCACGGAAATTGGGAAAACTGTGATCGCCGGTGGGTTGGCTGCGGCACTCAAACAGGCGGGGACAGATGTGGGGGTGATGAAACCAATTGGCACGGGTGATACTGCTGATGCACGGTTTCTTAAACACGCTGCACAGGTTGATGATGAAATCTCCCTGATTAACCCGATCTACCTTCGGCATCCGTTAGCACCTTCTGTCGCAGCGCGGATAGAAAGGACAGAAATAGATCTGTCCCGCATTGAGACCGCTTACGCTGAACTTCAACAGCGATACGATTTCGTGATCGTGGAAGGTGTCGGCGGGATCGCGGTGCCAATCCGAGACGATTTTCTCGTTGCTCAACTCATTAAGCAGTTAGCACTCCCCATACTCATTGTCGCTACCGCCGGTTTAGGCACGCTGAACCATACACTCTTAACCGTCGCATTCGCACAACAGTTTAGTATCCCAATCGCCGGTATTGTCCTCAATGGACTCCGTCCAGAGACAGCCGGACTCGCTGAAGCGACCAACTCCGTCGAAATCGAAAAGTTGACGGGTGTGCCTGTCATCGGTGTTGTGCCATACGAGAAACAGTTGGACACACCTTATCCAGATGTAACGTTTTTAGCAGAATTTACGAACCAACATATCGCATGGAGGAAATTAGGAATACCCTAAAATGGATATCGCTATTGTTCTCGCTGCAGGATTAGGACGTAAGGTATGGCCCTATGGTGAATTTCGTCAGAAATGCACAATTCCTGTCGCCAATAAGCCGATCGTTCGCCGAGTTGTGGAAAATTTGATTGCGGCTGGCTGCCAGCGCATTGTTGTGGTGGTGGGGCATCACGCGCAACAGGTCCGCGGTGCACTTGCCGATATACCGAACACTGTTTTCGTTACGCAGCATTCCCTCGACGGCACCGCAAGCGCAGTGCTGACAGCACTCGAACATCTCGAAGATCAACCCTATCTCGTCGTTTACGGTGATACCGTAACCACCGCTGAGAACCTTCGTAACTTTGTTAGTGCATTTCGATCAGACAACGTAGAAGCCGCAGCACTCGTGCAAGCACTTGGTGATGAAGACGCAAGCGACTGGCTTTGTGCGGGTATCGGGACAGCGGATGTCGAAAACGGGAGTGTTTTACAACTTAACAGTATTGAGGGACATCCGCGCGGTGGCTCCCATCGGCTTTGTGGCGTATACGCTTTTAAGAGTCACGCGACACCCTACCTCTTAAGGAACCCCGGCATCGTTACACGGGTCCCCGTAGGTGGCATGCCGCCACCTGAATCCGAAATCGCGCAATCTTTACAACTGATGGTGGAGGACGGAAGGACTGTATTGGCAGTCGAGACAGAGGATTTCTTTGTCGATGTTGATAAGCCGTGGCACGTGCTGGAAGCGAACAAGCGGTGCGTTGATTATCTCGCAAAACAGGTTACAGCGGATCATATTGAGGCGGGTGCGAAAATCTCGGATGCTGCTGAAATCAATGGGCACGTTGTGTTGGGAAAAAACTCCGTGATTGGTCCCCGCGTTGTTGTCAACGGCACGCTTATCGCCGGTGCGAATAATAATATCACAAACGGCGCGATTTTACACGGCAATATTTTCGTCGGAGACCAGTGTAGAATCAGCGATTATTGCGATGTCGGTAGCAGTGCTATCGGAAATCGGTGTATCATTGGACACGGTGCCGAGATGGCGGGTGTCCTGTTCGATAAAGTCTATCTTTACCACTATTGTGAAATGTCTGGCGTTTTTGGGTGCGCGACCGATATTGGTGCAGCGACGGTATGCGGAACGCTCCGATTTGATGACAAGGATACCCCGATCCAAGTAGAAGGCCGTTACGAAGTTCCACCCTACGGTGCGAATGCGACCTACATGGGTGACTATTGCCGGACCGGGGTGAATGCGATCATTATGCCGGGGCGGCGCATCGGGTCTTATAGCGTTGTTGGACCGGGAGTTATCTTATACGACGATGTCCCGAGCAAAACGATGGTGATGGCGAAACAGGAATTAATTACGAAACCGTGGGGACCGGAACGTTATGGATGGTAAGTGTGTAAATCGGGCTTACAAGGTTTCCCGCCTACTTATTTGAAAGGAGTTCTTTGAGCAGATTCGTCAATTCATCATTGCCAGCGGCGAGTTCAAAAACGCGTTTAATCTTGGCTTCACGATCATTTTCGGATGCCGGTGTTTCATCCTCTGGAGACCAAAGCACCTCAAGTGCTTTCGGGTTGAGCCGGTCATAGGTAACTTTGACCAGCGTGAACGGAAAATTCTCTGGGATAATGACGATCCAATCAATCGTTTCACCACGGGCGGAGTACTGCCTATCCACGGGTAGTTTTGAATCTTGATGCGGTACGTTCTTTTTAACCCACTGCTTGCGATCGAGTGTGTCTGTTTCAAAATGACCGACTTCTAACCAATTCCGTCCCGCGCCGTTCGGTTTGGTGGTAACTTCAATGCGTTGCATGGCTGTTTCGTTCTCCGTTCCGTGTTAAGATGCTCCCGCACTCCGCGCGGTTAAACATACAGGTTTTGGTAAACATTCTAACACGTTGTGCCGAAAAAGTCAAGTGTCTGAAATTAGGAAGGCGAAAGCATCCAATTCTGGGGAAAAAAGAGAAAGACCGACAACATGTGGCTAATATGACTTTACAAGTAAATAAATTTGCATTTTTTCGGAAAAAAGAGTATAATTGTATAAGGGGATAGTATTTTCGCGCATCAATGCGCTAATTTTTATATTTTATGGGGTTAAGCTGAAGGGATGAGCTCGACATGAGAGTGGAAATGAGATATGGAACCGGCACCTTACCGATCGAGATTCCTGATAAGAACGTAGCCGGCGTTCTTGAAATTTCGGAAAGTGTTCCGCTGTCGGATGAAGATGGCGCGGTTCGAGGGGCGATTGCGCGACCGATTGCATCCTCCCCTTTGGCTGAGCTCGCAAAGGGTCGCGAGTCGGCATGTATTGTCATCTCTGATGTGACCCGTCCGGTGCCAAATAAGGTAATTCTCCCGCCGCTGTTGGAAACGCTTGAACACGCGGGTATCCGCCGCGAAAAGATTACTATCCTCATCGCGACCGGTATCCACCGTCCGAATGAAGGGGACGAACTGGAACAGATGGTTGGCCGCGACATTATAGATACATACCGTATCGTCAACCATTTTTCGCAGAAACCCGAGCACCACACATATTTAGGCAAGACGCAAAACGGCACCCCCGTTCATATTGATACAACCTACCTCGAATCGGACCTGAAGATCACGACCGGGTTGATTGAACCGCACCTGATGGCTGGATATTCTGGTGGCAGGAAGGCGATCTGTCCTGGGGTTGCCTCTATTGAGACAATGAAGGTGATGCACGGGCCCGAACTCATGGAACATCCGAAGTCAGCAGTCGGTATTTTAGAGGGCAATCCGTTTCATATAGAAGCGACCAAAATCGCGCGAATGGCTGGTGTTGATTTCAACCTGAACGTTGCAATTGACAAACACCGTCAAATTACCGGTGTGTTCGCAGGCGATATGGTTGAATCCCATCGTGTGGGTGCCGAATTTGTGGAAAAACAGGCAAAGGTTACGCTACCGGCACCCGCGGATGCAGTTGTCGTCTCCAGTGCGGGCTATCCTCTGGACACAACGTTTTATCAAGCGATCAAAGGCTTGCTGACGGCTGTTGAAATAGTGAGGCAGGGTGGCAGTATCTTGCTGGTCGCGGCGTGCAGTGAAGGGATCGGTAGCAAACCGTTTACCGACCTAATTTTCAAGACTGACGATTTAACCGCGTTTGTACAAGGACTTTACAACCCAGCAAACTTTGTTATTGATCAGTGGCAACTTGAAGAATTAGCGAAGGTTGCCCGGAAAGCAGATATTTATTTTTATACCGACGGAATCCCTTACCATCAACGGGCAAAGCTCTTCGTGCATCCGTTGAAAAGTGCACAGGCAGGCATCAACGAGTTGTTAACCCGCTACGGGGAAGATGTCCAAATTGCTGTGATTCCTGAAGGTCCTTACGTTTTAGCACAGTTGGAAAGGTTTTAAGACCAACCGAACTTTAACCACCGAGGCAATTCCTCAGTCTATTGAAATTGAAAATGAATAGCAAAATGGCAAATTCTACTGTGGCACTCAGAGCGTATAGGGACGGCTTACACCTGATCATCAGGCCCCACCTATCTATAACAGAAGTTGAAGCTGCGATTCAGCAGGAAATATCGCGGATGAATCGCTCTTTAGCTGGGGTGTCCGTGCAGATTGATCTTAAGTCTCCAACCTTGAAAAAGGAGGAGATCGAGCTCCTCAGCTCGAAGCTTCAGGAGACTTACGATCTCACAGTGCGGGGTGTTGAAGTCGCTGATGAGCCGGTTCCGCCACCGATCGCTGCCGCGCCAACGACGCATGTGATATCGCAAACGACAGATACGCGTCCCCCTCGGGACAGTGAACCGTCTCGGATTATACCGCATACAATTCGTTCTGGCCAAACAGAGGAATTTCCACAAGGGAGTCTTATCATTTACGGCGATGTCAACTCTGGTAGTGAAGTAAAGGCAGGCGGCGACATCGTTGTTCTTGGTACGCTGCGGGGGAGTGCTTACGCTGGCATGAATGGTCGGTTATCGGCTGTGATTATTGCAATGGATTTCGCACCGTTACAACTTCAGATAGGAAACTATGTGAACCGTTCCTCGGTGAGTCAGGAACCCCGAGGGTATCCAGAAATTGCCCGTATCGGTGCAGAAGATGTAATTATTGTTGAAAAATTTGTTAAATTTTAGCATAGGAGGTTCCGGTTATGGGAAGAGTCATCGTAGTGACATCAGGAAAAGGAGGTGTCGGAAAAACAACCTCTACAGCCAATTTAGGGACAGCGCTCGCGCTCCTTGATAAAACCGTTGCAGTCGTTGATGCAGATGTCGGGCTTCGGAATCTCGATATCGTGATGGGGCTTGAGAGCCGGATTGTTTATACCTCGATGGATGTCATTGAAAAGCAGTGTGAACTGAGTAAAGCACTCGTCAGAGATCGTCGTGTTGACGGTCTGATGCTGCTCGCAGCATCGCAGAAAAATAACAAGGACGATATTCAGCCAGAACAGATGAAAGCGATCTGTGATAAGTTGCGGACGACGCACGATTTTGTTCTCGTTGATTCACCGGCTGGCATTGAACGTGGTTTCAGCAACGCCTCAGCAGGCGCGGACGAAGCCATCGTTATTACAACACCGGATGTCTCTGCGATTCGGGATGCTGATCGCATTATCGGACTGCTGCAAAACGCAAGGATTGAACCGATCAATCTCGTCATCAATCGCTTCTCTCCACAACTTGTTGGAAATGGGAGCATGATGGATCAAGACGACGTATTGGATATTCTCAATATTGAGCTTATCGGCGTTGTTCCGGAAGACAGCGGGGTCATCAATTCTACAAACCGCGGCATCCCGCTCGTGTATGAAGACGGGTCGCCCGGTGCTCAGGCGTATATGCGTATTGCACGGCGCCTGACGGGGCAGCGCATCCCGATTCATAATTTTGAGCAGAAAGGCTTACTCAATAACATTGTAAACTGGTTCACGAGAAAGAAATAAGGAGTTTTCTGATGAATCTCAGTATAAGACAATTATTCGGGCGCAAACCGAAATCAAGTAGTATCGCCAAACAGCGCCTGAAACTGGTCATCACCCAAGACAGGTTCGATGTTGATGACCGGGTTATGACAAGGTTACATCATGAGTTAGCGGAGGTGCTGGCAAAGTATTTTGAATTTTCAGCGAACTCTGTTAAGATGGACTTGAAACAGGAGGGGAATTCGTACATCCTTGTGGCGGATTTTCCGTATACGAAATTCCACGAAACGAACATGAGACAATAATCGGTGAGCAATAGATTTATGCGCCTTGAAATCATATCCACGGACAATAAGGGTTTTCTGGGTCAGAGAATCAATTCCGAAATCGCTTTTGCCACCCCGTTATCGTCATTTGTCGTTGTGATGAAGTCGGCACAAGCCCGAATCGGCGGTACAGCGTTTGCCATGGCTATCCCGAAACCTGCTGTTTTGAGTAAACTTTCATCGTTATAACTATCGCCAAAAGCAACAACCGTATCCATCGGGATGTTGAACCGGTTGGCGAGTGCTGTCAGTGCGCGCCCTTTAGTAACCTCTGGATTCATAAATTCAATATATTCTGCTTGGGTTTGCGTCACATAAAGCGTCTCGGCATAATGGGTTTGAAAACGGCTTAGGAGCGGTTGCAATTTTTCAGGCGTATGGATTATCAGCAGCTTCGTCGGCGTTTCGCCCGCGAACTCGCGTAGGTCTCCGATGGCTGTAGCCGGAACCCCTGTCCTTGCTTCATAAAGGTCGCTCCATGCGTTGCGTTCAGCGACATAAAGCTCGTCGTTCAGACAGAAATTGAGATGTAATCCCTGCTCGATGCAGTCATTGACAACCCTCATTGCGTAATCCGCTGGGACAGGCGTGTGGTGATATACCTCGGCTGTTGTGGCGTGGCGTACCATCCCCCCGTTATACGAGATAATAGGATTTTCGAGTCCGATCTGATCGCTAATCGGTTGGATAGAACGGTGCATCCTGCCCGAAACTAATACCACGAGTATATCCTTCGCCGCGAGTGCCTGAAGTGCTTCTCGGTTTTTCGGTGACAGCGTATGATCACTGCTGAGTAGCGTTCCGTCCAAATCAAAAGCTGCTAAACGACATTCTATTTTTCTCGTGTCGTCTTCCATCTATTTTATCCTCCATTTTTTACTGATCCGTTAAGTTGTACTAAAGTTTGGACAATTTCTGATGAAGATTAATTTTCTTTTATAGTAAAGCACGAAAACAAATTGACACACCACAATAGCAACCCACATTGC
>VYCT01000198.1 GCA_009843785.1 Candidatus Poribacteria bacterium | reverse complement strand
ACACTAAAAACCTTTCACCACAAACCTTCAGAAAAAAATGGGGGTAAGTGACTTTGTTAATTTTGGGTTGCTTAACGGCTATATCTGTGGTATACTTTGGTAAGAGAAATCACGCTGAATAAGGAGATATCAAAATGGCTGATCAAGATTTTCGGGAACGGGTTCTCGAAGCCTTGTCCCGGCTTGAGTCACAAGCGAGAGAAAACAATGCCCGTTTGGAAAAACGGCTTGATTCTCTGGACACGCGTGTCGGGACTCTGGAACGCGATGTGGGATGGATAAAGGGAAAATTGGAAGGTAAGCAAGAAGGCAGCAGTAAAGTGTTAACTGTCCTGACTGTATGTACTGCCGTTGGAGCCGTAATTATAGCTCTTATCGCCTTGTTTAACTAAACGTCCGCTTTTGAATCTACTCCCAAATCTGCTATCATATCCCTATGCCACAACTCAACCTTAAACCTACCCACAAAGCGATCCGCGACTATTATACTACGCTGCAGCAATACGACAAACACAGCATCACACACGAAGGCGCGGTCAGTTCCCCTTTTGAAACGCTGCTCGCCATCTGTGCCAAACAGATGGATGCTACCCTCATTCCACAATATTGAACAGGCAGCACTCCTCTGTAAAGACTTCTCTCAAAAACAGCAATTTCTCAATACCGTCTACGAGCAGTTTTTTCAGGGCTTCTCTGTTGAGGTAGCAGACACGCACGGTATCGTCTACACCCCACAACCGATCGTTGATTTCATGGTGAAAAGTGTTGCGCATATTTTGGAAACTGAATTTGATAGATCGCTGTCGGATACCGGAGTTTACATTATCGATCCGTTCGTGGGGACTGGCAACTTCATCGTCCGACTCATGCAGGATATCCAAGCGACTACACTCGAAGAGAAGTACTGCCGTGAACTGCATTGCAACGAGATTCTATTATTGCCTTACTATATTGCGAGTTTGAACATTGAGCAGGAATACTTTCAACGGACGGGGACCTACCTGCCGTAACTATGAATCCGTTCCGAAATACGAAAAGCTGCAGCTTAAGGAAACACCGAATACACAGCGAATAGATTGGCAAGTAGAGAAGATGCGGTTCTCCAAAGATAAGACGCAGATTTATTACAACGACTACTTTACGTTGGCGGGTATTCCGGCGGAGGTATTTGACTACCGGTTAGGGAACCGTTCTGCGTTGGAGTGGGTGGTGGCTCAGTATCGTGTTAAGGTAGACAAGCGGAGCGGGATTGTGAACGATCCGAATCGTGCGGATGCGCCGCAGTATATTGTGGATTTGATTGGACGTGTTATCACCGTTAGCCTAAAGACGGTCGAGATTGTTAAAGGGCTTCCGCCATTGTAACCCAATCCCTCTTTTGTAGGAGCGAGCTCTGCTCGCGATCCCCTGCTGAATTTCCGCTACAATTAAACGCTCACTGTAATTAACGCGGATGACTCCTCCGGCTCATTTTGAACTGGAAGGCTTGACGACGGCTGCGGGACGACTTCCCCATCTTCCCGTAATCCTTCAATATGAAACTCAATGGCTTCCGCGATCAGTTCTCTGACTTCTGCCATTGTCTTAGCGACAGCGATGCATCCCGGAAGATCGGGAACAGAAGCCCCGTAACTATTTTCGCCCCTTTCAAAAATAACGACGTATTCCATGCGTTTATCCACCTCATTACTTGAGACCTGCTTGCCTCAGAACACTATTGAGTCTGCCCTTTGGAACATCCACGCCTGTGTTTCCAGAAACCGTCACGGTTCCAGGTTTGGTTGGATGTTTAAACTGCCGATGGCTGCCTCGCGTGCGGACTAAGTACCACCCATCATCTTGAATCAACTTTATAAGCTGCCTAACCTTCATAGCAAACGTTTATCGGAATTTAGTTCATGAATCATCTGTACAACGCCAATCCCTTCTGTAATTATATACCCACTTCACGTTAATTTCAAGAAAAATAGGGTCATTTAGCGGGGCTATTTATAACGAAAGTTGCCACCTATGTAGCACAAACTTCCTATGTAGCACAAACTTCCAGTTTGTGGCATAAGAGCGCAAACTGGAAGTTTACGCTACAAAATATTGGCTAATTATCAGCATTTTTCACTAAAGCCGGAGTTTCAACGTCTAAAAAACTTATAGGTAGCAACTTGGGTTATTTATAGCGGCTCTCCCCTGGGGAAACCTAAAAATTTGATTATAAAATGGAAAATCCAATAGCTCTGCCCAAAGAATTTGACATAATCTCAAAATATGCTAAACTCTATACAAAGGAGAAACACTATGAAAAAACCGATTCGCTTAGGACTCATCGGCTGTGGTGGGATTGTGCAAATTACGCATGCCCGTGCCTACCGCGCGCTCACAGATACCGTCCAAATTACTGCGCTGGCAGATGTCGTTCCCGAAAACCTACAAAAGATTGGGGACATGTTCGACGTTCCTACAGAAAACCGATATACAGATTACCGCGAGCTGTTGGAACAGGCAGCCCTTGATGTCGTGACAATTGCCACACCGCACTCACTTCACGCTGAGCAGGTTATCGAAGCCGCAAACGCGGGTGTCGCTGTTATCTCAGAAAAGCCGATGGCAACAAATTTAGCGGAAGCAGACGGAATTCTCGAAGCCGTACGCCGGAACGATGTACCTTACACAGTCGTGCATAACTACATCTTCACTGCCGGGATGCGCGTGGCGATGACAGAACTTGAGGCGTTAGGTAAACCGCATTTCGGACGCAGTGCTGGAATGGGATTGAAGCCTACCGATTTTTCGGCGGATCATCCGACCCCTGCATTCGCATGGCGCGCCAGTAAAGCGAAAGGTGGTGGTTGTATCATTGACACGAGTTACCACGAAATTTATTCTGTCTGTACCCTGATGCAATCGCCAGTACGCTATGTAGAGGCACGGGTACAAACGATGCGGCTTGACATTGATGTTGATGACATCGCGATGCTGCTGTGTGAACATGAAAATGGGGGGATCACGACTGTCTCAGGCGCATGGTGCGTGCCCGGTACGGATTCCGGTTGGTGTGAGATGCACGCCGAAAACGGCTCTCTACGCGTTAATCATCGCCACAATGTGGCGGACGCGCTCCGTCGTTTCACGAGAGCAGAAGGCTGGAAACAGTTGGAACTCCCTGAATTTGATGAAGCAGAACGCACGGATGCAAGCGGTCATGCCCGCTACTTTAGGGAGACCTTTGAGGCACTTGCTGCGGGTGCTGCAGTACCTGTGAGTCCAGAGATGGCGTATCATAACCTCTCGATTATCGAAGCAGCACGCAAGGCTACGACGGAACGCCGCGCTATTGAAATCCCGCCACGAGAGGACATTTGACTTTTTCAGGTTTATGCGTTTGTAATAGGGTGATTGATCGCCCGTTAATTGTGGAAGGAGACGGGCAATAATGCACTTCGCATTTGGGTGAGTACACCGCAGAATTGCCCTACTACAAACTGGAAATGTTTAAGTTGAACCCGCGTTTTCAGAGAGGAGTTAAGATGAAAAGAAGTCTGCTATTCCACGCTTTGGTTGTTTTAATGTTAGGATTGGTCTGGAGTATGCCGTTACAGTGCTTAGCACAGCAGAACAGTGTCGCTTTGGATGCCAAAACGGATGCGGAATATGATGCCGAAGACGATGTAAACACGGCGTTGTGGCTTGCCGCTGGTGGTATTTTAGGGACAGCTGGGAGTTGCTTGCTCGGCTCCATTGCGATCGGTGGGGCTTATATCTACCAGCCGGTTCCGCCCGCCGAGCGGCTTCTCGGTAAATCGGCAGAATATGTCAGTTTTTACACGGATGCCTATAAGGCACATATCCGCAGACTTCAATTGGTTGCCGCCACAAAAGGCGCAGCTGGCGGAACGGCTGTCTTCTTCCTGTTAGGAACGCTGAACATAAAGCCGTGGGCAGACTTTGTTATTTGGTAAATATTATCCCCGCAAAAGATGTTGTAACGCGTTTGCGATGATATATTCTTCGCCAGCATTAAGCGTGTAGGCATTAATGACAAGCGTGTCTTTGCCGTGCGTATTCACCTTAATTCGCGGCGTGCCTGCATCCAATCCACGTGCGATCTGCGCTGCATCGTTGCCACTACAGGTAACATGCAGATTGGAAAGCGTATGGCTATTTTCTTGGTAACGGACTTCGCACGACACACCCTCAAGGTTCTCAAGCCCTTCAGCGAGTGCAGCGTATCTCGCGTCCTGTTCCTTTAATCGCTTATTGTGATCCGTCGATAGCCAGATGTCAATAGCCGTCACCAATCCGATAATCTCCTGCCGATCCACTTTCATCCCGCGTCCGACGGGCCGGGGTCCGATGAAGCCGTGCTTTCGCACAATCTCAATTAGCTCTTTCCTCCCACAGACGAACCCCGTCGAATGCGGTGCGTTGAAATACTTGCCACCAAAACAGACAAGGTCTGCAGATTGGGCATTGCGTCGGAAGTAATCCAGTGGATAGATTTGAGAGGCAGCATCGGCAATTAAGGGGAGACCCTGCGCGTGTGCGATTTCAACAGCCTGCGCCAATGGAACGGCTTTTCCCTGATTCGGTTGGATGAGATAGGCGAGTGCGGCGGTGTTTTCGCCGATGGCATCGCTCAATTCGTCAGCGGTGCAACCGTTTTCGTCGCCTACATTAATGAGTTTACTGCCCGGAATTGTAAATGCGCGGTCGTAGGAGTAGTGTTGCATTTTCTGAAAAACGATTTCGTCTTTCAGTCCGGTAGTATCCGGCAGTTGGGCGCACTTGTCAGGGTCATTTCCCGTCATGACTGTTGCTGATGCCAAGACGAGTGCGGTGTAGCATCCGGCTGTGATGTATGCGTCTTCAACGCCTAACCGCTCGGCTATGAATTGTCCGGATTTTTCGAGCAATTCTTCCATTTCGACGTAACTTTCATCTGCTTGGCGCATCGCGTCTCGGACCGCTGGGGACGGTGTGGATCCCCCTCGGACGGTCTGATTGCCGGTCGCATTAATGACGGGTCGCGCGCCGAGTTTCTTGTAGACATTTCCCCAACCTGTATTCGCCATGAGATTGCCTCCTTGGAATGGTTGTCGGTTGTCAGTTTTCAGGTGTCGGTTATTAGCAGTCAGCCATCGGAAACCGTCAGCCGTCGGTAGGAACTCTCCCTTTCCAGTAACGGGTGGGAACCCTGGTTTTAAATCTCGTCAGCAAAGGAAGCTGCGCAAGCTTTGTTCTATTTTTCTAACTTAGAGTATTGTTAATTCATCCTCATCATCGCTTTCCTCTAGCACTGTTTCTAATTCTTGTGCGACGGTGCCGAATGCTTCGGATTGCGGAGATTCTGGGTGCCCAGCGACAATCGGCACGCCGATGTCTCCGGCAGTGCAGACTTCAGCATCAAGCGGAATTTGTCCCAAGAACGCCACACCGAACCGTTCGCTCGTATTTTTACCGCCATCTTTCCTAAAGATTTCTGTCTTTTCATTGCAGTGTGGACAGAGGAAATAACTCATGTTCTCAATGATGCCGAGAATCGGAACCCCGAGCCGTTCAAACATAGCAACGCCGCGCCGGACATCGGCAAGTGCGACATCTTGTGGGGTCGTGACAATGAGTGCACCGGTCAGTGGAATGGCTTGTGTTAAAGAGAGCGCGACATCACCGGTCCCGGGTGGGAGATCAATGATGAGATAGTCGAGTTCACCCCACTCTACATCGCTGAGAAGTTGGCGTATAGAGCTGTGTAACATCGGTCCGCGCCAGATCATTGCTTGTTCTTCTGGGACCATAAATCCGATTGACATGAGTTTAATATTATGGCGAAGGAGTGGGATAAGTTTGCGTTCTGGACTTACCTTCGGTTGCTCTTGAATCCCCATCATTGTCGGTATACTCGGACCGTAGGCATCAGCATCCATCAAACCAACCGCACCACCGGCATTTGCTAAAGAGATCGCGAGATTGGTGGCGACAGTCGATTTCCCAACGCCGCCTTTTCCACTGGCGACTGCGATTTTATACTTGATATTGGGGAGTGTGATATTTTGTTGCTGGGGTTGTTGCTGCTGCGGTGGTGGCTGTTGTTGGGGTTGCCGCCCAGAAATTTGTGAACCGCTGATTACCTTCAGGTCGGGATGTCCCTTCGCTTCCGATCCGGATTGCGATTTAGGCTTTTTGTCGTCGCCTTTTTTTAGGAATCTCATATCTATGCTCCTACAGGTTGTTTATCGAATGGTTGTCAGTTTTCGGTTATCGGTTTTCGGTCATTAAATGTTACGACGTGTCAGAAAATAGTTTAACATTTTTTTTGTTAATTTTGTATAATACGTGTAAGAAAAACATAAGTCAACACAATTCCAATAAAACGTCCGGCAATTATGGACTTTAATTACAAATAGGTCAGAAGGAGTTTCTATGAATATTTTGATGTTACGACATTCCGCTGGGTTTGAACATAGCTACCTCCCCGATGCAGAAGTTGCGTTGAAGCAGATTGGTGCAGCAAATGGTTGGAACGTCACCACAACGCACCGATGCGACCGCATTACTGCTGAAAATCTCGAAAAACAAGACATCGTCGCGTTCGCAACGACGGGCGATCTACCGTTTAATGACAGGCAAAAAGAGGCGTTATTGAGTTTCATACGCAATGGAAAAGCGTTTTTTGGTATCCATAACGCGACAGATACGTGCTACGATTGGCCCGAATACGGTGAAATGCTCGGCGGTTACTTCGCTGGTCATCCGTGGCACGAAGAAGTGAACGTCATCGTTGAGGATACGGACCATCCGGCGACCCGTATGTTGGGCAGCAGTTTCAAGGTTGTTGATGAAATTTACACGTTCAAAAGTTGGGATCGCAACAAAACGCGGGTGCTGATGCGTTTGGATAACGATTCTATTGATGTCTCCCGTGGCAACCGTGAAGATAACGATTACGCCCTCGGTTGGTGTCATACTTATGGAAAGGGACGTGTGATGTACACTGCCCTGGGACACCCGGATGCGCTTTGGAGTGAGAAATGGTTCCATGAACACATCATAGGATGTCTCAAATGGGCAGGTGGATTGGAAGATTAGTCAGCATCTTAATGGTTTAACTTGATATGACACCATAGATGTCAATTTAGGGATATTTCTCGTTATTTCATAGTAGCATCTCTACAAATGCCGCCCCTCTGGGGCTTGGGTCTTTGGGCGATGCACATTTCTACACAAATGCCGTCCCTACGGGACTGAAGAGGTTTTTAAGACATTCAAGGTTTCCGCGGAGTATCCGGTTCGGTTGGGAAACCGAACCTACCGGCCTGGGGGTCGCGACGGTTATTCTTTCTTAAATTGACACTTATGGTTTAACTTGATATGACACCTGTGGCTCGTAGAAGGGTCTCTTGCACTAACAACTCATGTGCCACCGGACGATCTGGTGCTTGTTCCCCTGCGATTGTCGCTAAAAACGCGTCAAGCTCAAGTTCATAAGTGCGTTGCCGACTTTCACCGTCTATCTCTACGACCTGTTCACCTTGTGTGTAACCGTCCCTTGCATTTTCCAAACAGAGGCGAATTTTCAACCCCGGCTCAAAAGGCTCGACGATAATGGCACTCCCTTCGCTCCCGTAGACTTCAAACCGGCGTGCAACCGGTCTCGGCTCCAAAGCAGAGATTGTGATAAACGCCATCGCGTTTTCAAATTCATAGACAGTGAGCGTGTTATCTTTGAACGGTTCAACCGAACCGCCGTCGTTTCGGAGGAAAGCGGTAACCTTTTCTGGTCGTCCGAGGAGCCAGAGGACCTGGTCAAGTACGTGTCCACCTAAATCAAAGAAGATACCGCCGATGTGTTGGCTGATGCGGGTGCGTGCTTCAAGAGAGATGTTGGTTGACATGTGGGCGCGAACGGAGAAAACATCGCCTAAAAAGCCGGCGTGTACCCATTCGGCAACCTGCCTGAAGGCGGAGTGGTACCGCAGCATATAGCCCATCTGTACGTGTAGGGATTTTTCTTGGGCGGTATTAATGACGCGCTGCCACTGTTCCCAGTTTTCACCGGCGGGTTTGTCGTACCAGACGTGTTTTCCAGCGTTGACAATCTGCTCGGTCTGATCTAAACTTTCGGCGTTATTGCCTTCTGACGCGACGGCGACGATACTATCATCGCTGAGCATATTTTCAGCATCTGCATACCAGTGGACACCCTCAAATGTCCCGCCATTCGCCTGGAGTTTTTCGCGTTGTTGTGCGTCGGGTTCAAACACACCTGCGACTTCAACATCGGGATTGACAAGCATCGCCTGCATCTTGCCGCGCGCGTGTCCGTGCTTTGTTCCGTATTGTGCCATCCGTACTTTCGCCATATTTTATCTCCCCAAAATCCGAGGTTAGTAATGTGGTGTTATATGGCTATTATATGGACATGCAATTGAATGTCAAGGAAATATTCGGGGTGTCAATATCTGGGAGGACTTACGCAATTTTGACGATATAACGCTCTGTTAGTGGGTAAACTCTCGAAAAACAGAGACACCCTCAGGGCACAGGCTAACAGCCTATGCTACAAAAAACAGAGACACCCTCAGGGCACAGGAGACCAACAGTTTCCTATGCTACAAAAGAGCAACCTGCGTAAATCCTAAATTGAATAAAAAACGGTTTCGCAGCGTTTAAACGACCTACTCATCATCTAAGTCATTCATTTCCTCTTGCTCTGCTAAGTCTTCTTGGGCTTTTTTGAACTCTGCGAAGTGTTCTTGGGCTTCTTGGAACTGACGTAGTGTTGTTTTATTTGGAAAACTGAAGAATCAACCCACCTGCACGCTAAAAAGTCTCGTTAGATTAGTCATCGGGTTCTTCGCCTTGCTTCCCCTCGCGTTGTGCATCAAGATTACTAAGATGGGCCAGCGCCGCTTTATACGCCCGCACTTCAGCACCTGTTAACTTTGCTCCCTGCTTGAATTTTAAAAGAAAGCTCGCTACGGTGTAAACCTCGGGGATATCTCCGTAACGTTTGATGCGTGATTTTACCTGGTATTCATAATATCCCTGCGGATCCCGCGCGATCCATTCATGCTCAGGTTCGGAGCGTCCGGGCTTCGTTGGATCAGGAATTTTAGTCGTTTGGCGTAATGCTTCCAGGGTTTCTTCCTGCCGGAAAAGACGGTGCAGGGCTTCGCTTTTAGCGATAAATTGCTCTCGTGTTTTCTGCCCTGGATGTCGATCAAAAGCGATGAGATAGCGCACCTCAGGAATATCACCAAACTGTTTGAGCAGTTGTCCATGGTAACCTTTTTTGTACCACTCTTTGTCTTCTCTGAGATGCCAGTCAGCGGAGTGGGACTCCAAAATTTCTGCGATATCCGCATCTGATAGCTGCCACAGGGGGCCTGAGGCACCAGCTGGAAATTTGAATCCTTCTATTATGAGTTCTCCAGACAGGGTTTCGTTTACGGGTCCGTCGTCGCTACCACATCCGAAAAAAGGGAGTAAACCAAGTAAAAAAGCGAGATAAAAAAACTTTGAACTTTTGAAAATGCTTTTCATGAGGAATCCTCTAATTGAAACTGATCTTAGCCCCAGACGCTCTCAATTTCCGTAAATCTGTTAGATTGTGCTCGAAAATGCTACAAAATGCTTGGATCATCAAAATTTTTCAGTGAAACACGAGGTCTGCGGGGCTAAAATCTTGTCCGTAGTAACTTGGGTTATATTAAGACATAATTAATAAAACTGATATTTCTCAAAAGTTACTGTAAAGCAGTG
>VYCT01000034.1:1665-9799 GCA_009843785.1 Candidatus Poribacteria bacterium | reverse complement strand
GTGCTAATTAGTCTCGTGAGCATAGATACTTCCTTATACGAGAACGAGGTTATGCGAGAACGAGGTCTTTGAGTTTCATCAAGGGGCGTCCGAGGCATTGATTGACGAAAGCACCGAGAACACAACTGCCCATCTTATTGCTCATACGCGTCCGCACCCCCCAATGCTTCAACGCACGCACACGGGCAATATGAAACTGCTCTGTCAACTGGCCTATCGTCGTCTCAATCCGGCGACGGATCCGCACTTGAAGTGGACGAAAATCATCGGGATATTGGTGCTTCTGATTCCGTTTCAGCGTCGGTAATAACACAGTGCCTTCGGTCTCCATCAGCTCAACCTGAAGTGCCTCAGAGATATAGCCTTTATCGCCAAGAAGAATCGGATACTCACCGCGTTCTGCGAGATGCGGTAGCACAGCCCGGTCATCTCTATTCGCAGCGGTCAGGCAGAAGTCAACAGGAACACCGAGACTGGTCGTTATCAGACTGCAGCGAAAACTGAAAAACGTTCCGAGACCCTTCGTCTCACAGTGTCCATAAGTCGCATAAGTTCCCGTGCCATCTGCCCACTTCAAATCAGACTTTGAAGTTTTGGCACGTTTGAAATCGCAGACCGGCATCGGGAAAGAATCCACGATAAACACATCTGTTTTTGATAAGTCGGGCGTCAATGTCCGACGGAGGACTTCACTCGCTGAAGCAAGATTCCGCCGCCGGCGATTGAAACGCGACCGTTCCGGTAAGTTCGGAAAAACGGTTTTCAGTTCTGCCTTGAGCCGTCGGTATCCCGAGTTCTCGCTGTCTTCACCGATGTATTCAAGCAGCCATGCGACTGTGAGAATATCAGCATCTCGGCAGTTCGGGTTCGGTCCCGGACGGTGTGCCTCAGCATTTGGGAAGTGGTGTTCATAAAGTGTTTTCATGATCTTTTGAAACACCCGTGCGACTCTGTTGAGCGTGCGCCGTTGATTTTTTAGTTGTAAAGCAAAACGTTCTAAAGTATACTGTAAATCCATCCTTGTGCCTCCTTTGTTTGATGACTTATAGGATAGCATAAGGATGGAACAAAAACAATGCATACATACCGTTATACTTATGTGAATCAATAGTTTACAAATAGTTATTTAGCACAAGTCGTATAATTAATATTAACTTGCTGGATAGCATTCTCACCCTGCGCGCTTGTGCAGGTGCTGTCCTTACCCTTGAGAAGGTATGTGGCAAGTAGCAAGTGTCCCCTTTAGGTAGTGAATGCTATCACCAAAATTCTTCGTTACAATTTCTTATTTGTTGGTATTTGTGCTAGCTTGCGATGGGACGCTAAAGATGCTTTCAGTCTGAAGAACGCTTTGTTGAGCAAATTGAAGGCTCTTTCCAATATTGGTAAAGTGTCTGTGCGTTTTCTTGATGGCGGATCTGTCCGCAATTCTTCCGTAAGTTGTATACAATGAGATATAGACACGTATCGAAATTCCACCACTCTCATAACAAAAACGATAGGAGTAAAAACATGTTTTCACGAAAATATTGGCTACCCCTTTTGGTGTTAATTGTGGCGATTGCCGGTGTTGGTCTTTACCTGCTACAAGCACAGCCACCGAAACAACCCGTTGTAGTTATCAAACCCGTTGCGGTAGAGAAATTGACAGTGACACAACCTCCGAAGGTTCAAACGCCAACCCCATCAGCGATAGATGTGGGAGCCCCCCGAGAAGATGAACACTTTCATGATGCCGATGTCGGGCATGCACAACTCTCTACTGAGCCTACTCCACTGCCTGCTGAGAACGTTGACAATCTTCCCACCGGCGAGACGTGGCGCGATGGCGTGTGGTATCCTGAAAACTACACTCAAGCTGATATCCAAGCAGACCTTGCTGGACAGCCAGCAGTGACGGACGAAGAGTATGAACGCCGCTCTTTAAAGCACCTTGTCAACTCTTATCTCCAACGGCATTGGGCGAAGTACCCCAACTGCACCGAGCAGGAGCTCCTCTTGGCAGACGCGAAAGACCACGCCAAGTGGTTCGCGGCGGATGTAGACTACAATAAGAAGTTTTTGGAACTCACGCCTGAATTTGATCGATTGAGGTCTGAAGCGAATCAATTTATGGATAAATACTTATCTGTCTTAGAAGGGAAAAAGCTCAGCCAAGCAGAACGCCAAAAATTTGAAGCAGAACAAAAAGCAATCGTCGCTAATCTGGGTGCGCACAATGAACGAGAATCCGCGCTGAGGCGTTCAAAACCTATTAAGCCAAAACCGAGACATACACACTAAAAAGGAGATCCAGATGAAAATTATTCATATTTACGCGATGATTTTATTCGTGGGACTGCTTTCTTTACCGCTTGATGGGTTCGCTAATTGCGATAGCGCAGAGGCTGCTTTGACAGCAGCACAGGATAGACTAACTACCGCAAGGGAAGAATTTGCTCAAATCGTGAAGGATATGATGATTCTCTTGGGGGGTGTCAGCATGAGCGATGTATCTAATTCAGATAAACCGGGGGGAACTACAAGAAGTGGCATTAGAAAGTATCTGGCCGATAAGCTAAAACGTATGGCTGAAGAAGCAGAAGATAAGGTTGAAAGAGCGGAGATGGCCGTTACATCTGCACAGTATTCATTGGAGATGTGTCGAATGCCGGATCTCGCCGCTTGTGGTCATCCGATGCCGGGTCATAATCGTTATCAGTATAGTTGTGGTCATCATGACTATAGTTGCGACAAAGAGGAGCACCGACTGCGCAGTGGCGGACGTCGCATGTGTGGATGGTAGTTCCTCGTCCTTGAAAGGGACAGAAAAAATTAGAGGCATCGCGACACGGACAGCCCCCCAAAGTGTCGTGATGCCTTCTTTTTTTCACGGATGCTAAGTGCTTATTTTCAACTTCGCCATAAAATAAACTCTCATTCAGAAATTTCTGCTATAACGCGTTTAGGAATATCCGCCGACACCGAGTAACATCCGTTCTTCAAAGTCTGCTTCTTTGAGAAAATCGTGGGTTAACCCGTCTTCGGGTTGTGCCCCGCCGTGCGGCGATTTCCGTAACCAGGTCGGTGTATAACTGAGGATTAACATCCGCCGTTTGGCGTTTAGCGTTGGCAAACCTCGGTGCCAGAGATTGCCGTGGATAAGTACACCCCCACCGGCTTTCACCCGTAGTTCGATTTCACCTTCTACAGGTTCGTGGACAGTCGGCGATGCTTTGTCTAACCAGTCGTGAGACCCCGGGACAATAGCAACTGCCCCTGTATCTTCATTCAAATCATCGAGATAGATGAGACAATCAATACAATGTGGACGTGAAAACCACGGCGGAATTGGGTTCGGAATCACCCGCATGTGTTGGTGCCACGGCGTTTGGTGTTCCCGGCCATCACCCGGATAAGTGATGCGGGCACTCAAGCCACGCAGACGAACGAGTGGTCCCATCATTGCCCGCGCAATCGACAGGGTCGGTCGAAATTTCAAGAGGTCTAAGAAGACTTCATCCTTGTCCATCAGGTGCCGCGGAATGAAACCCCAGCCTTTCTTGCCAGCAATAGCACTGTCACGTTTTTCCCATTCCCGTTCTTCTAAGCGATCCAAGGCATCCCTCAGTTTTTCCAATGCTTCACCTTGAAAGAGGCCTTCTCGAATGAGATAACCGGTTTCAGCAAACGTTTGCAACTCTTCGGGGGTGGCATGCACCTCCACTTCCCAGCACTCTCCCGTCTCTCCGGACGGATCGAATCTGTTCATCATTTCATAGCGAAGTTTATGTCCTTCCATAGTCCCCCCAATTCGTTTTAAATAGTCGGCATTACGTTCCCACCACACACCGGAATATAAGCACCCGTGATATAACTCGCGAGGTCTGACGCAAGGAAAAGCACTGCATTGGCAATTTCTTGGGCAGTACCGCGGCGTTGCATCGGAACTTTACTCCAATAATGTTCGTCCGATTCACTCGCCACGCTTTTTTCACTGATCGTCCATCCTGGGGCAACTTGATTGACGGTAATACCGTGTGCGCCAACTTCTTTCGCAAGCACCCGTAGGACACCATCCATACCTCTCTTGCCGGATGTATAGGCACTCTGCCCTACAAAATTTTGCATGGAGCATTCCGTATTAATACTGATGACGCGCCCCCATCCTGCTTCGATCATCGCGGGAACAAACGCCTGTGCCATATACACGTTATGCAGAACACAAGATTGGAACTGGCTTTCGTAGTCTTCAGCGGGCTGCTCCAAAACCGAGGTCCAATTGTATTGAATCACCGCGTTGTTCACAATAATATCCGCTGCACCGAGTGTGTCAACAACAGCATCACGCATGGCGTTTATTGCGTCTTGATTTGTGACATCTGCCTGTACAACGGTTGCCTCTACGCCCTTAGCAGTGATTTCGTGTTTCAGGAGGTGCGCTGTTTCTCGATCTCGGTAGTAGCAGATAACGATATCCGCACCCGCTTCCGCCAGAGTCCTTGCCATCACGCGCCCCAACGCGCCTGAACCACCGGTAATTACCGCCACTTTATTGCTGAGATCAATAGGAATCATGTTTTCCTCTATGTGTGATCACTGTAAAAAATGCGTAGGAATACGAGACATCGGATAGTTTCCGTTCTCATCCCGATTCGCAACGGGTTCCGGAATTTCGCGGTCCCAATAGTCCGGAACTGTATTAGGACGACTGTGCCATGCAAGAATTAGGGTCCGCCGAACATCAGTGTAGTTTTTGTGGGCGGAGTGCAAGATACGAGCATCTGCTATTACCAACGAACCTGCTTTTGCACAGACATCTACCTGATCCGGATGATCACTAAACATGATCGGATGGTCATCATCAATGAATCTTGCGCCTTGTTCATGCGCTGGCACTAATATGTCGTGTAAATCAATCCGTTTGCGATGGGTGCCCGGAATAACCTTTAAACATCCATTTTCTCGGCTTGTATCGCTGAGATAATAGTTGAGAAAAATCGTTTGGGGCCACGGTGCGCAGCTGAGCGGATCGTTCCAACGCATCCAATCTTGGTGCCAATAGAGTGGGGGACCACCGGATTCCTTCGTCAGAATAATGATCCCACCAGATGTCGTAAAGTCACCGAAACCGATTTGTTCGAGTGCGTCGCGCGAGGGTTGCCACGCCAGTAATTTCTGAATGTGGGGATTATCTTCACCACGGACGTTGACATGCTGTCCTTGATAAATGACATCCTCGGGTTCCACATGTCCTGCGATGAGTCGCTCCGATTCGTCGTGGAGCTCCTGCAAGAATTCCGCTGTTAAAACATCGTCAATAACGCAGAAGCCGTCTTCAATCATCTGCTCCCGCTTTTCTAATGCAACTTCGGGGGTCATTTTTGCTCCTTTACCTGTAAATGCTGTTCTGAAACTGATGCCAGTAGGATGTAGCTTATTTTAAACGAATTTGCAGGAGAAAACAACAATTTTTTCTACGGTCCGATTATACTTGCCTTAGCAATAAACATTGACTTCCTTTAGGGCGTATGCTATACTTTAGAAAAATGGGAGGAAGGCAGATGGTTACTCGGGAAAACATCCAAGCAACCTGTAATGACATTGTTCGTGAGTTCGCGCCGCTGCAGGTTATCCTTTTTGGATCCTACGCTTACGGTACTCCGACAGAGGATTCAGATGTTGACCTGCTGGTCGTCATGGATATTCCAGAATCGGAGACGCGCCGTCAAGCCGTGGAAATTCGGCAACGTATTCCACGCCGTTTCCCGATGGACTTGCTTGTGCGCTCACCAGAGGAACTCGCCTATCGTATTTCATACAACGATTGGTTTCTCCGCGAAATTACAGAAAAAGGAGAAGTGCTTTATGAATCGAGAGGGCTCTTCAAGAAAATTTGGGAAAAGGAAAGAGGGATGATGAACCCGTTAACGCTGGAATGGGTACAGAAGGCTGAAGGCGATTATGCTGCAATAGCGTTGCATCAACAAGTAGCATCACCGAATTGCGATATGCTCTGTTTCCATGCCCAGCAGTGTATTGAAAAATACCTCAAAGCGTGGCTTCAAGAGGCGAATACCCCTTTCTCAAAAACACACGATTTGGAAACATTACTGGATTTAATAGCACCTACTGTCCCCGCTTGGCAGACTTGGCAGACTGACTTCGCAAAGATTTCCGATCATGCAGTGGATCTCCGCTATCCGGGTAAGTTTGCCACTGCCTCTGAGGCACAACATGCAATGAAAGTTTGCAGCGCGGTCCGTCAAGCCATCCGATCTGAACTAAAACTTCCTCAAAACCAATCAGAAAGGCAGGTTTAGAAGGTGAAAATGACGGGAAAAACAGTAAACATTCCCATACTCGAAATCTCCGAACAGGAACGCGCCGAAGGCAAGCCTACCCCGGAAAGCGTTGATGCGGGTGAGCGTCTCTTACGCGAGGCAGGTCTGGTCGTCGTTGAAAGCGTCTTACCGCGCGACTGGATAGCCGATCTCAACGTCGCTATGGAAACCGTACTCAGTAACGAAGAGGAGAGACAGAACGGCGAAAACCCGATGCTAAAAATGCCGTTCATGGACCCACGTATCATTGATAACCCGTTCGCGATGCCGATTTTAAAAGCAGCTATGGGTGAACAAATTTTCGCATATCTGCCCTATGGCTGCAATTCAACGCGTCCAGGTAACGAGATCCAGTGGATTCACCGAGATTCCGGACAACTCTTCCCAGAACTGCCGTTTCCACTACCTGTCACAACGATTGTCGTCAATATCCCGCTCGTTGATTTCACAGTAGAGAACGGTGCCACCGAAGTATGGCCCGGTTCGCATCTCATCGTTGATGATGAGGCAGTCCGAAATACCCCCTATAACGTCTGTGAAGAAGAACGCGCCGCAAATTATCCTTCATTTCAGTTAGAGATGCCTGCCGGTTCGGTTGTTGTCCGAGATATGCGGTGCTGGCACCGGGCGATGCCAAATCGGACAGAATCTACGGTTAGACACATGCTCGCTTTGGTCTATTTTCGACGGTTACATCACGCACCAAATGCCCCCGGAATCTTCGGTGCACGCGTCCCTGAAGAGATATGGAACAACATGTCTGAAGAGAGCCAAGAGATTTATCGGTTTCAGGCACACGGTTAAGAAATCATAGAGAGGAAAATATGGAACGAACACTATTAATTCATCCAGAAATGCCTGAACTTGACAGGGAACACGGTTTCTCCAATATTAATGGACCTTCACTCATTCGTGTGCCGGAGTGGGTGGAGAACCCGTTGGGCAAATATTATCTCTACTTCGCACACCACCGAGGTGCCTATATCCGCTTGGCTTATGCCGATGCTATTGAAGGCCCTTATACCGTCCACCGTCCCGGTGTACTGCATCGCGATAACACTGTCTTCCGAGAGGGCGACCACATCGCTTCACCGGATGTACATATAGATGAAGAGAACCGCCGTTTCTTTATGTATTTTCATGGGAGTTATCGGGGTCAGTCAACCTGTTGGGCAACTTCTACTGATGGTGTGAACTATACTGCTTCGGATACACGGGATAAACAGATGGGACCCTATTATCGCGTTTTCTGGTGGAACGGCTACCCGTATGCAACGTATCACGGTTGGTTAAGTCGGGGACAGACCCCTGAATGGACAACATCGTTCATTCCGCGGGACACGCCGCTTTTTCACCGTAGATCGGAAAAAGACAACACCGGTTTTCCGCGTCACACGGCGAACCTCCTTGAAGGCGATATCTTGACTGTTTATTATTCACTTTACGGTGATAGTCCAGAGCGTATCCGAAAAAGCACGGTTCAGTTAACAGACGATTGGAACGATTGGCAGCCGTCTGACCCGATAGAGGTTATCGCGCCGAAATACGATTTTGAGGGGGTAGATCTGCCGATTAGACCTTCGACTGGCGGGTTAGATCGGGAACGGGTGCATGAACTTCGCGACCCGGCTATCTATTGTGAAGATGGAGACACATGGCTGCTCTATTCTGTAGCCGGTGAGCAAGGGATTGCGATTACGCAGCTAACGGACTAATGGACACTATTTAAAACAGAGGTTCTAACAATTCATTCCAACGACGTAGATGAATTTCTTTGACATCTGTATTCTGATTAAAATCTAACTGCAAAT
>VYCT01000034.1:1013-1655 GCA_009843785.1 Candidatus Poribacteria bacterium | reverse complement strand
TTCAAATTTTTTGAATAAACATTTATATTAAGTGTCGGATCGCTTAGCCACCGCAGATAATATTTTAATGATGGTAGAATGCCGTCGACAATTACTTCGCAGCCGTGCTGCATGCGAATTTGGTGGATCAATGAATCCACTGTGTTTGGATTATCAACATTTGGTTCTGCTGTGGTTAGTAGATAATAACGAGAGACAGAAGTTTCGGAAAATTTTTGGTAGGCGTAATGAACAAGTTCTGGCGAAATTGGGATATTGTGCTTGGTTTCAACTGCCTCGAAAAAACTTCCATTTTCGTCCAGCACCTCAATGTCTCCAATTCCGCCAGATTTCGCATCCGATGTGGTATGAGTTTTTAGTGGAGAAAGTGTTTTACTGTTATACCGCCCAATTACCATGAGCATTTCATACATGGAGTAAACTCCCAATACAGGCAACCGAGAAGCACCAACAACACCGTAATCGTAGAAAAAATGATATTGCAGGAGATTTACTATGTTTTCTATCGTTACTGTATCTGATTGAGCGGGACATCTTTGAGCACTTTTAAATAAACTAAAATTAACTTGTGATTTTTCCATAGTCGGGAATTTCTGGATAAGTTCAAGATTATCCCCACATACAATCTGGTCAATGAGGAAA
>VYCT01000034.1:0-1003 GCA_009843785.1 Candidatus Poribacteria bacterium | reverse complement strand
GTCTACCGACAAAAAAGATTAAAATGCCGAGGGTCAAGAGACCCATCTCAATACCCATCAATTTGGATTCGCTATAATCGAGCGGATTGGTAAAGACAAAGAGAAGTGCTGCGCCTAAACACGCTATGCCCATCAGTTCCAGAGTTTTTCCAATATAGTACACGAATTCTCCAATACTGTTTGAAGAAAGTAGGACGCGGTTGTCGTACCGCGTCCTATAACAACAGACTAATAGAGGCTTTTGATGCGCCCCCATTGGATCAATTTTTGTTGCTTATTGGGTTCGATTCTCGCCGTGAAGACGAGATCCGCAAGGAACTCATCTTCTTCGGTATAACCGTCCGGTGCCCATGTGATTCTATGTTGTAACTGTCCGTTATCAACATCGTTGTAAGCGATACAGAACCCAATAGTATTGCCCTTGCTCGCGATGTCATCAAGTCGAAAACTTAACTCACATGTTTGCCCATCATTACCCCATTCCACCCGTGTGAGCGGAGATTTGAGTACGCCAGACTCATTACGCATCGGTATGTCAAAACGATAGAGATCATTCTTTAGCCCTGAGTGATGTGGATCCAGGTAAAGGATAAGATGATCTTCGCGAAGAAGTTTTGTTTGACGCGTTTCGATTTGGTCGTCCGTCAGTTTAATCGCAACATAAAGAAATCCGTTCCGCCAGACAGCTGCGAAGGACCCCGTGAAATCGGGCGATTCATGCCAATGTTGCCCGCTAATTATATCTTGCTCCATTTTCCCAGGGATCGCTATCTCCCAAGCTGGGTCATCAAGATAGCCATCTACGATAGGCGCAACGGGCGCAAGTTCTGCGTTATATTGAAAATTTTGAAGGTTTTCACCCATTATGTGTCCTAATGCATAAGACGTAATCATTAGCAAGAGGCTGAATGTTATAATTATCTGTTTGTTAAGGTTCATGAATTCCTCCTTTTCTTCTTCACCTTTGTCAGAGGGTATCACTGGTACTACCTTAGTTTTATTC
>VYCT01000126.1 GCA_009843785.1 Candidatus Poribacteria bacterium | reverse complement strand
TAACACTAAAAACCTTTCACCACAAACCTTCAGAAAAAAATGGGGGTAAGTGACGGCAATTTTTTAATTGACTTTTTTTGGTTAAAAATGCTATAATCATTATTGCCCCAATAAGTTTTTGCTTCTAACGGGCGGGACACCGGTGTCAGCGGTGTTACCCACCCTAGCACTGACAAATCGTGGGTTTGGCAGTACTTCATGCCATCATATCATACGCTATGATTAAAAGCATTAGTAATTTTCCTTGATTTTCCCTTGCTTTTTGGGGGAAGACCTTGTATAATTACTACTGAAGCGTTGCGGTGGACGGCGGGGGAAACCTCATTCCCCTCCACCGCACCAACTGCCAATTGGTAACGCTTCGTAAAAATCACGTCTCTGATCGCAGATCGGAGGCAAAACGCTTCGATACCACGAATTTTACGAACACTAACCACAGTGCGTTATCGCTTTCGGATACGCGCGGGTTAGGCTACAACATCGTCTATTGGTTATTAGTTATAAGTTATCACTCATAAGTTAAAGAGGTTTGTTGAAACTTCACCGGAAGCCTTGATACCTCAAGATCCCTCTTAACTTATAACCAACAACTACTCATTTTTGACGGCGTTGGTAGGTTTTAGGAAGTTATATGAACATTAATTCTTTATACGGGCTGCTGCCCCGTGCATCGCTACGTAAGGTGCTTGATTCCAAAATCTCAAAATCAGGCATTAAAATCATCTGGCTGCATTCACTGATGGCAAGAGACGGCTATACCTTCAAGTCGATCCCATACGCCGATTTGCTGGAAAAAATTCAGGTCAGCCGGCGGAACTTTTTTTACCAACTCGATCATCTCAAAGAAGCAGAGATACTCCACCCTTTGAGCCGCTCCAGGGTCGGTTTCAAAGCATTATCTGTAGATTTGCGAGAATGCACGTATATCGCAGAGCAGATGCGCACGAAACTGGACTACGAATTCTCATCCGATCCACTGGGCGGAATGCCGTACGGCACGCTGCCACGCCAAATTTTTCAGAAAGCGATTGCTAAAGAATATAGACGATCGACATTGATCGTCTATTGGTTTTTAAGCTTGAATACATATGCCGGCGAGCATCAAAACATTGAATTTGATGCAATAAAAAAGTCGCTTGGCATAAGTTTGAGCGAAATGTGGCGTGCGATTTCCCAACTGCAAGAGGACGGCGAGTATCAGGTTACGAAACTACATGGCGGTTTCAAAGGTTTCATTCCAGCAATCCCCGCTGCACGCAGCGAAGCGAAGCAGCGCAGGTACAATCGAGAAATCATCGATGAACTCCTGAAGAAAGAAGAAGCGGAGTGCAAGGCCGGCTTAAATCGGAAATTGCATCCAGAAGAGCGGAAGACACTGCGGCAATTCGCTGAGGAACGCATCGCCGAAGGGATCAATCCGATAACGCATAAGAAATTAGTTTATTAATTTTATTAACATCTGTACGAGTTATGCACAATTTATCCACAGAGTGCAATAATTGACACAGTTTGTGTCAGAAATTGCACTTATCGCGTCCTTAAGTGCAATAATTGACACAGTTTGTGTCAGAAATTGCACTTATAGAATGGCACGCAACGCTGGGATGCCACGTGGTGCGTGCGTTCAGAGAGGTCTTGGGTTTCGGGCCATATACTCTTAAAGTATTTAAGTATATATATATACAAAGTCTTGAGACTCAATAAGAAAATTTAACAAGAAAAAAGACATGCACAGTCAAGGAATAAGGCGTAGCGTTCACTGCTTCAAAACGCTATAGAAAACTGGGCTTTTCAAAGTCAAACGTTCCAGCACAGTACACAATATTGCTAAGCCTGCCGGCGCGGCGGTGGCGGAATTTCTACGCGATGCGAATGTTCTGTCCACATTCAGATGATGGATGGAATCTTTCGTAGGGGCTGGGTTTCCCCGCCCGATGTATCAATCATTTATGACTTGACGAATCAGAAGTTAATTTAGAACATCTTTCTTGTATTATTAATCATCGCACCTTCGTTAAATATATAATTCTTTTTTCTATAGGAACGGATACCATGCACACAGAACATCTTCACACCGAATGGGCGAAAAACTTGGGGTTTCGCCGGAGTATGAAACTTTTCTCTGAAGGCGGGATCACACCGTCCGGCGAGTGCTGGGTGTCGCCAACAGATACATTCCTGCGGATATGGAACAGCCCTGCCGGCATGTATGTCAAGAAACAGGGCTTCCGCTTACAGGACAACGGCAAACAGATCGGCGCGTCCCAAGACCGTGTCCTTATATGTCCGCGGAAATAGTTACCAGTGTAGCAGTACCCAGTAACCAGTGGCCAGTCACCAGTTAAAGACGCAAGCGTAACAGTGAACCTTCTTTCTTAACTGGGAACTCGTAACTGGGAACTGGAAACTTCTTTGGAGGTTATTAAATGTCTAAAAACAACGGAAACGGTCTACCGCCGAAGCAGAAAAACGGTAAAAGCTTTGAGCGACACCACTTTGATAAACCGGGTGCGATGCCTGTGCGAGACGGTATCAGCATTATCGCTGCGGGTGCCGGAGCGACACCCAGCGAGATTCAGATTATCGTTAAAGTGCCGGGCGCGAAAGTCGCACCGCGTCTCAGTTTCCGAAAGCACGCGATGCTCACCGATCTGATTGAGCAGCTCATCGCTTACAGGCGTTTGGTGTTCCCGGACGCACCCGAAATCAATACCAACGCTACATTGGAGGAGTAGTTAACCATTTATGAAACCGATTCTCGAAGTAACGCTCCAGGAATGGGCACTCACTCGCGATAAACTGCTCGACACTTTCGTTGCGAAAACCGCAGAGGTCGAGTACCCGACGTGGTTCACGCGCAAAGTCTGGCAAGAACTGAACTTGGATCTCAGCAGAAAAACGCCTCGCCACCCAGGTTCCCTGGACTCGGTGCTATGGGAGATAAACGTCATCCGCAGCGTCATCGAGGATATAGATGATTTCCTATTTGAGGAGGTCAACGGTAAACGCGTCTCGTGCCAAGACTTATACGACGACGAATACGATCCCTATTGCGAAGACGTGTACCACGAGGACGATCCCAGACTCTTTTGAATGTAGCAAATGTAGCATAGGAAACCGTTAGGAGGTAAACCGATGATGAAACACCATCTCGCAATTTTAAGTCCAGGCTGGATAGAACTGATCCTTGACGGTTCAAAGACCATTGAGAGCCGTTTCACGAAAGTACGCTGTGCCCCATTCGGCAAAGTCCACACGGGCGATATTGTCTATCTCAAGGAGAGCGGCGGACAGGTGAAAGGCATGTTCACGGTCGAGAAGGTCGAAACTTATGAGGACTTGACGGACGCTCAGATATGCGATCTATTCTATAAGGAATATCGTGAACAGATTTTTTCGTCGCTATCTGCTTTGATGCGTCGTCCACCTGAGAAATGGTTGACCGCCAAGCACGCGACACTGATCCATGTCCGCGATCCTGTAGCGTTTGACAATCCGTTCCCGTTCCCAAAACGCGATCCGAGGGCATGGGTTGTTTTGGATGCACCGCTCTTTTAACTGACAACTCTTACTACGAGGCAAACCGAAAGATTTTTTCGCAGAAAAAATCGTACTGAAAACCGATGACTATTATGACAACATGGCTAAAATGTGCCGAATGCAATGAAATGTTTGAAGTCTCCAACGAGATCGCCGATGCGATGCGCCGCTGGCGCGATGAATCCGGAGAGCCTTTTACCTGCGGAGACTGCGCCGGCGTTGACGAAACCATAACGATAGAAACCGACACAGAACTAACGACCGATAACCATTAACACAGAAAAGGGAGCGCGTAGACGCTCCCCTGCAAAACCAATAAGAGTTATTAGTTACATGTTTCCAATTTCCAGAAAGGAGGTTGTGATTGAATCCTATGCCTCTTTAACTGGTCACTGGTCACTGGTAACTGGTAACTATTCCCCGGCTTTGCGTTTGCTATTGTAGCATACCGCGAAGCCGTAAATCAATAGGAGATTTACGATGTCTGACAAAACGCAACTTCGTTGGGAAAGCCCGCTCGATATTTATGTGCCCCACGAACTCAACAACCGCACCCTTGATGCCGGCTATGTCGAATCGCTTGAAGATTCGATGATCACACAGGGCTATCTACCTACCTATCCGATCATCTGTTACCGCCGACACGAACTCCCCAAAGAGGTGTTTGACGGAAAAACCGACGCACTCTATATCTGTGCTGCCGGCTTCCACCGTACCACCGCGGCGAAAAACATCAACCTCGATAGGGTCTATGTTGAACTCCGGAGCGGCACCTTCGAGGAATACCTTGAAACCCTGAACACCGACAACTTCCAGTTTGACCCTGAAGTGAACACCTCGCTCGGTCAAATCTGGACGAAAACGGATAAGCGAAAGGCATGCAAGCAGCTCCTGCTTTTGCCGAAATACTTCAAGCTCACGAATATCGCGCTTGCGGATCTGTGGCATACCTCCGAAGCAAACGTCCGCAGATGGCGCGATGATGTGGCTTCGTCAATTGACGAAGGGTCCCTTGATGCCCCGTTTCCTATCTCTCAGGAATGGCAAGACACCCTCAAGGCGATACTGGACTCTAATGTACGCGAGATGGCGGACGGCAGCACCGTCAAAGTCCGATCCAAGCCCGAAGAAAACAAGTGGGATTACTACTGGGCACTCCAGGAGAAGGTAGAAAACCATAAACATTTGGATTGGAACACGGAGATCGAACCGTACTGTAAGCAGATGTACGAGAAAGATGCGCGCGATCTATCACTCAAAAAGCTCGCAGAACTCGATCAACTTATCGCTATTCATGACCCCGAATTTATGAAGATGTGCCGCGAACTTGGCGAGGAAAAGCGGAAGTTGAACGCTGCACAGGAGGAATGCCACAACGCGTATAGAGCGGCGGAGAGGGCATTTGAGACTTATGTTTTCGGACAAGACTTAGCCGAAAACACGTACGAGGAGAAATACAAAAATTGCCTAAAAAGTTTTGGGCGCGCTGTCAGCCGCACTTTTGGGCATAACCTCCTCGGAAGCATGCTTTACACCGATAAGGTTCATAAATACGAAAACAAAATCTATCAGCTTCAGCAGCTGAAGAAGGATATAGAGGCATCCGTCGATTATGTGCAAGCGTTCGCGCAACGCATGCTAAATGCCCAGCGGAAAAAACGGGAGAAACTGGGACAAGCCGTCATTGATGCACATTACAAGATGCTTACCGCGGTGCAGGAGAAATACCCCGGTATTGACATGGAGAAGTTCTGCTTTGCTGTTGATGCGGATTGCTCGCTTTGGCTGGATATCGGTGACACCCTCGCAACGCCGATGCACTCGACTCAGGATATTCCGGATGGCAAGTCGGATGGCAAGCTCATTCGTATTGCCGAGCATTATGAGAAAATGCTTGAGAAAATCTTGGAAGGTGCGGACTGGATCGCGAAGTTGGTCCCTGAAAACTTGCCACTTCAAAACGCGTTGGACGAGATGAAAGCGAAAGCGGAGACTCCCGACACCGAAACCACCAGAGCAGATGATGAACCCTTGGATGCCAATGAGGACACCTCGCTTACCGAGATCGACAACCTGCCCGCGGTGAAACATTTCCTTGAATCGCTTTTGAAGCAGACAGAAACGTTTATACATCCGCATGACAAGGATGACTTCTCGGTTTCTGTTTTTGACGCGCTTATGGTAGACAGTGAACTCACCGAGCGTCAACAGCTCTTAATTCTCATAAATTGCGCATACAGCATCGTCATGGAATCTGAGAGCACTTCATTTTAGAAGTAACCAGAGGAGAAGTAGCCAGTCACCAGTTACCAGTTTACAGTTAAGAGGGAAACCTGACTTTTACCAATGTGTTCTCTTAACTGGTTACTGGCCACTGGTTACTGACCACTGGTACGCTGGAAACTGACACATAACGGGAGACACGATGAATCTGTATAGAGAAACGAAATGGCTACGATTCATGGTAACTGAAAAGAAACCGAAAACCGTAGTGCTGGATATTCGCAACAGGTCCCATGAGTTGCTGGGGAAAATCAAATGGAACGGTCCCTGGCGACAATATGTCTACTATAATCTGGGTATCGATGCCCAGTTTAACGATGGATGTTTGAAAGACATAGCGGACGTTCTTTCGAGTTTGAACAAGGAACATAGGGGAAAATGAACTATTTACTCATCATCAGCTGCTCACAACGGAAAGTGGAGACCGATGGACTCCTCCCAGCGATCGACCGCTACGACGGTCCCACCTATCGCTGTCTACGGAAGTTCAGAGATGCGAATTCGGACAAAAAGTACCCGTTCCCTACAAATCTTCGTATCCTGATCCTTTCCGCCAAATTTGGACTGATTCACCCGGAGACCGAGATACCCGCTTACGATCTCAGAATGACGACTGAACGTGCAGAAGAGATCCGGCACGAAGTCAAATTAGATTTGTATCACTGCTTACATTTCTATAAAATCGCGTATGGCGGTATGGATCAAGTTTTTATCAACCTCGGCAAAACCTACATGCGGACGCTTGACGACTTCCACTGGGGCACGATCGCCACGATGGAAGCTTCTGGTGGGATCGGATTGAAAACCCAGCAGATGAAGGCGTGGCTTGAACGGATATTTCATCTACAGGAGAAGTAAAACTATGGATAACATTCGTATTTTGGAGGGCACATCTTATACGCTCAGTGAAGCTATTGACCTTGTCAAGCAGACACTTGATGGCGTTAGTAAAGAGGCAGCAGAAAATAAACTTCGCTATTCGTCTACAGATGTCTACTGGCTCCTCCATGACATGCTTCGATATATCAATCAGAATGTTCCGGGTGAGTATACCCTGCACCAAACGAAGAAAGGGGTCTACCAAGTGAGATATACCACCAAGGATTCCGCGAGACAGAAATCCAATAGGAAACTCAAAGCAGAGGTGAACCGAACAGCGAGTTATCTTGAAGAGCTAACAGGTAAGCGACCCGCGTGGAGTCAAAAAAAGGAGGGTGCAAAATGAACACTAAGTCGACCGAACAACTCCAAACCGATCTGATTAGAGACCATTGGACGTGGAGTTATTCGTGGCGTGGCTTGAAACTCGAATATCTTGAGAAAACCTACGGCGTGCCACGCACCGAAATCCTGCCGATCATGCGCGACATCGCCCACAAATACGAGCCACCGGATGTCAAGAAACTTCCCAACTCGCGGTGCAGTTCGTGCGGGATGCGGATTATTTGGGGAAAGCAAAGCGACAAGGCACATCCACTGGATCCCAAGATTTTGAACGTCCTAACAGCTGAAGGCAAACTCGTGCGCGGGCGGGAATCCCATTTCGTCTCCTGCCCGAACGCGAAAGCACATCGTACTTGACATCCTGCAATCTTGCAACATTGCAGACTTGAAGGATTGCATACATTCAATCTCGCAGGGTTGCAAGCGTAGCGAAAGTCATCCGATCACTATCATCGTGATGGGATGCTTTCGCACCGGAGAAATTTACAGAATGCCAGAGTTCACATATCAGGAAATCGACTTCCAAATCTCCGTCAAGGAAGGATTCTATCATTATCAACAGAAAGTCTCGCCGGCATACCTTGTCGGAAACCTGACAGACTTAGACTGGGCAGCTATCGTCGTACACCGTTTGCCCGGTCGATTCCGAGAAGACCAGTGGTTTGCCTCCGAACAGACCACCGGCAGCTCCATCGAGATACCGAAAACGACATCGCGCGAGAAAGCCGTCCAACACGCGGTTACCAAAATCCGGCAGATGGGACGCGAACGCTATAAGAAAGCGTTAGCGCGTACCCAAACGAAAAAGGGCAAATCATGGAAACGTAACCGATAACCACGTCTAAAAATCATAGAACAGATCGCTGGGCGGTGCATCTTTAAGGTATAAAACGATAGCACCTGCATCCGTCTGGTAGCCTTTCTGATAGGCCTCTTTGATAGGCGTGAGATCGAAGTGAAGGTCCTCGGTTATCCGGGCTTCACAGGTATCGCCGTTGGCGTTATGGGCGAGCGACACCCGCAGCTGCACTGGTAGTGATTCTAAGAACCGCTGCTCGGCAACCAAGGTGAACGCGTGCGTTTCACAGCCGCCGCTGTAAGAGACATTGAGGGTCAACGTATCGTCCTGCAGCGTCGCGGCATTGATCGTGTATGCGTCCGTGCCCCACGTATCCGGTGTAAATCCGAAGGCAACCCTACCGATATTTCCTACGTCATCTGCGCCTGCATCATCGCCTTTTCCTATGACTTGCGTTTCCATACGGCTACATCCTATTGTGAACAGAATCGTGAAAATTGTGAGTGAACACATAAGAAAGTTTTTCATAATTGGTTGTCGGTTATCGGTTATCGGTTATCAGTTAAGAGGGAAACTTGATATAGAGCGTCTTTCTCTTAACTCTCACTGCGAGGCAAACCGAGTACCGAAAGATTTTTTGAAAAAAAATCGTACTGAAAACTACTTCGCGATTAGCATCTTTCGGGTTGCGGTAAAGTCGCCCACGGTAACGGAGCCGCGTGTGGACTCCGTGGACAATGTATAAAAATAGACACCACTCGCGACTTTTTCACCGAGTTGGTTTTTACCATCCCAATACGCTGCCCGATGCTTGCTCTGATAAACACCCGCAGTCTGATGTCCCAACGTCAATTCTCGAACCGCTACGCCGCGGACACTATAGATCGTCAAGGTCACTTCAGCATCTTTTGCCAAGTGATACGGTATCCATGTTTCGGGGTTGAACGGGTTCGGATAGTTCGGCAATAGTGCCGTCGTCTCCGGTATCGCACGCATTTCTGTGAGGAGCATCAAAAGGGTTTCGAGAAGCGCGACTGTCTCTGTGAGCCGTACATCGGTTACCGCAATGCGCCTTGTCTCAATAAATGCCTCGGTAACATTTTCATAAGCGATGCTAAGAGATAGGGCTTCCGGGGGTGTGTTGAACCGCATCGGTGCTTCGGCGGCCTTCTCAAGGTCTCCCGCTTGCGCTATGGCTACCAACAGCACTTCTTCGATGGCTTGTAAAGCCAATGCATTTGCTGTATCAACACCGGCAGCCACTGCGGCGAAGTCTTGAACGTTGACGATCCCATCCGCATTGACATCCGCGGCTAATCCGTTCATGCGCGTCCCATGAAAGACAGCAACCAGCACGAGGTCTAAGACATCAACACGCCCATCACGATTAACATCCAAATTCCAAGTGATGGGTGCTACAACCGTATAGGCAACACTCTTATCACTTTCCTCACTCGTGCCATTCGTATTCGTAGCTGCGACAGTGAACGTGAAAAACATGCCACGATCCGATTCTGGCACAGGACCGACTGTATAGGAAGTCCCAGTAATAACATTCGTGTTTGGATCGTCATCCGGGAACGTTTTAACCAATTCGTCGGCACTGTTATACTTCCTCACCGTATACCCGGTGATCGCAGAACCGTTATCGTCAGGTGCAGTCCAACTGACATCAATACTGAGGTCATTGGTAGCATTTGTCACCGCTGTTGGTGCAGCAGGCTTCGCTGGTGCATTGGTGGGCGATGGCGTATCCCCACCTTCGCCGACTGTAGCCGTCACAGCGTCTACATCTGGTTTAGAACCCGCCACAAGGTCATTTGGATCAACGCTAAGCGTGATTGGCAATGTGGCTAAACGGTCATACTTCAGGATTCCCGTATACATGTTATCACCACCGCGAGCTGCAGATTCGGAAAGCAAGACTGTCCCTTCTCTGACATCTTTGGCATCAATGTGCATAAGAAAACCGTCAGTTCCAGTCGTTGTTACCACTTTATCACCATCAGAACCGTCGGATTTAGGTTGCGGTGTGATCGTGACCTC
>VYCT01000253.1 GCA_009843785.1 Candidatus Poribacteria bacterium | reverse complement strand
TAACAACAAAAACCTTTCACCACAAACCTTCAGAAAAAAATGGGGGCAAGTGACCTTTATATTTCGTGTTGCATTGTGGACAAATCGGCATGGTGTTTTCTCCTTGTAAACGGGCGAGGTGTTTTTGATAGGGTGTTTCCCTCGGAAACCTCGCCAGTAAAAGAGGACAGGGTTTTGTACTGCGCCACACCACGGTGCTTTTAAGTTAATCGGGTTTTTGTTGGTGTCTTTACAATATTATACTAACACACGTGCAAGAATTTGTCAAATGTTAAAATAGTTATGAGTTATCAGTTGTCAGTTGTCAGAAAGATGGCTATCGGCTGTTGGTTGTCGGTAGGTGAGGTTGGAAACCTTGCCAGCAAAGCCTGGGGTTGCTCCTACAACAACAGGAAAAATCGAAAACCGCATCGCGAGCACAGCTCGCTCCTACAACAGGAAAATCTAATAGCATATCGCGAGCACAGCTCGCTCCTACAGAAAGAAAATCATGCTTGGAATTTCCAGAGGCGTAGTGCTGTTTTTCCTAACACCCATTCCCGGTCCTCTGGTGTAAAGAAGTCCATTTCATCTCGGACAACGGCTAAGGTTTCTGCATAACTGGCACGGCTGAGACAGACGGGCCAATCGGTACCCCACATGAGCCGCGAACCGCCGAAGGCATGATACACTTCCTTGACCTGTTCAAACGTATCCGCCCACGGATATTCTGTTTTCGAGATCGACCACGTATGGCTTATCTTGACATAGACGCGCGGAAATCTCGCGAGATTGAGAAGTAATTCAAGTTTCTCAGGGGCATCAGGCGAGCAGTCTGCCATGTGGTCTACCACGACATTGAGGTCCGGGTGCTGTTCCAAAAGCGGTACGAGATCGACCAATCGTTCGGCGCCTGTGAGCATAAGCAGCGGTACGCCGAGTGCTTCGGCACGGCTGAAGATAGGTGGCATTAACGGTCCTGTGAACCAATCACCGGCGGCTCCGACAGACGGACTCAGCCGTACGCCATGGAAACCGTGTTCCTCTGTCCAACGACTGAGATGTTCAGGTGCCTCTGGGTCTTCGGGGTTGATTCGGCACACACCCATGAACTTATCGGGATACCTTTTCATCACGTCCGCGGCGTAACTATTATCCCATCGGTAGTGGATAACTTGAACGAGGACGGTTTTCTCAACGCCGTTTGCTGCCATTAACGCCAATAGCATCTCTGCGGTAGCGTCCTCTGCGGGCGGGTTTGTTGTTTCCGGTGCCCACGGAAACTGTGGATCGTTTTTCCAAACGTGAACATGCGGATCGATAATTCTCATGTATTTATGACTCCTTTGGCTTTCTAAAAAATCCGTACAGACCTAAAGGTAGGCAGTAAAGTAGAATCAGGATATGCAGGCTAAACCCTGTGACAGTTGCGACCTCTACCGAGGTTCCGAAATGTTTTAGCAGCCAGACAAACGGAAACTCTGTTGTCCCGAAGTTGCCGATCGTTTGGACCGGTAACAGATTAAAGACATTCGTAAATGCGAGGGCGAACAACACCTGCGTTATCGGCACCTCAACTCCCATTTCAACGACGAGGTAGCACTGAAATCCGAATCGGATCCCAAGGCACATTACGGAATATGCCCATACCTCCAAAAACCGTCGATGTGATCGGAACGCTGTGAGTTCCTGCAGCACCCGCAATCCTTTATTGACAACCCACGAAATAGGTCGCTTTCCAAGGCGCAATAGTGGACTTGCGCATCGGTCAGCGAGTTGTATACAGACGTTTGGCGCGACAGAGACGAAAACGACGACCGAAATTAAACCACTTCCTATGAGAAGGGGCGTGAGATACAGAACAGTACCAGTGAAGGTATCTTGTAGTTCAACACGCAGGAGCCATCCGGTCGCAATCACCAAGCCTATTAACAATATCAGATCTATCAGACTTGCGACCAGCAGGGAAGCGATGCCTTGCGTAGCCTCTACTTTCTGTCGGCGTTGCATCAGATAGACATAGGAGACATCGCCTGTCCGCATCGGGAGGATATTGCCCCAAAAGGTGTGCAACGCTAAGATTGGAAAGATCTGATGTAGACTGCTATCAAGATTCAGGAGTGCTCGGAAGCGTGAAGCTTTCGCCAGAACTAACAAACAGTAGCATGTGAACCCGATTAAGAGTGCCTTTATTGACAATCGACTCAGGGTTTGCGGTATCTGTTGAATGTCAATCTCTTTTAAGAAGAAGTACGTTATGATGGCTGCGAGTAGCGTTGGTAAGCCGATCTTAGCAATCCGCTGGAATTGTTCTCTGTTCAAAGGCACGCTCGCTATGAATGAATTATGGGTGCTCTGTATACTTTTATAATTTATGGTATACGTTATAAGTTTAAATGTCAAGCGTAAATGGAGGGTATTCAGTGGTCAGCAGCATCGTAGGTTGGGTTGAACGGATTTCATCAAAACCGTGAAAAGTGATAAAAAAGTAAGTCTTCTCTATACACGCTGCATTAAACAGAGATCAAGTGAAACCGAACGCTTTTGCAACTTCTGAGACGATAGTATGAAGTTGGGTTTCACTACGTTCTTGGCTGCGTACAACGACCTGTTGGATTTGAAGGTATTTGGAGCATCACGCCTATCTTTTCACTTCCGTTCAACCCAACCTACGGGACTGGACAATTTTGCCTTCTGGTAAAAAAGTTTGCTTTTTGGATTGATGTATTCTATAATGTAAGTCTATCGTATAATTTTGCCTGATTTCTACAGGAATGTGGTATTCATCTCACCTCATGAAAAACGATCAAGATTCCTCAAAAGCCTCCACTCGGAAACAGTTCTATTTTCTGACGTTATCACATACGGTTCTCGATTCCTACGCGACGCTTCTCTCACACCTGCAACCGCTCCTGCTGACGAAGTTAGCGACAGCTGCGACACGTAACAGCTTAGCGGGGAACTTCGTTTCAATTTACAGCGTATTTAGCTCATTCGGACAGATAGTCTTTGGATGGCTGTCAGATCGTGTGCGAACGGTGCATTTTCTGACGATAGGCGTGGCGTTTAGTGCGCTCGGTTTAAGTCTCTTGTGGCTTGCGCCGTCTGCTAATATTGTGTATCTGTTGTTAGCGATCGGTGGTATAGGGGTCGCGGCATTTCACCCGCAGGCGACGACTTATGCGGGTGCACTCGCTTCAGAGCAGAGAGGGATGGGTATCTCCATATTTCTGACAGGTGGCAACGTTGGACGTGCGCTTGGTCCGTTGGTACTCCTGTTTATTCCGTACCGTTTCGGCTTGGAATACCTTGTTTGGGAAATGATACCGGGTTTACTCGTGGCGTTGGTGTTACCAAAAGTATTAAAATTTGAGAAGGCACTTGATTTAACTGTTAGCACGAGAGGCGCACCAAGCGATGCGCAAATCCCGCAAGAACCGTTTTGGCGTGTTGCTTCACCGCGCTTGCTCCCCATCATCGTGCTATTCGTTATTGCGGCGATGCGAACCGTTACCCTCACGGGTATAGAAACGTTTCTTTCTGTGCATTTAGCGGATCAAGGTTACTCAGACCAAGGGCGTTCTCTGGTCATCGCGCTCTTTATCTTCGCGGGGTCAATGGGTATTTTGTCAAGTGGTTGGCTTATGAGTCGCGTCAACACTTATGTTTTGCTATTGGTATCGCTTCTCGGTGCCCCGCCCCTTCTTTACTGGTCGTTACACACGGACGGGTTCAGTTTCCTCGCGCTCCTCTTTTTAGGCAACGTCATTCTCACGAGTTCGATAACTGTTAACATTATTCTTGCGCAAATCATGTTGCGCGGTCATGAAAACATCGCCTCCGGTTTAATGATGGGTGCTGCGTGGGGTGTCGGCGGATTTTTGAATAAAATTGTTGGTATTTTAGGAGATCAATACGGTTTGCCGATTGTATTAGACGGTTTGGTGATGCTTCCGTTGGTTCTTGCACCGCTCTTGATTCTGCTACGCGAGCAACCAGATTTGTCGAAGCCGAGCGTCTGAAGTCGGCATTTTAAAACCCCCTAAATCCCCCTTATCAGGGGGACTTTAAGATGGAAGGCATACGTTCTAAAAATTCCACAATAGACTCAAAAAATGTGTGCTAATCAGGTCGCCGAAGAGGAGCGCGTAGTCAAGACGAAACTGGCGAAGTTGGATCCCGATGCCGCTTGTCAGACGGCTGTCTCGGTAACCGATACGCAAAGCCAACGGCTTGCTAATCTGATACTCTATACCGATATGCATCTGACCGCCATAACGTTGCTGCCACTGGTAGGAGAGGATCAGTTCTCGATTGAAAACGCGGCTGTTCGCGTACGCCACGCCAATATTCCAATTCGCGGGAATAGATTCTTTCGGAGCCGATAGGGTGTTCCAGGTCAAAGTCGTTTTTGAAATGTCCTGAAGATTGACACCGAAGGAGAGGCTACCGAAATCCTCGAGCCCGAAGAGGGCGTTAAAGTCTGGCAAACGGATGAGCGCGCCTGCATCGAAACCGTATCCCCAGCTGCCGTAATTGTAGAGGTCAACATCGCCGCCGCTTAAGCTTTGTGAAATCCATTTTGCGTTGGCACCGACCATAAACTCCGGCGGCACCGAATCCTTACCGAAATTGTCCCACCACGATTGACTGACAACCCAGCCGGTGGCGAGTGTTAAAACATAGGCGTTTTCACTATCGTTTAGGTACCCCGCAGGCGTAAAGTCTGACTCTCTCGGTCGGTTTTTAACGAGATTTTGTCGCTCGTCGGCACTAATATTGGGATCAAAGGCTGGAATCAGTGGATAGATGGGAATATCGTCTACCCCTGCTCGAATCCACGACAATCCAAGGTTGAGTTTGGGTAGGATTTGCATTGTACCACTGATATAGTTAAACGTGCCTAACCCAGAACGGCGCGCGGCGTGCATGAAACAGAATTGATATTTATCGGAGACCGCGGCAATACCGGCAGGATTCCAATAGGCAGCAGTGGCATCGTCAGCAATACTGACATACGCGCCGCCTAATCCGAGGGCGCGCCCGCCAACACCGTTTGTTAAGAAATCACCGGTATAGTTTTCGGCGACAGTGGGTAAAACCGCAATCCAAAAACATCCGATGAGTACGCCAACAAAATGGATGAAGTCTACTGTGTTAGGTTTTTGTTTTTCGTATTTAATCAATTGGTTTCTCTTTTCGCTGGACGGGCAATGAATTGCCCTACTACGAACCAGGTCTACTCTTAATGCTATACGCTATTCAAACCGATGGCATTACTACACACTCACAAGACAATGACGGGCAATGAATTGCCCTACTACGAACCAGGTCTACTCTCAATGCTATACTCTATTCAAATCGAAGGTGTTCCAATAATATTGATACTGCGTTGACTTCCAATCGGTATAAATTTCGTCCCACCCCATTCGATTGAAATGCGGTAAAAGCGACCCTTCAGTGACCGGTTTCGAGCCTCCTTGATAGCGGTAATCGACCGAAAGGCGAATCCGATCTGGGCTGTGGTTTGGCAGTGCCTTGTGAACGGCATGACTATGAAAGAAAAGCGCGTCGCCGACCTCGTAATCCGCTCCTGCCCAGCGAAGTCCTTCAGTCTCCAAGGGTGCCGTATCTATACCGAGTCCACCTGCGCCAAATGCTGGTTTTACGGGGTATATGCCGCCACGATGCGAGCCAGCGAGTACGATCAATCCGCCCATGTCTTTTCGACAGGCACCAAGCGGTATCCATGCGGTATAGGTCTCTTCAGTCCCTCGGATATGGATAAAATCTTGATGGGCAGGCGTTGTGTATTTAGTGTTTTCAGGGAACATAATTCTTCCAATATTCCGCGGATGCACGAGCGTTTTCTCGCCGAAGAGTTTGTCCAACATGTCCAAGACCGCTGGATAGTGGGCGAACGCGTGGAAGGATTCCAAGCGTTGAAATTCGTCTAAGACGGGCCAGTAGCCGTCATCGCCTTCCATGAATGGCCCCCCGACCCGGATGCCGTCCATGAGTGTATCCCCGCCTTCTGCCCACCCGTGCCGATGACAGATTTCCAAGAAATCTTGACGCAATTTATAGATAGCATCGGCATCAATCAAGCCCCGGAAGAAGAGGTAACCATCCTGCCGCGCCTGCGCCTGCAGTTTATCGGGTTCATCTAAGAGTACATTTGAAACATTAAAAGGTTCAAGCCTTGCCATAAAACGCTCCTTGCTGACCAAAACAGTTATAGACGTTAAGGATATTATAGCAACAAAGTGGGTGGTGTGTCAACCGTTGTCGATTATCAGGAACGCAGCGTCCGGTCTCATCCTGCTTACCCACGCCATGATTACTTATTTGCATATCTTTCGTTGGCAACATTGACGATTTTCTTCAAAACTGAGTGTATAGAAACTTGACGCATCGTAATATTCTTACCCCGTAATTTTGGAAATATGATACAATTCGGACAGTACATAGCAATTGTAGAAACGTCTGGACTCACTATCAAAGCGGATCCTCAATTTTAGGAGAGACCTCATGCTTAGTATCAAACACCTCGAAGCGATTCCGTTGAACGTGCCTTTCTATCATGAACGGGTCAGTCGTCACATGCACCGGGCTTTGACCCACGGCGAACGGGTGCATGTTTACCGTGTCGAACTCAGCAACGGCGTTGTCGGCTATGGCGAAAATTTATCAGATGAATCGGGTAACATCGAACGGGTCATCGGGCAAAATCCGTTTGCTTGTATGAACGATGATGGCATCGGGTTCGGCATCCAGATGTCGCTTTTCGATGCTGTGGGTAAATCGGTGGATGTGCCTGTCTATCAACTCATCGGCCCCAAGGTTCGCGAAAAATGTCCCATTTCGTGGTGGGATATCGATATGCCGCCGGAGGATTGGGTGGCGGAAGTCCAAGAATCAGTGAAACGGGGGTATACGTCTGCGAAACTGAAAGCGCGCCCATGGCGTGACATCTTCGCGCAGGTGGATGCCGTCGGTGATGCAGTGCCAGCAGATTATCGGCTCGACATCGATTTCAACGGGTTCCTACGGACTGCGGATAACGCTATCCCTGTCTTACAACAGTTAGACAAACACCCAAACGTTGCTATCTATGAGAGTCCGTATTATCTTGGTACAGACGTAGAAGGTGCAGCGCGGTTGCAAGCGGTTGTTGAGAAGCGGATTGTGGAGCATTTCAATGAATCTTGTCTGCATGCGCGGTGTTGTGGTGGGTTCGTTGTCGGTGGTAGTGTGAACTCGTTACAGCGGACGAACGCGCTCTGTGCTTCCTTTGATCAACCGTTCTGGCTCCAGATGGTCGGTACAGGGATTACAACGGCATACGCAGTACATCTCGGTGCGGTGCTATCGCAAGCGGAATTGCCAGCGATTACGTGTCATGAGTTGTGGGAATCGGACCTGCTCGAAACGCGCCTGCCTGTTGTTGAAGGGACGATTCAGGTTTCAGAGTCGCCGGGCTTGGGGATTACGGTAGATGAGGCAGCGTTGGCAGAATATCGTGTGGATCCCTCTACGCCGACACCGCAGCAGCTGTTCAATCAGACGGATTATACGTGCAGGGTGCATATCCCGAATGAAGGCGGTGGTGAGACGGTTCACGATTTTGACAACGAGGGTGTCTACTATCCGGCGTTCAGCGAAGGCGAGTATCCGGGATTCGTGCCGGGGGTTTGGATGGAAGTGGTCTGATAGGGCGGCGGATAGGTACCTAAACTGATGAAGGCTGTTCTTGGACGACAGGAATAACGTAACTCCGAATTATCAAATCATCTATTGTTTCTGTCTCGACGCGTGGTGTAGGGTTGTTGCGATGATCAAATACGACATAATAGCCTTTCTGTGTGCCCTCTAATTTGAGATACGCAGCGAGTTGCTTTTTGCCTGCCTGATAATATCTGTCGCCTTCCCATATTTTTGTCTCAACAATGTATTTGTGTTGGTTGTAGGTAATCAGGAGGTCCATCCTTCCGCGCCCAGTTTGAACTTCAAGGAACATATTGGCACCGATGACATGGACAAAATGGTCCAGATAGGTGTAAAGGAGATGTTGACCGATATATTCTTGCGGTGTATCTGGTACTTGCAAAATACGGAAACCGACGCGTGCGATGAAATCTTGGAAGTTATCAAGCAGTGCTTCCATCTGAATCAGGCCATCAGGCGTAAGGTAATCAATAAAATCATCGCCGTTTTCTTCGGAGAAGTATTCCCTTTCCAGTCCGTTAAATGTCGGTTTGAACGCTTGCAGAATGCGATGTTGATAGATAGGATTAGCAATTTCACACATGCCATCAGCACCTTCTGCAATAACCCCATAAATTGTGAGTTCATTCATAATGTCATTGTCCGGGCTGAAGGGCAATCCTCTCTCATAAGAGGCGATACGCATCAGGAGACTTTCAAAGCGGCGATCCCTACGGATATTAGTGAGCATATGCTCAACGTTAGTGTTCCGTTCACGGAGAAGCTGCCTATGTGCTCTAAAAAAGTGCGCCATCGTAATCGTTTCGTTTTTGGGAACATTCATCTCCTCGGTGAGAATCTGCGCGCAGCGATTAACAAGGAACGGTTGTCCAGCCGTCTGTTTGTGGATAGCAGTGATAACTTCGGGTGCGAAAGTTTGTCCGACTTCGTCAGTATACTGTTCAAAAAGTTCTTCGACTTGCCCTTGTGTGAAATTAGGCAGATGGAATTCATCTTGGATATTGAACGGCGAGATTGATCGGTCATAGTTGAGTTGTGTGATGTTCTTGACACCAACAATACCGACACTATAAGGACAGCGTGGACTTGATTGGTCGAGATAAATGTAGCGGAGTGAATGAAGGAAACCGCGAACAGCGTCTGGCGGAATGGCATCAAACTCGTCAATGATGAGAACAGCTTTTTGTCCGTTATTAGGGTGTGTCAGAAAATGAGGCAGTTGTTGGAAGAAATTTCTCATTGAAAAATGATCTGTTACTTCTGTATCATCCAAAAATTGGTTCAATGTCTCAGAAGGCGTGGTCCCTCTTTTCTCGAAAACGTGTTTAATTTCCCTGCGAATATCTTTGATGAGGTAATCATAAAAAGCAGCAGGAGTTAAGTCGACATACACCTCAAAATTCAGTTGAATTGGGAAATACGCATCCACTATAAGCGCATCGATAGCGGCGCGGAAGAGCGTCGTCTTGCCGGTCTGTCGCGGTGCAAAGAGGACGATGTATTTGCCTTTTTTGACGCGGTCAACAAAATCCGCAATCTCCTCGGTGCGCGAGACAACGTAGTTATCTTTGGGGTTTACGGGACCTTGGGTTCCGAATGTTCTCATTTTCTTTCTCTGTTGCTAACGTCCTTAGGCATTTTCGGTATTTTCAGCGAAGTAATCCGAATCCACACGCTTGATTTCGTAGGTCTTCGTTGTGGAAACACCAACATTGTGTTTAATCATATACTCCGCTAGTTGGTCCCCATTGATAAGGATAACTCTCTTAGAACTTCTTTCCGCAAATTCTTTAGCTGCTGGGTTAAAATCCGAGGTGGTAATAAAAATTCCGTCCTGTACTCCTTCCCCGTCTAACGCCCCCACAAAATCCCGCATTGGTGGTGCCCCAACGTTTCCTTCCCATCGTTTTGCCTGAATATAAACAACATTAAGACCAAGCGGATCGGCTTTAATAATACCATCAATCCCACCATCTCCACTACGTCCTACAGCTTGGGCATCTTCGCGCGAACCACCATATCCCATCACAACAAGTAAATCAATAACCAATTCCTCAAAAAAGGCAGGGGTATTGTTTTTAATCTGCTGTAGAAGTTCTGTTGCCAATTCCTTTGTAATTTTCTTGTAATTTTCTTCAATAGATTCTTCAGGATGCTTGTTATTTTTCTCAACTCTTTCGTCCAAGCTAGCAGCAGGC
>VYCT01000149.1 GCA_009843785.1 Candidatus Poribacteria bacterium | reverse complement strand
AATCTATTGATGAAATTATAAAAGTGTATAATTAATTAAAAGCTTTACTATAAATCATGTGCCCATCATTTTTTAACGATTAGGTTTCCGCTCCGATTTTTCCGTTGTCAAAATCGGGTTTTCGATGAACCTGAGGCGATCTATTACGATTAAGTCGTTTAAATCATGTGCCCATTAAAAGATTGAAATTTTCGGTTGTTATTTTACCAATTGTTTCTATGGAAGTATTACGAAGATCCGCTATCTTTTCCGCTACAGCGCGGACGTATGCGGGTTCATTGCGTTTGCCGCGTCGGAACTGTGGAGCGAGCCATGGGCAATCGGTTTCTATCAGCAGTCGGTCCTCAGGTACTTCCCGCGCGACGGCTTGGATATCTTTCGCGTTAGGGTATGTTACAATCCCACCAATACCGATATGGAATCCGATCGCGAGACTTCTGTGCATCAATTCGACATCGCCGGTAAAACAGTGCAGGACCCCTCGGATTTTCCCTTGCCGCGCTTCTAAAATAGGTAGGATGTCCATATAGGCATCGCGGTTGTGGATAACAATCGGCATTTGCAATTCTTCGGCGAGGTCCAACTGTTGTTCAAACACTGTTTTCTGAATGGAACGCGGCGAGAGGTTACGGTAATAGTCTAATCCCATTTCACCGAGTGCAATCACCTTCGGGTGTGTGGCAAGTTCATGAAAAGTTTTTATCACATCCGGTGTCGTATCCTTTGCGTCGTGTGGATGCATTCCAACAGTGGCATAGATATGCGGATGTTTCTCCGCTAATTCCACTGCGCCGAGACTGGTTTCCATATCAAACCCGATAACCAAGATATTGGAGACCGAGGCTTCGTGCGCGCGTTTCAGCACAGCATCTCGATCGCGATTGAATTGGGAGAGCTGAACATGTGCGTGTGAATCAACAAACATTTCGGTCCCTAATTCCGGTAGGTGTGGTTCGCAAGGGAGACTAACAAAAAATCACATCAAAGGCGTTCGGATAACGGTTTCAAGCGTATGGGCGCGGGGTGGCTGCGTCACGAGAAACAGAATCAGGTCCGCGACATCTTCTGGAAGCGTCAGATGCTCAATCACATCGTCCGGATGGTTATCGCGGCGCATCTTGGTATCAACGGGTCCCGGACAGACAACTGAGGCTTTCACACCGTGCGGTCTACCCTCATTGTTCGTCGTCTCGGTGAAACCGATAACGGCGAATTTAGAGGCGCAATACGCTCCACCGTTGACATGCCCAAATTTACCGGAGACCGAGGAGACGTTGACGATGTGTCCGTACTTTTGCTCGCACATGTGGCTGAAGACGGCTTGTGTGCCGAGAAATACGCCTTTAAGGTTAACCGCCATTGTCAAATCCCAGTCCTCTTCCCGAATCTTCGGAATCGGATTGTGGATTGCTACACCTGCGTTGTTGACGAGAATATCCACCTTGCCGAAGGTGTCAAGCGTCCGGGCGACCATGGCATCAACATCGGTTTTCAGCTGGATATCGGTTGTGATAGCGAGTGCGCGCCTGCCGAGTTGTGTTACCTCTTTGGCAACAGCAGCTATCTCGGTATCCGTCCGCGCGGCGAGAACGATGTCTGCGCCTTCTCTGGCAAACGCGAGCGCGGTTGACCGACCGATGCCGCGCCCACCACCTGTAATAATCGCGATACGGTTTTCAAGTTTCACAGTTTCTCCTTAAAACGGTAGTAGGTACACGCCGTGGATTCTCTGTTCACAGCGTTCTACGATATTTGATACGCCGCGAGTTTTTGCTTATTGAACAGAATACCGTGCCCTGGACGATCAGGGGGTGAAAAGTGCCCATCTCTGAGCGTTAATGTGTCGTCAAGTACCGGATCCAGTGAAGGGATGTATTCCACAAAAAGCGAATGTGGCACCGCGGCAGAGAGATGTACATGCAAATCCATCAAGAAATGTGGGGAGACAGAGAGCCCAAAACATTCGGCGGTGTGCGCGACCTTCATCCATTCAGAGATACCGCCGACGCGTACAGCATCGGGTTGTAGAATGTCCGCTGCACCTTGTGCGATGTACTCCTTAAAGACATACTTATTGTAAATCGTCTCGCCGATAGCGATCGGAATCGTGGTTTTCTCGCGCAGCGTCACATGGCTCTCCACGTCATCTGCCTCGATGGGTTCCTCAAACCAGAAAAGGTCTGCCTCTTCAACGCGACACGCGAGTTGAATGGCTTCGCGTGCGTTCCATTTCATGTTGGCATCAATCATAAGATAGGGTTCTTGTCCAATCGCGTTCCTGACAGCGAAGATACGCGCCACGTCTTCGTAGAGACTATCGCGCCCGACTTTAATCTTGATACCTTTGAAGCCTTGCTCGACAAATTCGACGGACTGCCTGACGAGTTCGTCCTCAGATAGATGAAGCCACCCGCCATCTGTATTGTAGACAGGAACAGCGGCTCTCGCGCCACCGAGGAGTTGGTAGAGCGGCAATTCGGCGCGTTTTGCCATGAGGTCCCAGAGCGCGATGTCTACCGCTGCCATGCCTAAACCGACGATACCGCCTCTGCCGACCCAGTGTGTGTCCATCCACATCCGATTCCAAATCCGGTCAATGTTGGCGGCATCCTCTTCAAGGAGGATAGGCGTGAGATAGGCATCCATTGTCTGTTTGATTGCCGCTCCACCTTTACCGATTGTGTAAGAGAACCCGGTGCCTACCACACCGTCTGCGTCTTCAATCTCAATGAAAGGGAACTCCATAGAGACAAAGGTTTGGATGGCATCGACGCGTTCAACTTGCGGTGGAATATCGTATAGAGATGTACGAACTGCTTTAATCTTCATTAAATGTGCCTACTGCTTTAGGTTTTCGATCATCGGCAGCAATTTTTCGATACAGATGCGGGAGGCTTCCTCACCGGCTTCAGAAAATGCCTGTCCTGCTGGACGGTTGAGAATAGCATCGTCAATTTTGAGTGAGGGTCGCCAGTGTGTTTCAAGGCAGAGATGCCCTTCGTATCCGTCATCAATGAAGGCTTGCAGCTGCCCTTGCCAGTCGATAATCCCGTCGCCGACGGGAACGGATTCCATTTCGCCGGTATCGGGGTTTGGTGCCGCGTCCTTGAGATGTGCATGGATCATCGTCGGTTTCATCTGATTGTAGGCATCGGGGTATGGCGTTTCGCCGCCCTTGGCATGTGCTTCGTTGGCAGGATCCCAGATGCCACGGATATTCGGGGAATCAATCTGATCGATAAATTCTGCTGTGAGTTTAGCGGTGCTGAGCGAAGTGGTGGATTCGTTTTCCATGCCGAGTACGATGCCTTCGCCGTCTATCATCCGGCGCGGTTCATCGTAGGTGGCGATAATGTCGTCCCAACGTTCCTCGGTTTCGCCGGTGTCCCAGAAAACGAAAGTACGGATGAGATTGGTATCAAACGCTTTTGCTGTACGGATACACCCTTTCAGTATATCAAGGTGCTCTTTCCGTTCTTCAGCGTTGTCCATATCGCATTTAAAAAACGGGGAGGCAACGCCGATAATCTCGATGTCGGTACCGTCAAGCAGGCGTTTCATCTCATCAATGTCGGCTTCGGTGAGTTCGTGCGGAAGTTTATCCCAGACAGAGCGAATTTCGATGGAATGTAGGTTGAAATCTTTCACAAAATTGACAACGGTGGCGAAGTCCTGTGAAACTTCGTCGCCGATAACGCCAAGTTTAAACATAGCTGTGTTTCTCCTTTGAGACTTTACCGATATATTAACACAGCACAATGTTAATAGCAAGTATGATTTTATTTGCAAACTTTTCGGAGCAGAGCACCGATTGATTTTCTTTGACCCTTTTCCCCTGATATGCTATTATGCTCTTGACATACTCACCGCGCTAAAGCAAGGGTGATTCTTTTGCTCCTTTTAGGAACATTCCTTGATTTGACTCAAGGCAACTTGAACTTTAGGGACTGTTAGCCGAAAGCCCAAGGGCGGTGTCATGCGGTCAGAGACCTTTTCCGCCACTACGGGGACACCGAAGTGTCCAAGATACTTTGCTCTGATATTAATAGCACCTACACCGTCGCGGTGATATTTGAAACCGCATTTGCAGGTGTAGTTTCGGTTGTTAGGTTTCTTTCGGTGGCCACATTTCGGGCACGTTTGTGACGTATAGGATTCGTCAAGGACTTCAACCTTGATACCTAATGTTTTTGCTTTGTAGATTATTAACTCCGAAATCTTCCCGAAAGCCCATTGGTGGAGTTTCTGGTTCGCACGTTTGCCGTAGTCAATATCCTTTCGGATACCTGTGAGGTTTCCAAGCACAATAGTGCCGATACCTTTTGCGTGGCAGTATTTCACGAACTTCGTCGTCTGTTTGTGGAGAGCGTCTTTGATTTGATTATCAATCTTTCTGATACGCTTCCACTTACGGCGTGTGAGGCACCACCAGCGTTTGCTATGGCGTTTACACTGGCTGATAGCCTTAGAAAAGTTAGCAAGCACCTTATTTCTCAAGCGGTATAGTGATCTAATATACCGTCCATTGTAGATATGCGTAGCTTGCCCGTCGTGAGAGACTATCGGGTGTATTTCGCCTATATCAACGCCTACGACTTCTTCACCGGTTGCAGTGGTTTCGGTTTCGTATTTATACGAGAAATGGAGTGTCCATTGCCCGTAGTTATAGCACAAATCAATCGTTGCGATATGACCTACTTTAGACATATTAAAGTTGCTTGGCAAAGGTATGTCTATTTTCGGTTGACCGCGCGCCAAAGAGAGTTCAACACGTTTGCCAAAGAGCGCACCTTCAACAAATCGGATAGCAGACTTTTTGAACCGTGTCGTCATATACTTTTTTCGTTTGCTTGGGGGTTTCGGGTTCTCAATACTACCGTTCTTTTTTAACACTGAGTAGGACTTCCAAGATTTGAAGTAACACTCCCGAACCGCTTGTCTACTTTGTGATTGTAGTATTGGATTCGATAGTTTTTTGTCAATCCAACCTTCGCAATCCTTGCCAAAATAGAAATCTCTGTGGGCGTGTGGATACCCACGTTCATATTGGTAGAAGTCCATGAGCGTTGAGCAATCATTCCAAACGTCAGCAGACGCACCATTGACTACCGGGAATATCGGTTGAGGTTCTATTTTTAAGGTTTGGGTTCGGTAGAAACTTGACATTATATGCCTTTTTGGTTTTCTACATATTCCTTTAGAGATTGAAGCGTAACACCGCCTGTTGAGGCTACAAAATACGAGCGTGTCCACAAGTTAGGGAGTCTTGATTTTAGGTGAGGAAACTCCTCACGTAACACTTTAGCCGTCATTCCTTTGATTTTGCCTATCATGATACCAACGGCTTGGGTTGGAGGAATGCTAATCAACAAATGCACGTGGTCTGTCATGGTTTCTACCGCACGGACAATGTAACCGTATTTCTCTTGAGATTCTAATACGAGTGCTTTAAATCGCACTTGGATTTCAGCAGACAAAGCCGTGCGTCTGTATTTCGTACACCAAATGATATGGTACTCACACGCATAGGTAGAGGAACGTGTGTTTTGATATGTTAAATCTGGCGTTTCTAATTTCATTCTAAAACCTTTTTTGTGTTAGATTATACAGATATTATACCACAAAATCATTAGAATTTCAAAATCTTTTTTAGAGAACGCCACGGTCTAATTAACGAGGGCGGTTGTGTATCCCCCTGCTAAAGCATGGGGGTTTTACAACCGAAAACGTTGATAAAATAGAACTGTGACAGACACCAAAAATCAACAATTTGCAACCTTTTTGTCGTCATAGTGTGTTACTGCAAACAGTATGGTAGACACTGAAAGCCAGCACGGTTTCAGTAGAGTACTCATTCAAGGCCAGTAACATCTAAACGCTTTTAATGAGCGTTCAAATCTGGAGGCTATCATGAAGCAACGGAATTGGATAACTGCATTACTGAGTGTTCTGGTAATGCTCGGTATTTCCAACGGCACGGCTTTTACAGAAAACTTGCACCCTGTAACGCTCATCGAAGAAGAGGTCACACAAGGGGCATTGCGCGTTGAGGTTGACGAACAGATTGTCGAATGTCCACTAAAACACACCGATGTCAAAGCAAACATCTCAGGTTTCATTGCTCGCGTCACCGTAACCCAAACCTTCCACAACCCCTACGACGAAAAAATTGAAGCGGTCTATGTCTTTCCGTTGCCACATACCGCAGCGATAGACGCTATGACGATGACAGTCGGGGAGCGTCGGATTGTCGGATTAATCAAACGCCGCGCTGAGGCACAAGCCCTTTACCAAGAGGCGATTCAACAGGGAAAAACAGCGAGCCTGTTGGAACAAGAGCGTCCCAATATCTTTACACAGTCGGTCGGTAATATCCAACCAAACGATGAGGTTAGTATCGAAATCTCCTATGTTGATGTGCTGGATTACGATATGGGCACCTATGAATTCCACTTTCCAATGGTGGTAGGTCCCCGCTATATTCCCGGCACGCCGACCTCCAAAATGCCGGAGTTACCGAATGAATTAAAAGGGAAAGTTGGTGAATCCGAGGCACCCTTGGAGGTTCCGTTGGACGGTGCTGACCCATCAGGGACAGGCGTAGCACCAGACACAGACCGTGTGCCGGATGCTTCACGCATTACCCCGCCTGTACTCAAACCCGGTTACCGTACAGCGCACGACATCAGCCTTGCGGTATCGCTCAATGCGGGTGTACCGATTCAGGATATCCAGATTGTCAATCACAAGGCGGATGTGGCTCGCGTTGATGCCTCTGGTGCTACTGCAGAGCTTTCACCTGCTGATTCGATACCGAACAAGGATTTTGTGATGACATACGCTGTTGTCGGCAAAAAGCCGGAGATGGCGGTTTTAGCGCATTCCAAGGGCCCCGAGCAAGGCTACTTCATGCTCATGATCCAGCCTAAACTTGATGCCGAACTCGCTGAAGCACCGCCCCGTGAAATTGTTTTTCTCGTTGACGTTTCAGGTTCAATGCGCGGAGAACCGACCCAAAAAGTGAAAGAGACGATGCACCATTTCCTCCGACGCACGAAACCGAACGACACTGTGCAAGTCATCACTTTTTCAAATCGCGCAAATAAACTGTTTGAAAAATCGGTGCCAGCGACGCAAGCAAACATTGAACACGCCCTTAATTTCACACAACAGATACGAGGCGGCGGTGGGACGGAGATGCTCAACGCCATTAAGTTGGTACTCAACGAACCTGTTGACCTGGAACGGGTTCGCATCGTCGTCATGCTCACCGATGGCTATATCGGCAACGAAGCGGAAATCATTGCTGAGATTGACAGACGGGCAGGGGATCAGATCCGTTTTTCGGCTATTGGCATCGGTACATCGCCGAACCGCTATCTAATTGACGGTGTGGCAAAACACGGCGGCGGGTTGGCGGACGTGATAGCACTTAACACCGACCCCGGCCCCCTTGTCGCACAGATCGCCGAGCGTATCCATCGCGCACAACTCGCCAAAATCCAGATTGATTGGAACGGACTCTCTGTCTATGAGACCTACCCGCGGCGGATACCTGAGCTTTGGGCGGGTCGTCCGGTCCTTATGTTTGGACGCTATGGTGCAGGGGGCAGTGAAAAAATTGAACTTTCTGGCAGCGCAGAGGGTAAACCGCTGAAATATAAGTTACATGTGACGCTGCCCGATACGCAACCGGCACACGATGTTTTGTCAAAAGTGTGGGCGCGCAAGAAAATCGAAGACATTTCTGCACAGTTATACGCTGCTAATGCGCCGGAAATTATTGAGGAAATCACGAACATTGCGCTCACCCATCGGTTGATGACGCAATACACGAGTTTCGTTGCTATAGACGAGAATGACAAGCAACCGATAAACCAAGAAGCGAAAGCCCCTCGGCAGGTTGTGGTGCCTGTCCCATTGCCAGAAGGCACGGATTACCGAGGATTCTACAATCAGAGCACAAGGGTTGCCACTTCCAGCATGAAGCGATTGGCAAGAAGTCGTGCCCCTATAACTTCTGCTGCGCCAACCGCACAGCAGAGTGTTAGTGTTGATAGAGGTCCAGCCGTTGAGGCGTTGGTGGTAGATGCAAGCCCTCAAGTAACCGGCATACTCTCCGAAGTAGAGAGAACTTCTGTGCAACCGGAATTTTTAAGAAAGTCTTTGATCGTACCGTCTTGGAAACTTTTGGCAGGCGCGATTGATGGTAAAGTTAACAAAGAGGCACTCACGACACTCCAAAAGGCTTGGGAAGATCCACTACTTGAAGCAATCATCACCGGAGGCAACCAGTACATTGCCATCCGTTCTGCCTGGTGTATTCGCACGGCAGCCCAAGCAGTTCCAACCGATGTGGACCTGACAGCACTCTCTGACCGCGTTCTCTCAAAGGTAACCAAGATCAAACTGCCGAAGCCGCAAGATAACTTTTCCGCTTATCTCAGTACACTGTATGCTGTACTGGCGCGTCAAGGGGATGCAGACGAAGCTCTGGCGAAGTCGCTGTTGATGAAAATGGATAAAAACGTTTATATCAACATGAAAACAGCACGTCTGATCGCTGAAGGCTTGCTTAAACCGTCTGCACGAAACGATAAGGCACTACAAGCAGCACTCTCAACGCACGCTATTTATGGCGATGATCTTGTGCTGCTGACCTGTCTCGTTGCTAAAAGTCGCGGTGGGCAGTTGTGGCAGACCTTCCGTGAAGAATTTCCATATATAGCACGGCAAAGTCGATTGAACGGACATGTTGCAGTTATCATCAGTCGCCTTGAAGCCATGCGCGGGAATATTCAGTTTCCCCCAAAACCCTAAAAAAGTTTGCGATGTAATTTCGTTTTGATGGTATCCTTATATGTAAACGGTAATTCTTCAAACACTCTCCTTCGCTGGTGGGGTTTGAAACCCCATCAATCTTTTGTGTCTAAGCAATTGTAGGCTTTACAAGGAGTTGCAACCGTCAACTACCCAAGCCTAAAGACTTGGGCTTGGTAGGAGCATCAAACAACAAAAGTTGTGTTGCTTTCTGCAAGTCCAAATCTCGTGCTTCGTTCTTGTTTCTCGTTTCATTGAGGGTGGTAACCCACCGCTCTCCACGAAGGGCAGCAGCCGCCCTTAAGAGTATGTTTATCGCAGCGTTGTGGTCGCGGTCTAAAGATGTGCCACAAGCCTGACACTTAAAAGTTCGTATCGCCAACGATAGCTTCTTTGGTGCCTTCTGACCGCAACTTGAGCATGTTTGCGAGGTGTTCTTCGGGGCAACTTGGTGGAAATGGAAACCGTCTCTTTCGGCTATGTTTCCAACCCACTTGAAGAAGGCACTCCAAGAAGCATCGCTGATGCTTTTGCTGAGGTGTTTGTTTTTGACCATGTTAGATACGCTTAAGTTCTCTGCCACTAACACATTATTTTTCTTATGGTGGTAGAGTTTATAGACGAGTTTACCGATAAAGTCTTTGCGTCTGTTCGCTGTCCGCTCATGGTGTAAAGCGAGGTTATGTTGCTGTTTCTTACTTCGGTTGCTACCTTTTTTTTACGGGAAAGGTCTTTGGAATGTTTACGAGTTAAACCTTCTGCTTGACGATACCAACGTGGATTGTTTTCTTTTTCGCCTTCAGAAGTTGTTAGGTAATGGGTCGTCCCCATGTCCACAGCAATCGCTTCTGTGGGGTCAACTTTCGGTGTATCAGGGAGTTCGCAGGTAATATGAGCATACCAGCCACTCGCTTTTTTAACGAGTGTAACGCTTTTTGGATCGCCTTGGAGGGGGCGATGCATGTATATCTTAACTTCACCGAGTTTCGGCACTTTCAAACGATCATGTTTCCATGCTGTTTCTCGGATCGGGTTTTGATGGACACGTTCACCACTCTTATAGTAGATTATGAAAATAAGTTTACATTTTATGAGATTTATGTTATTGTT
>VYCT01000023.1 GCA_009843785.1 Candidatus Poribacteria bacterium | reverse complement strand
ACGAAGTTTACGGAAAATTGGAGGCTGGTGAAGATTTTAGTAAACTCGCACTGACACATTCGGATGATGACGAAACCCGTGAAAACGGTGGAGATCTCGGTGTCCGATCCTTATCGGAACTCAATCCTAAAACGCGAGCCGTCGTTGAGCCACTCGCATCCGGTGGCTATAGTCAACCCTACGAAACGGAACTTGGACACCACATCTTCAAAGTTGATGAACGAGATAGTCCCGGCCTGACTGAGGCAGAGAAAGCACAGATTACTGTAATACTCCGTCAACAGCGATTTCAGGAGGAATGGGACGCGTACACCAACAAATTGCTTGAAAACGCCTACGTAAAAATTAATCTAAAAGAGTAAGAAACCTGTAAGAAAGAGCGATTCCGATTTGCCGATTCATCACCAGCATCAATACGCCAACGCAGTGTACCCTTACAAAACAGACCTTCCTTCGCGAATATGCGCATCGCTCGTCTTGATGCTCAAGCGTGCAGGTATAGCGGCAGCCATATTCGTCATTGCATGTCTCGTTTCCCCAATGCAATCGGTTATAGCGCAAGACGCACAACCGCCGGAGCCGCCTGCTGCTGAGGTGGAAATCCCTGATGCCCAAGAGGAACAGGCACAAGATGAAGAAAATGGTTCAGAACAGTTGAATCCGGAGACGGATACCCCCGAAGAAGGCGACACGCAACCGCCGGAACCGCCTGCTGAGGCGGAAACCCCCGATTCCGAGGAACAGGCGCAAGATGAAGAAAATGCTTCAGAGCGGTTGAATCCGGAAACTGATATACCCGAAGAAGGTATGGTTATCGGTGATGGCGACGATATGTCTATTGTCGATAATTTCGTTCAAATTCACGGTAATGCACTCATCAAACACGAAAATGTCATTTTGCGAGCGGATCATGTCTGGGCAGATTTCGACGAGAATCTGTTGCGGGCATCGGGCAACGTTCATCTCAAAGTTGGCAATGAAGAAACTTACTCTGATGAACTCATCTTTAACCTTGAGACCAAAAAAGGCATTGCCCGCAACGGCTTTACATACAGCGACCCGTGGTACTTCGGTGGGAGTGAAATCTTTAAAATAGGCGAAGACCGCTCCTATATCCGAGGCGCAACGCTGACCACCTGTTCACTGGAACACCCACACTACTATTTCAGCGTCACCGAAGTTATTGTCCGAATGAATCAAGAGTTGATCGCCAAAAACATCGTTTTGCGGATTGGTGGATTCCCGCTCTTCTATTTTCCAGCGATTCGCCGTGATCTTCGGAAAGGCAAAATCGCAAAGATTATCGTCAAAATCGGAACTGATAGTTACCAAGGTCCCTATCTCAGTATCATCCAACCTATTGCCCGAAAACGCCGTTATGACGGGGCACTGCTTTACGATAGAAGCACACGACGCGGACAAGGTTACGGTTTTGAAGGAAAGTATCGCTTCTCGGATACAAAGTTCCAAGAAATTTATATCCCTATTCCACCGGATGTGGCCCCTAACCAACGGACCAAGTTACAAGAAAAAGCCCAAGAATTGCAGGACCGACTTGACGGTGAATATGATCGCTATTGGTTGAAGCAGCTTTTTCTCGAATATAAAATCACTGATGCTGATGTTAACCGTGCCAAAGAGAAGGCGGAAGATCTCCTCACGCAGCTGCAAGAAGAAGGCGCAGACTTTGCCGAGCTCGCACAGCGTAATTCCGACCATTCGGATACCCGTTACGATGGCGGCGACCTCGGTTTTCTCGCACGCGGTGAAGTTGATGAGGAAGGTGAGCCTAAACTTGATCCCGTTTTAGAGGCAGCTGCCTTCGCGTTACAAGAAGGTGAAATTAGTACTATCGTCCAAACCGAAGCTGCGTTTCACATCCTCAAAGCCGAGCATGTTGTTGATGTCTACGGCGAGCGCGAGATTCAACTCCGACGTATGGACATCGCTGTTACAGCAAGCGATGATACAAAGGACGCACTCCGCCTATTAGCAGATGATATGCTCAAACGTGCACATGAAGGGGAACCCTTTGAACAACTCGTGCAGGTATCCGCGGACATAATGGAAACTCTTTCCGATGAGTTCGTTGATGTAGCCCAACCAACGGTCTCCGAAGTCAATGAGGGTGAAGGACTGCCCTTAAACGAGATGGAGTCTTCTTGGCAGTCCTCTGTCAGGCGTTTAAAGAAACCCGGAGACATCATTGAGCGCCGACCTATTACGATGCCTGAAGGACTCTACATTTTCCAATTAATCAGAAAAGAAGAGACACCTACTTTTGAGGCGGTCGCAGAGGAATTTGAAGCGGAATGGGAGACCTTTTACGAAGGCGTAATGAATCCAGCACCTGAAGATACCGAAGATCAGCCTGACACGGATGAAACAACACAGGAGACTCCTGAGGCTATTCAGCCACAAGAAACTGATGTTGATCCCGCTGACGAAGCACCTGAGCAAGACGCTGATGCCGCTAATATTGATGATACACAGAACGCCGATCAGAACGAGACAGATGATGTTAATGGCGCACAGAACGACGAGCAGAGTGAAACGGAGGCGGATAAACAGAACAGCACAGCTCCTAATCAAAACGAAACTAATTCCGAAGACTTAACCGCCGAAGAAGACACAGTAGATGAGGTAGAAGGTGAAGAAGACACAGTAGATGAGGCAGAAGGTGAAGAAGGTGAAGAAACAGCAGAAGATGAGGAAGCACTTAAAATTTATCGGAAGCACGGATTCCGTGGACGGTGGGAAGACCCGAGCCCGGTAGCCTCGGAGGCGCAAAATTTGTATGCCGGCGACTTGAGTAGGCGACCCATTCAAACCAAAAAATCTTTTCGACTCATCAAAGTTGATAGAAAGCGTACCTATCGCGGCGACTTCTATATCTATGCTAAAGATGTTTATTCTGCTCAGCGACAAAGTGCTGTCCGAACCGGCAACAATCTGATTGCACGATGGGCGCATACGCATTCCATCTATACGCCGTGGGATAACCGCCAAGAGGGGCGAAGACCCATCAGTTTCAGCGGCAGAACAGAACTTCGATCCCAGAGCTATAAAGAAGAATACCAACTCCCGAATCAATCCACACTCAATTCTTTTGCGATACTCACTTATGGAACCGGTTTATCCACATTTGATCTTGAAGATCTTGATGAAAATGGGAATCTGAAGTTTTCACGAGAGACTATTGGAGACATCACAAGTAGACTGGAAATTCGGCACATCCACGATTTTACCGGTGAAGGGACAAGATCGTTACAGAAACTTCCCCGATTAACCGTGAACTTTTCACGGATGCGCCTCAGCGCGTTCCCTTTCTTTGAGACACTCAACAACAGCATGTTAACGGCAGCTGAAAAACTCCAAACAGAGAAGCCGTTCCTTTCAATGTTCTCGTTTCCAACGCTTGAGAGCACAAGTGTTGACCTTGATATTGAACTCGGCAACTTCTTTAGAGAGGTCTTTCGCAATAAAGACGGTGATGAAGAAAGAGATGTATTCCTGAAAACGATGGACCTCGGCTTTGATGTCCGAAAACAATCAACGCTCCTTATTACGCCTCTGCGAGAATTGCAGCTTAACCTTAATCTCAACTCAAATACAGTTTGGCATGACCGAGACCAAGATCAAAACAAGAACATTTTGCGGAGCGTTTTCAGCTTTAACGGATCGGCTACCAATACCCTCTTTCGCATCTATAATGTCAGGTTTATCCCGGGACTGCGGAAATTACGGCACGAAATTCAATCCTCACTCCGGTATGATTACCAACCTGCCGTTGATAGGGATGAAAACCTCTATCCGTTCGGGCCCAGCACCTATTTCTATGAGCGAAAACGACTGACTTATAGTTTCAACACGGGCATTGAGATCAAAACCCGGCGGAGCCAATCGCCGCATCGAATCATATATTTTGATACGCGTCTGACTGCCGATTTCACAGAATTTGACCCCTTATATGAACGGCAGTTTGAACCTATTGAGAGCGATGTTACGATCATTCCGCTGCCGAGTCGAAACCTTAACATGACTATCCGGATGACGCACGACCCCAATCCACACCCAGATGACGGAAAACAGTTTAAGTTGGTCGGGTTCCGTTCCAACATCCGCTACACCCGACAGTCTTGGAACGTCAGTATTGGCAGCTCTTTTAGCAAAAGGCATACCGCAAGGCGGGCAGCCCGTTCTATCACCGCTACAGGACGTTACCGCTTGAGCCGAAACCTCGAATTTAATGCCAGTCTCATCTATTATCCGATTGATGGACAGTTTTATCAGCAACGTTTAAGTATGACGCGGAACCTACACGATTGGAACCTCCGAATTTCTTGGAGTCGAATCGGTATTAAACGCGCACCCCCATACGACAACGTCCGTCAAGACTTCACGTTCCAAGTCAGTCTCATCCAAGAGCCTGCAGTTTCAATGGGTGTCGGCTATGACGCAACAACTGAAACCTGGGGCATCCGAACATTACCAGCAGGAACACCTTACAACGCCTTCGGTGTCGGCAACTCACTCGGAAGGTCTTATTTTTAGTGTTTGACGCTACTCGGCAGGTGCAATTTCGCGGCGTACCATAGCGGTCAATTTTAGAGAAAACAACCGTCTCAGTTCCCAGGACCGGTAGGTTCGGTTTTGCGGCGTACACGCCCCGGGGAATGCCCATAAGGCATTCATACCGTTGATTCATGCAACCTGCATTCCCAACCGAACCGGATACTCCGCGGAACCCTTGATGACTTCAAAGCCCTCTTGAATCCCGTCGCGACCTCCAGATCAGTAGGTTCGGTTTCCCAACCGAACCGGATACTCCGCGAAAATCTTGATGACTTCAAAACCCTCTTGAATCCGGTTTAGAGGAGTGCATTGCTGAAAATGTTGTAAAAATTTTGGAAGATAGGGTATAATGTTGACAGATTGAGATTTTGGAGAGAAAAATGAGTGAAGAGGTCAAAATTGAGGAGAGTTCCGGCAATGTATTTCTGGACATCGGTTTTTCCAAAGCAGAGGCTGAGCGTGAACAGTTAAGGGTAGATCTCGTTGTTAGAATCCACCACCTTCTTGAGGAACTCAAACTGACACCGGCAAAAGCAGAAGAACGCTTTGGACTTGATCCCTCTGATGTGTCCCAAATACAGAACGGGGATTTTAGTTTTAATCTGGACAAATTGTTTGCAATCCTGAATCAGTTGAACCGCAATATTGAAATTCGTATTACACCTTCGGATGAAAAAAGTTGGGCACCTGCAAGTTGTTTCAACTTAAGGAAGCGTTTTTTAAATGCTACTCAAGGATCGCGTTTGCATTGTAACCGGCGGGAGTTCAGGCATCGGGCGCGGCATCGCTCTTGAATTCGCCCGTGAGGGCGCGTGTGTCGCGGTCATAGATAGACAAGAGACACCCCTTCGCGGCAAATATCACGAAACCGATGTTACCATTCCAACTGTCGCAGAGATCGAAAAACTCGGCGCGCAGGGGCTATTTCTCCAAACCAATGTCGCCGACGCATCGCAAGTCGCGCACGCAATCCAGCAAACCGTTGACCACTTCGGCGGACTCGATATTCTCGTCAACAACGCCGGTATCCATATCCCCGGCGGCGCGCAGGATATCTCTATTGCCGATTGGGACAAAGTCGTCGGGGTCAACCTCCGCGGCGTTTTCGTCGCAACGAAACTCGCAATCCCGCATCTAAAGCAATCAAAATTTGGAAGAATCATCCAAATCGCCTCTGTCCATGCTTATGGTGGTGGTGCAGGACCCGCGTATGCCCCCGCGAAAGCCGCTGTTGTCAATATGGTTCGGGATACCGCTTTGGAAATCGGACAGGACGGAATAACCGTCAATGCCATCTGTCCGGGTTATATTGAGACAGCAATCCAAGACTACCTTACCTCAGAGCAGATTGGAGAAGCACTGGAAAAAACCGCCTTGCCACGTTTCGGTCTACCGAGAGACATCGGACGTGCCGCTGTCTTCCTCGCCTCCGACGACGCAGAATGGATCACCGGTGCCTCCTTGCTTGTCGATGGAGGCTTCGCCGCAGGCGTATAAAAAAGGACTAATGATATATGCAAACAAACCCATGGGGAACAATCCGTTTCACAGATAAAGTCGCATTAATAACAGGTGGTGCCTCCGGCATCGGTAGAGCGACCGCGAACCGTCTTTCGGCTGAAGGGGCACACGTCATCATCGCCGACAACAACGCAGAAATGGCGAACAGAGCAGTCTCCGAAATCCAAAAAACAGGGGGTAAAGCCACCTACATAGCGGTCGATCTTGCTGAGGATGAAAGCGTTATCGCCGCTGCACGTGCTGCCACCGAAAAGTTTTCCACACTCCATATCCTCGTTAACAATGCCGCTATCCTGAGAACCGGCAAAATTGAAGACGGGGCATGGATACCCAATTGGGAACCCGAAACCGCTGTCGGTCTCCGAGGTTGGGTACTGATGACCCAACATCTCTTACCGCTATTGAAACAGGAGGGGGCCGCTATCGTTAATCTCTCATCGGAGGGTGGATTCCTCGGCAGACCCGGGCAATGGATCTACGATGCAATTAAAGCCGGACTTGTCTCTCTTACGAAAACAATGGCTTATGAGTTTGTCGAATACGGTATCCGGGTTAATGCCGTCGCCCCAGGTTGGATCGTTACCGAGATGCACTTCGGTGGCGCACCGGACCCCGCTGCTCAGAAAAAGGCGTTTGAGGAATTAACGATCTCCTCATGTATCATGAAACGGCTTGCCAAACCCGAAGAGGTCGCAGCTGCGATTGCTTTCCTCCTCAGCGACGATGCCTCTTACATTACAGGACAAACACTACACGTTGACGGCGGCCGTTGGGGAATGTCCGTCGGTTAATTAATTATCCCCAGGTCCGGTAGGTGCGGTTTGCAACCGCACTGGATCTGAGTCCCAAACTTTGATTGCAAAAACGCTTATATTTTTACTTATGCCAAGCAAAACCCACACCACAGCAGTCGTCCTCATCCCACCAGAAGCTTCACAACCCCCCATCCAAGCCATCCGCCGGATCCACGATCGAAACTTCGAGCGATGGATGCCCCACATAACGCTGCTCTATCCCTTCACAGAGCATCGCGATTTCGCAGCTGTTATCCCAGCACTCGCAAAAACCGCAGAACAGGTGTCCCCCTTTTCCATTGAGCTGACACGTTTTGATGCCTTCAAACACCGCAACTCGTGTACGATGTTCCTTGTTCCAGAACCCGAAGACGAAGTCGTGCGATTACACAGCGTCCTATTGGAGCATCTTCCCGATTACGATGACACAGCACGATTCGCGGGTGGATTCCACCCGCACCTCTCTGTCGGACAATTCCAGCACCGTTCCTTGCAGACCGAACAGCAGCGTCTCCAAACCGAGTGGCAACCGATACAGTGTGAAATAGCAACTCTCAGTCTCATCTACCGTTCACCTGAAACGGATGACAGATTCGTCGTCGCGGAACAATTTCCATTTCAGACAAGGAGTTAAGAACAGACATTGTGAACACCACTCTCACCGACATCGAAAATGGACTCTGGACTGCTGCCGATGAACTCAGAGCCAATTCACGTCTTAAGGCATCCGAATACTCAACACCTGTCCTCGGTCTTATCTTTTTACGATACGCCGATCACAAATTTACACAGGCTGAACAAGAAATCAACAGCGAGGTTTCCGATCCAAACAGCCGCAGGCAGCCCGACCTGAGAATGGAATGTCAAGCTCGCGGTGTACTTTATCTGCCAGAGCCTTCACGTTTTCAATACCTACTGAATTTGCCAGAAGGTGAAAACATCGGACAAGCTGTCAGTGATGCCATGAAGGCAATAGAAACAGAAAATTCACAAGTCGATGGAGTCCTGCCAAAGACGTACAATCGTCTGGAAAAGAGCACACTCCTTGAGCTCCTCCGTATCATGGAACAGATCCCTATGGACATTGAAGGAGATGCTTTCGGGAAGGTTTATGAGTACTTCCTCGGCAATTTCGCCATGAGCGAGGGGCAACGCGGCGGTGAATTCTTCACGCCGACTTCGCTCGTCAAACTCATCGTTGAGATTATCCAACCCTTTCACGGGCGCATCCTTGATCCCGCGTGTGGCTCCGGTGGAATGTTCGTCCAGAGTGCAGCGTTCATTAGCAACCAAAAGAAAAATGGTAACCCCGGAGACATCAGCATTTACGGCGTTGAGCGCGTCGCTGAAACTATCAGGTTGTGTAAGATGAATCTCGCCGTTCATGCGCTTGAAGGCGATATCAAACAGGCAAATAGTTACTATGAGGATCCGCACAACTGCTTTGAGAAGTTTGATTTTGTGATGGCAAATCCACCCTTCAATGTCGATCGCGTAGATAGAGAACGCATCAAGGACGATCCCCGATTTCCGTTCGGTATGCCTCGCGTTGATAATGCTAACTACCTTTGGATACAACTGTTCTATACTTCGCTCTCTGAATCTGGGCGCGCAGGTTTCGTCATGGCGAACTCCGCCGCCGATGCCCGCGCCTCTGAACTCGACATCCGCCGCCAAATTATTGAATCGGGGGCAGTCGATGTCATCGTCAGCATCGCCTCAAATTTCTTTTATACTGTTACTTTACCCTGTACCCTTTGGTTTTTCGATCAGTCCAAACGGAACAGCGATAGACACGATAAAGTCTTGTTCATTGACGCACGCCATCTCTATCAGCAAGTGAGCCGCGCACATCGGGAATTCACACCCTTACAACTTGAATTCCTTGCAAACATCGTCAGACTTTATCGCGGAGAAGCACCTGAGAATCAACACGACAGCGCAGATTTCCTCGCCTCAAAATTCTCTGATACAGCATACATTGATGTCCCCGGGCTTTGCAAGGTCGCTACGATTGCCGAGATTGAGATACAAGGCTGGAGTCTGAACCCCGGACGCTATGTCGGGATTGATGAACAGACAACCGATGATTTTGACTTCACCCAACGATTTACGCAGCTCAACGAGGAATTAGCCATTCTAAATGCCGAAGCACATCAACTCGAGGAACGCATCGCTGAGAATGTTGCAAAAATTCTGGAAGATGGGGTATAATATCAAAAGAGAGTTAGGATTTTGGATCAAGCGATGAAAGATGTGAAATGGGTTGGGAACTCTCATGAGCAAATCCAGAGTTTCCCCAAACCTCCAAGACAAATAGTGGGTGATGCACTGCTATTCGCCCAACTCGGAAAAAAACATCAGAAGGCAAAACCACTTCGAGGTTTCGGTTCAGGTGTATTTGAGATCACCGCTCGTTACAATACGAACACCTACCGTGCCGTTTATACTGTTAAGATTGGCGAGAATATCTATGTGCTGCACGTATTTCAGAAGAAATCCACTCGTGGCATCAGTACACCAAAAAAGGAAATTGACTTGATTAAACAACGCTTAAGAATGGCAAGAGAAATGGAGGCAGAAAATGAGTGAAGAAATCAAAATTAAAAAAAGTTCTGGGAATGTATTTTTAGATATGGGCTTTTCTGAAGAAGAGGCTGAAGGTGAACAGTTACGGTCGTACCTTGCCTATCATGTTTATAGTCTTTTTGAGGAACTAAAACTGACTCCTACGAAAGCGAAGACACATTTTGGAATTGATGCAGATGATGTATCTCGGATACAAGAGGGAGATTTTCATCTTTTTACCGTGCCACAGTTGCTTTTACTCTTAAAGCGGTTGAACCGTAATATTGAAATTCGTATTACACCTTCAGATGAAAAAGTTGGGCACCTACAAGTTGTTTCAACTTAAGGAGTGAAGGATATATGCCCGAAGATAAAAAGCGAGACCCAATGCCACCTCCGGATGTAACACCAGAGGAGATCGGCGAATTTTGGGACACACATAGCCTCGCCGATTATTGGGACGAAACCGAAGAAGTGGAAATTCAGGTCAATCTTAAATCACGTCACAACCATAGGTGTCAATTTATAGTAAAGCTTTTAATTAATTATACACTTTTATAATTTCATCAATAGAT
>VYCT01000282.1 GCA_009843785.1 Candidatus Poribacteria bacterium | reverse complement strand
CATTTTTTTACACGAAATACAACATTAATTCCTACTAAATTGACACCTATGGTGCAAGGGTCAGTTGCACCTACCGTGACATGGACGAGCGACCAGCGCATTGCCGTCGCACCGACCACGGCACTGTCAAGAGAATCGCTCAGCAATTGTTAAACCAATTGCCCAGCAATCAATTAAAGTATATCACATAAATTTATTAATGTGTACATAAATTTTTTATTGATTTCTTTTCAAAATCTCGTATAAAGTCAAAATTGAGGTATTCGATTATCGATAACCGCGACATAGACTGCGTGTTAACTGCTGACGACTGATGGCTAACTTAAAAGATGGGTTGCATTCTATACGAAAAAGTGCTATGCTATCCGTATATTTCAGACACAAACCGAGACGCATTTTCTCTGAAACTGAAAGGACAGGAACACCTCATGGCAAAACAGCCCAATATCCTTTATCTTATGACCGATCAGCAGCGTTTTGATACCGTCGGTGCCCTCGGCAACCCTATTATCCAGACACCGGCGTTAGACCGAATTGTGCGAGACGGTACAAGTTTCACTTCAGCCTACTGTCCATCGCCGGTATGTGTGGCATCGCGCTGTAGTTTCCTACTCGGGCAATGGCCCCATCAGACGGAGTGCACAAGCAATTCTGCAATGCCCCAAGACCGCGTCTCAGTGATGGAGCTGGTCAATGCAGCAGGCTATCAGACGCACGGCATCGGTAAGATGCACTTCACACCGCAAGGACGTAAAATGTGGGGATTTGAGACGCGAGACTATTCCGAAGAGGGTCCCGGTCCTGACGATTTCACGGAATTTCTGCGTGAAAACGGCTATGACCATGTTGTAGCACCGCACGGTGAACGGAGTGAATACTATTATATCCCGCAACCCTCACAACTCCCAGCGCGTCTACACCATACGCAGTGGGTAGGCGATAAAACGCTTGAATTCTTCTCACAGCGAGAGACCGACCGCCCGTTTTTGTGTTGGAGTAGCTTTATTAAGCCACACCCACCGTTTGAATCACCCGTGCCGTGGAACAGGCTCTACCGTACCGCGGAGATGCCGTTACCGTTCCTACCGCCAGATTACGAGCATCTACATACCTACTGGAATCGACACCAAAATCGCTACAAATATCGTGACCAAGGCCGCGATATGAATCTCCTTCGGACAATGCGCGCTGCTTACTACGCAGCCATCTCCTTTATTGATTATCAGGTGGGACGTATCCTTGATTACCTTGAATCGGAAGGCGAGCTGGACAACACGTTAATCCTTTACACCTCCGACCACGGCGAATTGCTCGGCGACTATGACTGCTACGGGAAACGCTCGTTCCTTGATGCCGCCGCGCGGATTCCACTGCTTGTCCGATACCCTGAACGTTTCGAGGCAGGCATGCAGTGCGATACGCCGACGAGTCTTGTGGATGTACTACCGACCAGTCTCGGCGCAGCGGGGGTACCGGCACAGACGGATCGAAGCGGTATGGATCTCGCGGACCTTGCCGCCGGAAATGCGCAACGCGATGCCATCGTCGGTCAATTGGCACAAGAAGGCACAGGTGTCTATATGCTCCTGACAGATGAATACAAATACATCTACTCCGCCGCGGATCGGCAAGAATGGCTTTTCAGACGTATGCACGGCAGACTTGACGAGCGGAGCCTTGCTGGTAATCCGGGGTATGGTAGAATTCTGAGTGCTTATCGAAAACGTTTGATTGAATGGCTCCGAGAGGACGGTTACGAACGCCCACTTGATGGGAATAGATGGCGAGACTTTTCCGCCCCTGTTGAACATGAGAATCCGGATGCGGGGCAACTCTTCCAAGATGGACGTTCTGTGAGTGATCAGTTTCCGCAAGGATATTCGCCGCATATTGATCCCTTGAGACTCCCTGCTTAATTCAATCAAGGATGCCTGAATGTGTGCGAGCATCCAAGCACCGCTATTAGAAACCATGCCCATCCGTCGTTATGCTAAAACGCTCTTCTCGAAGGCGGCGTGGCACGCCTACAACAGTTACCGTAAAGGGGCGCGCTATCGCTCCCGGTTCTCACAGGCTGCAGCAGTGCTGGATGCCCCGCGCGAAACCATCGCGGCATTCCAGAAGGAACAGTTAGAAAAACTCCTCCAGCACGCATACCAGACAACACCGTATTACCGAGAATTGCTCAAGACGGAAACGCCTGAGCTCTCTCAAATTCCGCCACTTGAAAAGAAGAACATTCGAGCGCAATGGGACGAACTCTGTTCTACAACCTTCACAGCGGATCAACGGATTGAGAACGCCACTGGCGGCTCAACAGGTACGCCGCTTGTGTTCTATCAGGATAGGAACTATTGGAATCAACGCAACTTGAGCGTTTACTATTTCGATCGATGGGCAGGCTGGAATTTTGGTGAGCCGCAACTCATTATCTGGGGGGCTACCGCAGATTTGGAAGACGATGGACACTGGAAACACTGGCTCGGTAACTTTTGGCGAAATCAGTATCGGCTCAACGGGTTTCGCCTTACAGACGCAGCGATGCTCGCAATGTTTGAACAGATGAATCAGGACCTCCCACAGACCATCCTCGCTTACCCGTCATCGCTTTATCAGTTCGCTACGTTTCTCTCCGATAACGGCTTGATCCCGCAATGGAAATTGAAGGGCATTATATCTTCCGCTGAGATGTTACATCCACATTACCGCGCCTTAGCTGAGATTACTTTCAAAGCGAAAGTCCATAATCGTTATGGCGGACGCGAAGTCGGGTTAATCGCAATGGAATGTGCGGAAGGCAGAATGCATATCAACGCTCGCGATCTTTACCTTGAAATAGAGAGTCCCGATCCATACACTGAACCCGGAGAAATCCTGATCACGCAACTCAATAACTACGCTATGCCCTTTATTCGGTATCGTATCGGAGATGTCGGTATGCTCTCGGACGAGATGTGTCCCTGTGGTAGTCAATTACCTATCTTAGCGGAGCTGTTAGGACGCACGACTGCAACTTTCCGTACGCGAACTGGCACCTTAATACATGGCGGTTATTTCACGCGACAGTTCTATAACCTCGTCGGGATTAGTCAATTCCAGTTGATTCAGGAAACGTTTGAGCGGTGTGTCTTGAAACTGGTTATTAACGTGGAGTGGAGAGAGGAGATACGCCATCACCTCGTCCAGAAGATTCAAGAGGTACTCGGCGCGGATGTCGTTGTCACAGTGGAATTTGTAGAGGATATCCCGCTGCCTGCGTCAGGCAAGCGGGAATACACGATTTCAAAAGTATAGGTACGCCGACTTTAGTTTTCCGCCATCCATTCTCGACAAATATCCAGCAAAGGCGCGTCCCGTCTTGTGCCTGCTGGCACATAAGCCAAGATCAGCCCGTCAATCGGTAGATTCCGATCTGCAATAACACCCGTACTCCGTTCAGCAGTTAAACCTTTGGAAAGTAGAAGATAGAAAGTATCCTTCCCCCATCCCGGTGTGGTATAGAAATTCCCCTGTCCTTTTGAAATAACAAGATCTGCTTCTGACAGCGCGTTGATGAATTCCGGTGTCGCCTGATAGAGATTGCTCCCGATCGTTATCGCACCTGATGACAACAATCGGAGCGTACCGCCCCGAATGGCTGCCTGAAGTTCCCGAAATTGCGGATAGTTGACAATTGCGTGCAGGTCTGCCACGGTCGCGTCGTTGCTGGCGTTGTCCGCTTTGCCAACAAGGGAGATGTGATGTCCAGACGCGACGAGTTCCTGAATGAAGGCGATGTCAAATATCACCTCTCCGTCGTTATCAGCGAGCCAGAGAATCTGCTGCGGCGTCCTTTCAATCACCTTTTCTATGAACACTTCGTAACAGTTGATAGCGAAAGGCGTTTCGACCGCTGCACGTAGTGCTTCAGAAAAATAATCAGGATTCGCTTTCAATTTCTTTACAACCCGCTCGCTACTATAGTCGATGATATTTCCAGCGACAACCAATTTCAGACGCGTCAGCCAATTATTATCCCAAAACTCTGGTAGTAGATCGAGTGCCGTCTGTCGCGCTTTCAACTTATCGTGATGATATGGGTTCGGATTGCCGGTATGAAGCCCTACCAACTCAAAAATGCTTCCCCATAGTTCTTCGGGTGTGAGCGATTCAATCAGATAATCCGAATTTGCGCGGCGCAGATCTAAGAGTGTCTTTACCGCGTCACAAGTCGCCTGCTGTAACTCCGCATCGTGCGTCGCACGCGGAATGAGCTCCGCAGCACTATGCGATTGCACGTGTTGTCGGAGGTGCTCCCAATCCGGTAATTCCCGCTTTTCTCCAAAGGTGAAAACACCTGGACTATAATCCGAAGGCACAATCTGATCAAATAACGACTTCGGTACGGCTGGTGGAACTTGTGTGGCGGGGACACCGAGTGTCCGATCCGTCAAAACGATACCGGAGGGAATCACTGTTCCGCGTGCGACAACCGATGAAAGTTGAACACCGCTCCCAACGTTTACAGCGTCAAACGTGCAATTTTTGATTGTACTTATAGGAGCGAGACCCCGCACGGGTGCCGCCAATGTTTCTGGGATCGAATTTGCTTCAAATAGGGTATCATTCGCAGAAACGCCTTCTAATCCAACGGCATCACCTACGGTTGTCGCACCGAGCAACGTAACGTTTTCAAGCCTGCAGTAATCTCCGATCCGAACCTTTTCGCCGAGATGCACGCGACCAATAAAATAGCACGCCGTGCCGATTTCAATGTCATCACCGCCCAATGTTATCTGTGCAGCGGGATCGACGCGAACGCCTTTCCGCGTGAGGGATTCCCGAACCTGTGCATACAGTGCCGCTTCACCCGATAAAACATTCGACCAGCGGTTCACACCAGACAACACATTACCCCGATAGATAAAGGCGTTTGTCTTCAGCCCATCTTCATAGCAGTGTCGGATGAGATCGACGTGATGGAGTTCATCGTTCCGATTGGCATGCGGTTCCAAGCGATGTATCCGATCTAACAACGCACTTTTCCGAATGAGTGTGATACCTGTGTTAGTGTAAGCCTCACCGTTGTGCCATCGGTCCCACATCTCTTGTTTTTCGGCTCCTGTCATATCGTACCACTCTTTCGTCCCTGTGAGTTTGCCTTCAGCATCGAAGAAAAGTCCGCCCTTATCCTCAACAGTTTCAGGGATTTTGCCGCAGAGTGTAACATCCGCACCAGAGAGAAAATGTGAGAGCAGTGTCTGTGCAAAAATAGTGCGCTCCAAAAAGGGTTCATCACCGAACGCCACCCCGATCCATTCGGCATCGGAGTCTTGAAGTGCTGGGAGTGCTGCTTGCAGCGCGCCACCCGTGCCGTTCATCTCTGCTTGGATACAAAAAGTAGCATTGGGCCCCAACAACTGCTCTGCAGATTCATTGTTCTCAATACGCGATGCCATCTGTGGATTGATCACAACGATGTCGGGACGGTTGCCGGGCAGATAACGCCGCGAGTGTTGGAGCGTGTTCTGCTCCCCGAAGGTGATGTCTAACGTTTTGCTCAAGCGTCCGGTAGGGTCAATCCGCGTACCTTTACCCGCAGCAAGTACGACCCACTGCGGTGTGAGGTAGTTTTCAACGGCATCCGTTGGGAGTGTGGCGAGGAACGTTTCAAATGTATCTGCATCCGCGGAGATTGCTATGAGCGTCTCTTCTAATTCGCAACCGAGGAGGTTTTCAAGGAGATGTGTTTTCATTTAGTCATTATTGTCCAATTCTGCTTGAATGTTCTGAAACTGTGCTAATGCAGCCTCTAAATTCTCTGTAATTTCTGTAACTAATACGTCTGGGGTGGGAAGGTCTGCTACATCCTCAAGCGAATCCTCTTTTAACCAGAAAATGTCAAGATTAGCATGCTCACGTTGGGTAACTTCTTTATAACTGAAGGAGCGGAACCTCTCGGTTTCAGCCCTTTCATAGCGGTTCTTTGCATTGTAGATGGTAATGAAATCTTGTAGATCAGCATCGCGCAACGGATTGGTCTTCAGCGTAAAACGTTTATTCGTCCGTAGATCGTAAATCCAGAGTTTTTGGGTCCACGGTTCTTCACGCGCAGGACGCTTGTCGAAAAAGAGCACATTCGCCTTGACCCCTTGGGCGTAGAAGATACCGGTCGGTAATCGCAAGAGGGTATGGACATCAAATTGTTTGAGCAGTTGCTGACGGATCGTTTCCCCCGCACCGCGTTCAAAAAGCACGTTGTCAGGAAGAACGACAGCGGCGCGTCCGTCTGTTTTCAGAATGGTTTTGATGTGTTGCAGGAAATTGAACTGTTTGTTTGAAGTGGTCGCCCAGAAGTCGTCGCGCTCATAAGTGAGCGATGTATTGCTGCGTTTACCGCCATCGGCAGTGATTGTAATGCTGCTCCTGTTCCCGAACGGTGGATTCGTTAGAACTATGTCATAACGATCATTTGTATCACTCATGAGACTATCATCGGTTGTAATTGGGCTTTCTGTTCCACCGATGCCGTGCAGGTATAAATTCATCACACAGAGGCGGACGACGTTATCAACGATGTCTGTACCAGCGAAGGTGTTAAATCTAAGGAATTCTTTTTGTTCGCGAGTCATCGTACTACCGTAATTTTCGGAAATGTAGTCATGTGCTGCGAGAAAGAAGCCCCCAGTTCCACATGCTGGATCACAGATAGTTTGCATCGGTTCGGGATGCATCACTGCAACCATCGCCTTGATGAGGGGCCGCGGTGTGAAGTACTGACCGGCTCCGCTTTTAGTGTCTTCGGCGTTCTTCTGTAGGAGTCCTTCGTAGATGGTGCCTTTGATGTCGGCAGTCATCCCGCTCCAGTTCTCGTCATTGATGAGATGAATGAGGCGTTGTAGACTTGCAGGGGTCTGAATGCGGTTCTGTGATTTTCGGAAGATTACACCGAGTAAACCTTGTGCATTACTCAGCTCTTGCAGAGTTTTAACGTATTGCTTTTCTAACTCGGCACCGTTCTCTTTGAGAAGGCTCTCCCAATCCAAATCCGCGGGGATTGTTGAAGGTTTATTGAAGGGTGGTTTCGTCTGTTCGTCAGCGAGTTTGAGGAACAGCAGGTAGGTAAGTTGTTCGACGTAATCGCCGTAACTGACCCCGTCATCTCGGAGGACGTTACAGAAATTCCAAAGTTTTTGAACAATTGCTGCGGATTCGTTGGACATTAACTACCTCAATTCGGTTAAGGTTTGGAATCAATTCTCTTCTGCGGGTATAACCAATTTACTAAGGTTGGCAAGTTTGGTAGCAAGGGCTCGACGCGTTTTTCTGTTTGTGGGACTATTATCTGCTGGAAGCGGTCTGATATTCGCATGCCTTTCGGGTGGCTCGTCTGGAACCACTTCAAGATTGCTATCATAAACGTTGCTTGCCAAAAGATCAGCTCTTGCTTTTATAGGTCTATCTTCTGTTTGGACATGTTCCCGCCCAATTTCCCATATCTCGTTTTCTGAGAGTTCTTGACTGTCATTGAGTCCTGAAATGCGAAACACAGATACATCAACACTTTTTTTATGCGGCAGAAATGCATCAGGTTTGACTCTGTTGGTGACAATAGAGAAATGGCTACCATAACGAATAAAACGGGTGAGTTTCTCACCCGATGGAACATTCATAACAACAATCCTTATTACATGAGGATGTTTGTCAACATTTTGAGGAAACCCGACAACATTGGTGTATCTGATAATGCACAGATGCCTTCAAATTGGCGTTTTTCTTCAAAGAAGGCATTATAGATAACAAGATCGTCTCCATAAATACCCATCGTTATAATACCTTCATCCAAATACCATCCGATGCTAAAGCTGCCATCCTCTGCCCAACTGACTTCTGGCATAGGCAGCTTGTAATTACAAAGCATCTCTAACAAAACAAGTGTATCATTGTACGCCGAATCCGGGATTGGGTCAATCTCTTTATCCAAGGCATAAGCTGCCTCGGCTTCTTGTCGGGTTTCGTCTAATTCGTGTTGCACCTGTTTCCGAAACAGCACTTTATCTGTTGAAGAAGCAGCGGGTTCAATTTCAGTTTGTAAGGTTTCCATAGTGTGTTACCTATACGACTGTGAGATAGTTCCTTAATGAGCCCTGATTTTGGCACAGATTTCACGAAACGCAATACCCCATCTTGGAGGGTATTGCGGAAATTCCAGAGTTTCTGGACGATTGTTGTGGATTTGTTTAACATGGATATTCTTTAATTGGGTTTAGTCTGAAATTAGGTTTCTTCTGGCGGGCTGATTACAAGCTCGCTAGCAAGAGCGAGTTCTCTTAGGATTTCGTCTCTATCCTCTCTGTCCGTTGGTAGAGGGCTGATATTCGCATGTAGTTCATGAACTTGTGTGTCTGCAATTACAATAAGACTATTCTCATAAACAACCTTAGCCAAAAAATCTGCCCTCGCTTTTATTTGATTTTCCCCTTGAACATATTCTTTTCCAATTTCCCAAATCTCATTTTCAGTTAGAGTAGTGATACGATACACAGAAATTTCCTGTGGGTTTTTTCTCGGTGGGATAAATGCCCTATAACTGACTGTTTTTTTACCGATGGAAAAACCACTTTTAGAAGAAATGAACCGAGTCAACTTTTCATCTGGCGGAACGTTCATACCAAGTCCTTTATTGAGAGCATAAAGTCTTTAACGTCGGAAAGAAGTGAACCAATAGGACTAAATCAGTTAATCCGCAAGTTCCTTTAGTTTTAGGGATGCTTCTTAAAGAGGCTCCATAAACGACTTGATTGTCGCCATATATGCTCATTGTACCTATCCCTTTACCATCCATTGAACGCCACTCAAACCCAATACCACCATCTATCAACCAACCAATATCAGGCATAGGGACATTATAATAATCAAGGAGTTTCAGCAGCCAAAACGCATCGTGATAAGCAGCACCTGGAACAGGATTAATTTCGCTATCCAAAGTACATGCTTCCATAACCTCTTGATAGAGTTCTTGTAATTGTTGTTTTGCCTCAGTTAACCAAGAGAAGTCAAGATCTGCCACAGAAAATGGATTCGTCATTACTTCATCAGATGCTCTTAAAGACCTATAGTCTTGGGTTTGTAAAACCGGACGATAAGACGTTGGGAGTGAAACGTTAGGGGCACTCATAAAATCTGACTCCATTTCGTTTGGAAGATCCTCGCGATGTAGGAGAGATCTCCTTAATTTTATCATTATTTACGTCCCCATATTTGCGTTTGAATGTTTTCTGTAAAGAGAGAAACGAATTTTTCCCGAATTTGCTCACGAGCTGCCTTAAACCAATCTATCATTGTGTAGTCAGCGTTTTCTGGAAAACCGCGCATTGTGAAATCAGTTTGTAGTGTTTGACTTTCTTCAGGCATCTTTACACGATTTCTTATAGTGAGATGTAACCTACCATGTAAATCTTCAAGTGTAAATGAGGTACTCAAAATTAAAGACTCGGCTCCTAACCAAAACGACTCAGACTGTTGGCTATCAACAAACATATTATATATTTCCCCAATTTCATCAAGTCTATCCCAACCATCTCCTTGCTTGAGCTGATCAATGTAGGTTAACTCATACTGCAGCGGGGTTACTTCACCAATTTTCATATCTTTTATAATTCGGCAGAAACGGTTATAGAAATCCTCAAATTTGTCGCAAATGAAGGAAAACCCTGGATATTGTTGATTCAGGTCGATTTTACGCCAGTTGAATGTGAATCGGTCGCGTTGCACTTGCAAAATTTGGCTTCTGTCTTCATGGATAAACCACATCCGAGCCAGATCGGGGACGCGATGGACCCGCAACTGAGGTTCATGAATTCGACTTGGAAATTCTTCCACTACAGGACTAACCGGAGATTGCTCCTCAATGCTCACAAACCCATCTTCCTTAAATTCCTGCCAGATTTGCCCAAGATGTGGTGCAAGTAAGCCGTCAAGAGAGAGAAAAAGAACACTTAACACAACCTCATCTACTGGCGGCCGCGCAAAATTAAGTTCACTTTTTCGAGCGTTCATAATGTTCTACCTATCAGAGTTTAATATTAATTTACTATTCTTATG
>VYCT01000069.1 GCA_009843785.1 Candidatus Poribacteria bacterium | reverse complement strand
AAATGCTGTCAAAAATCCCTAAATTGACACCTATGGTGCGGTTTGCAACCGCACCGGACTTGTACAAGAAATTACCCAATTAATTATTTAATCTTCAACAAACGTACCGGACAAGGAAATAGACGACATGCAATTGACCCGAAGTCAAGAAGACGCTCTTAATATACAAAAACACGTCTGTGTAACCGCCGGTGCCGGATCCGGAAAAACCACGGTTTTGGTCCAACGTTACCTCAAGATTTTGCGCGAACGCGACGTTACACCGCGCGAAATTGTTGCCATTACTTTTACAGAAAAAGCCGCCGCTGAGATGAAAGAACGAATTATTGAAGAGATGTCTGAGGAAATAGAAAACGCGGGTGTAGAATACAGTAATTCACTTCAACGTTTCCGAGATGAGATGAACTCAGCACACATCTCAACCATCCACGCCTTCTGCGCAAGTATCTTAAGAGAATTCCCTTTCCAAGCCCATGTGCCAGCCAACTTCAGCATTGTACAAGGCATCGACCAGAAACTCCTACTACAGAAAACCATTCGCGAAACCCTCAAGGACATCGCCACAAATCCTGAGGATCCACACCGTGCAGAACTCACCCGCCTTCTGCAACGCTACGGTGGACAGCAAAAACTGGCGGATTTCTTCTCCAATATGGTCGAAAAACGCGATAGTCTTGAACGTCTCATGAAGAAAATCTATAGCAATCCGAACGACACAGAAATTCGCACAAGCTTGGAACGACAGATTCGCGAAGAATTGATGTCAAAGATTGATGTTGCCGAATTCATCCGATGCCTAAACGCTGTTTTGGAGGTCGCGAAAGGGGCGAAGGCAGAGAACGCTCAGAATCTAATACAGCAATTAGAAGCACTCTACAAGCAGAACCCAGACTCGCCCGAAGGATTGAATTTGCTTAAAGAAATTGGAGATTTAATTACAATCCAAAATGGTAGTATCGCGACAGGCGGCTTTCTGCCAAAAAGTGTTGACAGAACAGGCATTGCGGATCAGATCGCCTTTCTCGAACCAACCGCGAAAAAAATTAAAGACGTTCCACTTCTTGAAAAAGATGACAACAAAAAAGCCGATGTTGAAACCGATACTGAAGATAAAATGGACGATGAAGTTGTGAACGATGACGATTTCCTAATTAGCACAACCCGCGATCTACTCACACTCTACAAACGCATCCTCAAAGACTATCAAAATGCTAAACTCTCGCAAAGCACACTCGATTTCAACGATCTGCAGTTGAAAACCCGCGACCTGCTCCGCGATAACCCAGAAATCCGACAGAAATTGGTTGACCGCTACAAGTTCTACATGGTAGATGAATTTCAGGATACAAATGAATTACAGTACGACTTGGTAATGCGCCTGACAAACAAACTAAAAAGCGCGAACCTATTCATCGTCGGCGACCCGAAACAGAGTATTTATGCGTTTCGCGGCGCGGATGTTCGCGTGTTTAATAAAACGCGAGAAAAAATCGTTGAAAACGCCGGATCGGCTATCTCCCTCAAAGAGAACTTCCGCTCTTTACAGGGACCCATCAGGTTTACCAATCACTTTTTCGACCCCTTGATGCGGGACGGGAGTGAAAACGAGTTTGAGGTGCCCTATGAATCCCTCATTAAAGCGCGCCGCACGGACGCGGACGGAGCCGTTGAGATTTTTCTCGGGCAAAATGGAGAGGAAAACGTAGATGAATACACGCTCATCACAAACCGTATCAAAAACATGAAACGCAACGGAGATACGGTATGGGTGCGCGTTGAGAATAATCAGGAAGTTGAACGACCCATTGAATATGGCGACATCGCTATCCTCATTCGAAGCAGAACACATCTCCCTAACATTGAGCACGCGCTCCTTGAGGGCGGTATCCCTTATCTCACAACAGGGGGCATTGGTTTCTATCAAAGACAAGAAATTTACGATATCTGGAACTATCTCAATTTCCTTAATAGACCCGCAGAAAACCAGACCTCTCTTGGTGGAGTCCTCCGCGGTCCCGCTTTTGGTATCTCTGATACCGAACTCTACGAAATTTCACTACAGGATGGCGTAGACCTCTGGGAAAAAGCGCAGAACTACCAAACACCCTCTGAGCATCTCAGAAACGCGATAGATACCCTAAAAAAGCACCTCGATATCGCACAGCGTATGCCTGTAAACCAACTCATCGTAACTATCGTTAATGAAACCGGATTGATTGCCACACTGAAAACAGGAAAACAGGGACAACAACGGTGGGCAAATTATCAAAAACTCCTGGAACTTGCAAGAAATTTCGATGGAGATGAAAATACGCAAATTCTTCCAGATTTCATCGAATTTTTGGATACCTTAATCACGGAAGAACCTCGCGAGGGACAAGCACCAGTTGAAGCCAGCAGCGGAGCAGTGCAAATTATGACAATCCACGCCGCCAAAGGGAAGGAATTCCCAGTCGTCATACTCCCATGTCTTAACCGGAAAGGACAAACAGATAGTGAGCCTTTTATCGATGAGGCACTCGGTATTGGCTTTAGTCCGCTTCAGCCAGATGACGGATACAGGAAAACTGAACCCTCAATCATTGCCCACATGAAAAACCGATCACGCGAAAAAGAGAGCGCCGAAAAGAAACGGTTGTTCTATGTCGGTACAACACGCGCCAAAGACCTGCTTATTTTATCAGGAACACTCTCAGACAAAGGCGAAGCACAAGAAATGCTTAAGTGGCTCGACACACACCTTGGTATCTGTGGCACAGAAGATGACTTACCCAGTCTGCCTTTCAAACTCAACGTGTTACGACAACTCGAAGACAGCACTTCCACGGATGAGACCTTGGATGACATAACACCCATCGAATTTCCAGAAGACCTACCAGCAGCCCTCGAACCAACCGGTATTTCCGCAGCCTTCTCTGTCACTGAACTCGCCAACTATGCGCGTTGCCCACTGCGATACCAGTTGGAAAATGTACTACGAATCCCGACGGATGACCAAAGGGAAACAGGTTTCGATGCAACCGAGATGGATAACGCAATTCGCTCTACTCTCGCTCGAATCAGACGGCAATTAGACCCTGAAAACCTTGACACGATCATTGACCAAGCACTTGAGAATTATCCTGAAGCAACGACCGAATCGACAGCAGCACTTCGTACATACGTTAACAATTTTACCAACTCCGAACTCGGAAAAACAGCCTTTTCCGCCGTCAAGACCTACATGAACCAGCAAGTTCACGCAGATATTGACGGACACATCGTTGATGGTAGGTTCGATAGACTTTTTCAAGACAAAGCAGGATACTGGCAAGTCGTCATTTACAAAACCGGTGATCCCCAGGATTCAGAGGCATATCATCCAGAAATGGAACTTTATAGCCTCCTGGCACACCGACGCTACCCAGAACAACCGACAGTAACAATTAATATTTTCTTTACTGAACAGGATCATCACATACAGAAACACTTCAGCGTAGCAGAATTAAAAGAAGCTACAGAACAGTGGCAGAAAAAAATCTCGGCACTGCAGCGGGGCAAGTATAATAAAAATACAGATCATTGCTGTTCTTGTCCCTACGCAGACCCAAACGGACAGTGCATAATTACCGAAGGAGAAGAAAGATGAAAAAATTAGGACCAATCATCGCAGTTATCACCCTTGCCTGCCTTTCAATCTCGGCATGGCAACCCAGTTTTGCAGGCACATGGCGCGACGATTTTGAAGACAAAGACACCCGCGAATGGAAAATCTTTAACATCGACCGAAAGGTTGAGAAATGGTGGATCGACGACGGTGAAGCCGTCGGCGAAATCTTCTTACCCGGCTTCATGAGCCTTTGGATAACAGGCGAACTCTCATGGAAAAACTACTCCGTCTCCTGCCGCGCCAAGTTGGTGGCAGACAAAGATGAACCCCCAACCATCGGACTGACACTCCACGATAGAGGCGAAGAGGATAGCCGCTACCTCTTTTTTATCGATTATATCTTTGGCACCGTCCGAATTGTAAAGGCAGTTCAAGACGATTGGAACATCATCACCTACCAATTTGAAGCAGAAATCGATACGTGGTACGACCTGACCGCCACTATCTATGAAGATGGCACACTCGAATTTAAAATTGACCATGAGATATTCACCGCTGTTGACGAAGACCTCTTAAAAGGTGGGCAAGCCGGGCTCGTTGTCGCAGACGGACGCGCACATTTTGATGATTTTGAAATCACTGGCGCAAATATCCCTAACGGTGGCCCCGGGAAACCGCGCCCGGTGGAACCGCGCGCCAAACTCGCAACCACATGGGGACACCTGAAAAGCAAATAACGAGGGTATACGAAAAATGGAGACGAAACAGACGGTTGGCATCGGCGTTATCGGCATGGGATGGATGGGGATGACACACGCCCGCGCATATCGTCAGATTGCTGACCGGTTCCACAACGCTCCGCTCCAGTCCAAACTTATTATCTGTGCAGACGACGTTGTTCAACGCACAACTGAGGCGAAATCACGTTTCGGATTTGAACGCACAACTACCGACTTCCGAGATGTCATTGCAGACGAAGATGTACAGGTCGTCAACATCGCCGCGCCAAACAACATGCACCTTGAGATTGTCAAGGCAGCCACCGCAGCCGGAAAACAAGGCAACCCAAGTTTCCGAGAAGCCGCCGCAGTCGCCGATGTGCAAACTGCCATCCAAACCTCATGGGAGGAAGATCATTGGGTCTCAGTATAAAAATCAAACAGACACTCCTTCTCTGCTACTGCTGTCTGCTCTTTTTTCTTAACACTGACGCAGAAAGCTTACCAAAATTCACCAACATCACAGAGACAGCAGGCATCGACTTTATCCATAACTCCGGTGCCTTCGGAGAAAAATATCTCCCAGAAACAATGGGGTCAGGCTGTGCCTTTATCGACTACGACATCGACGGATGGCAAGACATCCTCCTCGTCAACGGAAAGGATTGGGAAGGCAACCCGACCCAAAAGCGACAAACGATGGCACTCTACCGCAACAACCGAGACGGCACCTTCACCGATGTCACTGAAGCCGCTGGGCTCGCCGTCCCACTCTACGGCATGGGAGTCGCTGTCGCTGATTACGACAACGACGGCGATCCAGATATCTATATTAGCTGCCTTGAAACCGACCGACTCTTTCAAAACAACGATGATGGTACCTTCGTTGACATCACAGAAGCAGCCGGTATCCATAACCCCGGTTTCGGTACAAGCTGCGCATGGTTCGATTACAATAACGATGGGCATCTTGACCTCTACGTTGCAAACTACGTTGAATGGAGTATAGAGAACGATCTGTTCTGTACCCTCGACGGTATCAATAAATCCTACTGTACGCCTGAATCTTACCAAGGACAGGCGAGCAAACTCTTCAGAAATCGAGGCAATGGTACATTTGCTGATGTCTCCCGCAGTGCACGCATTGAGGATAAAACAAGCAAATCCCTCGGTGTTTGTATCTTCGATTACAACGCCGACGGATGGCAGGACATCTTTGAAGCGAACGACACACAGCCTAATAAACTCTACCAAAACAACGGCGACGACACCTTCATCGAAACCGCACTCGAAGTCGGCGTTTCTCATGACGAAAAAGGGGTCGCTACCGGCGCAATGGGCGTTGATGCCGCCGATTATGATCGGAGCGGTAAGGAGAGCCTTATCATCGGTAATTTCTCTAACGAGATGCTTAATCTCTACCACAACGATGGTGGCTTTTTCATAGACGATGCCCCCGCCGCACAGATCGGAAACGCAACGCTATTGACACTTACCTTCGCATGCTTCTTCTTTGACTTCGATCTCGATGGAAACCTCGATATCTTCACCGCCAATGGACACGTGGAAAATGACATCAACGCCATTCAAACGCAGGTCACTTATGCCCAACCGCCACACCTATTTCATAACAACGCACACGGCAAATTCAGTGATGTACGCAACAAAGTCGGTTCGGATTTGGCAAAACCGATGGTCGGCAGAGGCGCAGCCTACGGCGACATCGACAACGACGGCGACTGGGACCTGCTCGTCACTACCTCTAACGGACCGGCACACCTTTTCCGAAACGACGGCGGGAATCGTAACGCCTGGATCAAAGTCCAACTCATCGGAGAAACAAGCAATCGCGACGGCATCGGTGCCCAGATTCGTATCACCACTGCATCAGGAACACAGACACGAACGGTCAAAAGTGGTTCCAGCTACTGCTCACAAAGCGAACTTACCGCTATCTTCGGCATAAACAACGATACGCTTATCGAAACCATCGAAGTAAAGTGGCCCAGCGGTGCTGCCAGCAAACGCAAGAACATCAAACCGAACCAACACATCCGCATTGAGGAAGTTTCACCGTAAGTATGTTTCCAATCCACTCTCTACAAAAGACGCTGACCTTCATCGCTTAAGCCGCCCCCATACCACCGCAAGTTTTCCTTCTGCTTCAACTGCAAAGGTGCCATCGGTCCGCGCACCATTTTTACCTACCAAATGGTAGGCGTTGCTTGATGTATCTGAGAACGCCCGTGCTCCGATCGGTTCATCAAAATGCCACAACGCAACCGTCTCCGCGTCATTCTCAAACTTTTTCCGCGGCGTGAAACCGCGTTTGGCGATATTGTAACGCGCAACCGTTGAGATACGGACCTCATCAATATAGCCCGAAAAATGACCCCAAAAATAACCAACATGAAACTCAATGTTCTCGCCAAACCCGCCGATTGTAAAATCCTGTGGATGCCCCACATGTGAGAGATCGGGAGCGAGAGTTATTTCTGGTCGTACGACGCGCACCTCATCGTTAACCATTACTATCGTCTGCCACTCTTCTGCCTGATTCGCCTGAAAGGCGATGTGATGCCATTGATTCAGGGGAAACTTCATCCAACCGAATGCCATTAGAGCGTGCACTGGGCCAAGAGCAACATGCGCTCCGCCCATTAGTCTTAAATTTTCGTCGTGATCATGGTCCCAGACATGCATCCGCACCTGTTGGCTGAGAATTATTGCGTTTACATTCTTGTCAGGCAGCTCGGTTGGATATATCCACGCTTCAAAGGTGAATTCATCCGTGCCTTTTGGCATGAGGAGACCGAAGGTTTCAAAGTCCAAAATAGCGTGATCGTCCACACCATCAAGGGCTAAATAGTTCCTGCCCGCAGGTGATGGCGGCGGAACCGCCTCAGCACGCATCGCAATTAAAACCAGCAGAAAAAGGGAAGAAAAAATTGACAGATTTCGTAGATTTTTCATCTTCGGAAGTCTCCTTGATGTTACGGTAGTGTTCCGTCCACAGTAAAATGATGAGTAGAAAATATTTATTTCACAGATTGATTCATAAGTTCACACGTCTCTTCCGGTAGGAGCGAGCTGTGCTCGCGATCTTTGGACCCTTCAATGGGGGCGTATTGATTCATAGGTTCACACGTCTCTTCCGGTAGGAGCGAGCTGTGCTCGCGATCTTTGGACCCTTCAATGGGGGCGTGACGAAGCAGTAGTTTGGACAATTTCCTGTAGAATAGGCTGTTAGCCTGTTCAAACCGTAGAATAGGCTGTTGGTTTCCTGTTCAAGAAGTTGCAAACCTCGTCCTCAACAGGGTTTGCGTAAGTCCCGAGGGTCTTTATTTCTGGTGTTCCGCTTTGAGTTTACCCCAATGTGTCAAAAGTTTGCCCCGCGCTGTGACCGCACGGAACCCAGTATCAAACGCCTCAACAATTGGCGAAAATTCAAAATCACTTAATAGACCACCTAAGGTATAGATTGTGCCGTTAACGACAACCGCCGCCGTCCCCTCTGTTGGAATCGTTGGAGGTTCTATTTCACGCCATTTGTCAACTGTTGGATTATAAACGTCTACAACGTCAATGCGTTGAAGCGCATTATCCATACCATTTACCATATAAATCTCATTATCAACGGCAACAGTTGAAAACCCAAATTTGAACATCGGCATGTCACGGAGCTGATGCCACTGGTCGGTTTTCGGATTATATGCTTCAATACGTGTGACAAAACGTCCCGCAAGGTCGCCGTCGAACCGCGTCTGACCACCGAGGACATAAATTTTACTGTCTACAACGACAGCATCATCCGCACTTCGTGCTGTCGGCATGTCTGCACGCTTCTCCCATCTATCGGTCAACGGATCGTAGACCTCAACCAAATCTGTAATAGCCTTCCCACCAAATACGCCGTTTTTAACTTCAATACGTGTGCCACCAATGAGATATATCTTTCCATCAACAACCGCTGCGGCAAAAGGCATACGGCGTGTTGGCATATCTTGCTTCTTGACCCATGTATCGGTTTGCGTATCATACGCCTCAACAGTCTTGTGGTATCTTTTTACACCCCAGGGACCCTTATAGTCATAACCCCCAAACACATAGATTTCGGTGGAAAAGACTACGGTTTGCGACGCAATCCGCGGGATCGGTATCTCTGCAGCTGCATGCCATGTGTTCGTCCGTGTGTCGTAGACATCTACCGTTGAGAGCGCGGGCCCACGTCCGCCTATATGTGTCTCGTGATCGAAACCACCGATGAGATAAATTTTACCACCCACAGCAGCGGCAGCACCACCAATTCGCCATGTTGGCAGTTGAGTCACCTGTTTCCACTCCCCCGCAAAACTGCTGGAAGCAATAACAAATAAGAGGGTAAAAACCCATTGCAAACACCTATACCTTGCGAGCATCATTTTCTCCTTAGGCGTTTATCAAATTCAAAACGATACCGACTTGACTTGACCCCATGTCGTTGTTAAAGAAGCATCGGGACGAATTTCAAGATTACCAATACCGCTACTATCAATCACTGTAGCACCATTCATACCGATGAGCATCTTCCCATTCCCAGATGTATCTTCAAAGCGATCCGAACCCTCCTTATCATTGAAATCCCAGAGTGCCAACGTGTGTTCATCATTGAAAAAACGGGGCGGTGGATCAAACGGATTGTCGCCCTGTGCGGCGCAGTCATACCGAGCGATATTTGAAAACCTGATCGCATCAATTTCGCCATGAAAATTACTCACTTGGTATAACAACCCACCGTTAGGAGCCACAAACTTATCCTCATCATATCCGCCTACGACGAAATCTTGCACCCTTTCAGGTCTATTGATATGCAAAGACACCCTGTCCACACGAGGAAGTCTCCAGCCTTGACTAATTCGGTTGTTGGTCGCATGACAAAGCGTGCTGTTCTTGAAAACGATTGCTATATAGTTCCATTGATCCTTCTGGATTGGCTTATCAGATCCTACAAGTCCGTGAGTTCTGTCTCCTGAAAGATATGCTTGACGATAACTGCAAAGTTGATTCTGTCCGAGTCTACACTTCTCTCTTGCCAGCAACCCGATGGAAACTTGCTGATTCAGAATAAGGTCTCTATCTTTTTCCTTGGGTTCAGCTTTCGGATAGAACCAGACTTCAACAGTAAACGCATGGGTGCCTTCAGGGAAAATGTGCCCATGTTCCGCAAAAGGGAGTATTGCATAGTCATCTTCACCATCCAACGACAAAACACCCCCGGAAGGCTCAAAAGAAAATACAGGCAAAACTAAACTCAGTAATAATACCGCACTAATTACACTGAGTAGGAACTTAAAGTTAATATACATCATAAATCCCCTTTCTTAGGTTAAACATTATAGTAAAACCGAAAATAAGTTTACACTTCTCGCTCGTATGGGTTGGGTCACCCAACCCATACGGCTAACCTATGTGTGCAAATAATTACGGGATCTACTATAAAGTCCCTGCCACAAGCGTATATAGCAGGGATCTTGGTTTAGCGATTCCGCTTAATATCTGCCCAAGTTGTTGTCGCTTTTCCTGTAGGATCGACTGAAAGACCACCAGCAATCTCCCTAAAGAAACCGTCCTGGTCCTTCGATTTATCAGGATAGATTTTGCAAACCTCATGCGTGTTATCGTCAAAATGTAAATTGAGGTAGGCAGCACCGCCGGTTTCACCACACCGGTAAAGAACGACATTAGCACCTTTTTCGAGTTTGACTTCAATGTTATAATTAACGACCTGCGCGCCGCCTGTCCAAGTTGGATTGTTATACCACTTATCCCCATTAATCCAAATTTGGGCATGGTCATCGTG
>VYCT01000235.1 GCA_009843785.1 Candidatus Poribacteria bacterium | reverse complement strand
TAACGCATACTATAAGTATAACTCATGGGGTCATTTGATACAAACTATAAGTAAGCATGGAAGATTGGAACGGCGGAAGACAACACAAGTTGCTATCTATTCATACATATAGCACTCCGCTGGAATGCGAAAAACGAAAACGCTGTGTTGTGTGCGACTTTTAGTAGGTTTCCGTTCAACCCAACCTACAGGAGCTTCAATTTTTATTTTTAAATTCACGTTTAGTAATGTCAGTTTGATAGGACCTACGCAAATTGAGCAGATACTGGTCATTTATACAGAACTTACGCAATTTTGACGATATGACGTTCTGTTAGCGGGTAAACTCTCAAAAAACCGAGACGTTCTCAGTGCACAGGCTAACAGCCTATGCTACAAAAGAGCAACCTGCGTAAGTCTTATTTCACAAAAAGTAGGAGATGAAAATGGAAAATATTATTGCTTGCAATTTAGGGAGTTATCGACAGTTTCGTGAGGGTGCGTATACACACTTAGCGGAAATCGGTCTAACGAATGTAGAAATCGGTGTGCCTTCGGTTGAGTCTGTTGACGCAGTCCAATCAGAACTGAAAGCACACGGACTCACTGCTACCAGTCTGCTCGGCAGTTGCGATGTTCAGTCTGAAACGGTTGTTTCAGATTTTCAGTCAACATTGGAGATTGCCGATAAGATGGGTGTGAAGGTTATCTTTGTCAGTGTCCATGCTGGTGACGCGGACAGGAATGCTGTATATGACCGACTCCGTGCTATTGGCGAGAATGCCGCACCCGCGGGGATCAAGGTGTGTCTGGAAACACATCCGGATTTGATACACAACGGCGACATTGCACTTGAGACGATGCAAGCGGTTAATCATCCGAATATCTGTGTCAATTTCGACACGGGCAACGTCTATTATTACAACCACAATGTAACAGCTGTTGGCGAAGTTCAGAAAGTTATTCCACACGTCGGTGCGGTTCATCTTAAGGATACAAACGGTGGCTATCGAACGTGGAATTTCCCGACGCTTGGTGAAGGCGTAGTTGATTTCAAAGCCGTATTCCAGACGTTGAACGATGCGGGTTTCTACGGTCCCTTCACAATGGAGTTAGAAGGTGTTGAGGGTGAAAACCTTGACGAAGCAGGAGCCAAAGCACGCGTAGCAGATTCACTGCAGCACTTGAAAAACATTGGAGTCATCTAATGGATACGAATCTTTGCGTTATTCGACTGAGTGAAGGGGAACGGATTGGCGATGTGCTCGGTAAAGTCTTGGATACCGCAGATATGACGACGATTGGTGCCTTCGCTGTTTCTAAAGACAATCCGACCGAACTTCACTATCACGATTTTGATGAGTATTGGTATTTTACCGAAGGCACGACAACAGTGACGCTGCGAACGGCGGATGGACAGTCTGAATCCTATCGTATCGGTCCCGGGGATTTGGTCGTCACACCGAAAGGCGTTGAGCATGGACATATCCCCGACGATGTTGTTAAAGGCGTGCAGTGGGTGAGTGTGATTCCTCCTGACGCCCGCCGCGGGCATTTGCATCGAGAATTCGCATCGGTATAAAGTTGTAGGCATCTCCCATTATACCGTAAACACGGAATGCGCAATATGAACACAGCAATCTTTACCAAAAGCGAGATTAAACAGACGCTTCTCAGCCACCAGAACACACTGAGAACATACGGTGTGAAACGGCTTGGACTTTTTGGGTCCTATGTTAAAGACACTGCTCATAGCGAAAGCGACATAGATTTACTTGTAGAACTTGAGGAAGTGTCATTTGATCGGTATATGGAACTCCGTATTTTTCTCGAAGATCTATTTCAGAAGAAGGTTGATCTCGTCATCGCTGATTCGCTCAAACCACGCTTGCGACCACGTATCGAAAAGGAAGTTGAGTATGTCGCAGGACTTTGACATCTATCTTGAGGATATATTAGAGGCAATAGATAGAATTCAAGAATACGTACAGGATGTCACACGCGAGACCTTTGAAGGGGATCGGATGCGGATTGATGCGGTCATCCGAAACCTTGAAGTCATTGGTGAAGACGTTAAACAGGGACCTGATTCCGTCCGAGAAAAATATCCAAGTGTTGCATGGCGGAAGATTGCTGGGTTGAGAGACATTCTCATTCACAAATATTTTGATGTCAACCTTGAAATTGTCTGGGGTGTGGTGCAATCAAACATGCCGACTTTGAAGACAGAAATCCAACAGATTCTCAAGGAGAATAGCGAGTAATTTCATACCACACGCTTAAGGAAGGCGAGATTATGTCAACACAAGCAAATCCGTTGCCTCGGCGGCGGTTGGGACGAACGGACTTAGAGGTCACATGCCTCGGTATGGGAGGCGCGGGGCTCGGCAGAGGCGATGTCACTGACGATGAAGCAGTTGAAGCGGTACACCGAGCGATTGATCTGGGCATCAATTATCTGGACACTGCCCCCCTCTATGGTGAGAGCGAAAGACGCGTAGGACTTGCACTCGCTGACGGTTGGCGGGAGAAGATTTACCTCGCCACGAAAACAGGCACACACCCTGAATGGCGTGGTGATTTTAGTGCGGCAGGCACGCGTCGAAGCGTCGAAAATAGTATGCGATTGTTGGGTACGGATTATCTCGATGTCTGCTTAGTGCATGATCCAGATAGTATGGACCCTGTTGTGGCGAAAGGTGGTGCGTTGGATGAACTCCAAGGGATGCGCGAGGAAGGACTGATTAAGTTCATTGGGCTCGGGGTCCGGCAACACGAATTCCACAAAATTGCTATTGAAACCGGTGTCGTCGATGTTATCCTAACGTACTTGGATTACACGCTTCTGAGCCAAACGGCAAACGAATGGTTGATACCCCTCGCTACCGAAAACGATATCGGCATTATCAACGGGAGTCCGATTGCGATGGGGTTGCTCTCTGGCATCGAGCCAGATGTATCAGCCAGCAGTGCACACTTAAGCACATCTGACGCTGAAAAAGCACATAGACTCTATCAGTGGGCAACTGAAAACAACCTGAACGTCCTGAACCTCGCCATTCAATTCTGTTTCCGCCAACCGAGGATTGCGATGAGTCTGACCGGCTCTAAGAATGCAACAGAGGTAGAACAGAACTTTGCCGCCGCGACGACACCAGTTTCCAATGATATATGGAAACAATTAGAGGGACTTTTATAGAAGGAGACTTGATGAGATTTCAAGGAAGGGTAGCATTGGTAACCGGCGGTAGCCGTGGTATCGGAAAGGCGACTGCGCTTAAACTTGCGGGTGAAGGGGCAACTGTTGCTGTCCACTACTCGCGCGCGATGGATAAAGCGGAAGCGGTTTGTGAAGAAATTCACGGTTTAGGCCGGAGAGCAATACCTGTTCAAGCCGATATTGCTGATAGAGACGCTGTGAACAAAATGGTCGCAACGGTGACGGAAGCACTCGGTTCAATAGAATTGTTGGTGAATAATGCCGGAGATGTCGGTGATATGACGTTTGACGAACTCACACCTGAACACTGGGATCGGATCGTTGCGATTAACTTGACAGGTCCCTTCAACGTGCTGTGGGCTGTCAAACCGGGGATGATTGAAAGTCAATTTGGACGTATTGTTAATGTGTCGTCGATTGCTGCATTGGCAGTCCGTCCGAATCAACTACCTTACGCGGCAGCGAAAGCCGGAGTTATCTCATTGACGAAATCGTGTTGTGGACCGCTTGCACCGCACAACATCCGTATCAACTCGGTCGCACCGGGTGCAATAGCAACAGATATGTTAGGCGAAGTCTCACCAGAGATGTCAGAGCAGCTGCGTTCAACAACCCCGCTCGGTAGGTTCGGTGAACCGGAAGAGATGGCAGATGTGATTGCGTATCTCTTGAGTGAGGAATCGAGTTATATGACAGGATCAACTGTTATTGCGAGTGGGGGTAGGATTCTCATACCATAGGCACGTAAAGCGCGGAAGAAAGTGGAAAGTAGGGAAGGCTGGAAGGTTGGAAGCCCTACAATCATCCTTCCAATCTTTTTAGACAACCAATTCAAGAATTGTGTCCCCAACTTCTAAATCAAATGCAATGAAAGTCTGTTTATCTTCAACGAGAAATGTATCGCCCTGAAAATCGCGGCGGGAATGAACTTCGCGAAGGTCCCACCCATTGACCTGAACATGACGGACCGGTGCATCAATAGCAAGCGTAAAATTTGCTGTCGGGAATTGCGTGAAGAGATTAATCTGCTGTTGTGCTTCTATCACTGTAATGTCGGTGAGTTCGCGTGCCATCCAGTAATGTCCAATTTCGGAGGTTTTCATCCAAAGCGTTTTCGTGCCATCCGGATCATAATTATCAAGTCTCGCCTTAACAGTCTTTAATATGTCAAACCCCAATTTTTCGCCGTTGAAATAGAACCCGGGCCAATGTCCAACAAGGACACACGGAAGTTCCTTTTCGAGAATGGGGGGCAAGCGACCCCCTTGCAAATCTTCCGTGATAAAGCGGTCAGCATCGCCTAAATCGTAGCCTGTCCATCCACCGAACCAGTCGCCAGCACATGCGACAATACTGGCAATTGCGATCCCGTTTTCCTTTTCAGCATACCAGATAGGCACATCAGGTAGTTCATCGTGTTTCAGCCAGAGGAAATAGAAAGGACGTGGGTTGTTATTGACATGCTGAGAGGCAGTCAGCACAGCTTTCGCATACGCTGCTTCCTGACGTTTCCCGAAGGCACCGGGACTGGTCACACCTTCGCACGGAATACCGACATTATCAAGCATTTCCATCGCTGTGATGATATAGTCTGTGAGTCTATCATCTACGGGTGGATTCACCCACTCTACTTGTTCCCACGCTTCAGTGAGCGTGAACGTATCCAGATCAACGACAGCGGTGTGGGTGAGCATCTCCGGTGTCAAATCGAAACTGGGCCAGATCAGTTCCCGGTAAACGCGCAGCCATGCCTGATATTCCAGTGTCGAGCTTTTCTCTACAACCTGGGTAGGAAACCCTTCATCAACGCGCCCCACTCCAGCGGGGTAAGGAATAAGGCTGAATTTGCCTTTCACGCCGTTTTCCCAACACCACTCTGCCCATTCTGCTGCGAAATCTGCGGGGATTGTTGGTGGTATTTTTTTTAGTTGCGCGGCGTTCCCTTCCCAGCGGTCAGGCGGAACACCCGGTTGATGTCGTGCTTTCCATGCGTGTCGTTGCTGTATCCAATAGTAAGTGAGATTGATGACCGGACAGGAATCATCAACGATAAGAGAGAGGGGGGTTCGTAACAACGGATTGCAAACAGAGATGTTCATAATTTTATGTGTATCCGTAAGTTTGGCATGGAAGCGTATCTTTAAAAGCACCTACTAAGGCTCAATCTCCTGGAGACAACTTCTGATGTAAGGCACATCATCTGCCCACAATCCTTCAACGCCGTTTTTGATCGCCCAAGCAACATCCTTTGCCGTCTGAATAAACCCGGCTTCCACAACTATCCCGTTTGTCCGAAGTTGCTCGACCTGCTGCTTAACAGTGCGCGTGAAAGTGTTATAGAGTTGAAAGTGGTTAATCCCGCTCCATCCTAAGATGATACGATTTACATCAATCGCTGTGGCAGCCTTGAGGAAATTCGCCATCGGGTTGATGAGAATCGCGCTCGTCCGTAATCGGGGTTCTAAACGTTTGGCATCAACAAGTAGATGCTTCCGAAGGTAAAAAGTGAGAATACTGGTGAGGTGGACGACTTCAAAGTGGCGCACCCGTTGGACAATGATAGGAAGCACTTCCGGTACATCTGTCTTCGGCTCAATGAAACACGGCATCTGATGCTCCTGTGTAAATCGCAGGGCATCATCAAGATGTGCAACCGGTTCATCAGAGGCTTCCACCGTAAGTTGTTGGACTTCTTCCCAAGTGAGTTCACTGAGCGGTATCGCACACCCAGTGGCTTTCCGAATATTGTCTCGGTTGAAGTCAACATGGATCAACACAGGTTGTTTATCTTGGGTAAGGCAGACATCAAACTCATATCCATCGGCACCGTCCGCCAATGCCTGCTTAAAGGAAGCAACAGTGTTTTCGGGTGCGCGCCCCATACCGCCTCGATGTGCAAGGAGTTGAATCTGCATAGTTATTACTCAACGATTTTCTGCCGGATGTTCTCCGAAACTTAGCAATGCTCTGCGCAGGTTTATACGCTGAGGAAGATTCATATTCAAAACTTCAATTGTCGCTCTGCCTATTTGTGTGCGTCCAATAATAGATAGCAGGTCATCACTCCACCGAAAATGGCGATGCCATTGCTTGAGGCGAGGGTTGAAAAGCGAGACTCTTCGTCCTGTTAACGGATCGTGGGCATGCGTTTTCGCGTGTTTATGATTGTTGCACCGCGGGCAGGCCCACGCCAAATTATCCAGCATACTTTCGCCCCCAGTACTTTGAGGGATGATATGATCACAGTGAAAGGAAGAGGTGGCGAAACTATCAGGGGCTCGGCAATATTCGCAAAATCCGTTGGCACGCTCTTGAACACGGAGACGTAAGGCTGGAGAAATACGTTCAGAAGACATTGTTTTCTACTTTTCTTCTCATTGTGGCCTCTCAGAGTGCCCTTTTTGCACAGATTCGTCAGAGAATTCCGGTCCATCAAAATGACATACGAATAGTCCCAATTCTCCCATAATTTCTTTTACAGGTTTTCCCCAACGTTGCACTAAGATCGCTAAGGCTTCAAGACGTTTGACATTCATAATTTCTGATTTTCTGATCAGTTCTTCATACGCCTGCTGCTCGTCATCGCTTAAAGTTTCACCTTCACGCTTGCGCCGTAACTGCCAATAACGCCGATATGCTTTTTCAGGCAATTGCGAATTTTTCCTTATAAACGCTACCACTTCCGCATCTGTAGCATCGGGATCGACACCTTCGCTTATCGCTGCTTCCCGCTGTTGCTGCCATTCCGTTAACTGTCGCGTGAACTCATCCAATTCGACAGGTGATAACTGCTTCACGCGCTGCAGCAAATGCTCAATCTTTAGCTGTGTTGGAGTTTCAATGCTTGCCATCATTACACCTCCTATAAGTACTATACGTGGCATAGATACCGCTTTCATTCAATTCTTCTTATGCCACATCTGCTCAAAGTTATCCTGTGGGGCAAAACCTAAGATACGTTTTGTTTTGACATTTGAGAACTGCTGATGCGGTAAATCTGCGAAGATGTTAAAAATCTCACAGCGTGAAGGGAGGTCTTCCAGATCAATCTCCAAGCCGAGTCGGAATGCTTCCCCGGCATCCCGCCAGCTGACGGAAAACGGATTGAGGTCGGTACCTTCTGCGATGTCCTCGTGTTCCCGGAAACTGAGAAACAGATAGCAAAGAACATAGATGTCGTAATGCTCGGTGAAGACCTTACATATCTCCTGTCCTAACCCCTTCGTCAACGGATAGAGTCCGGTGCTTGTATGCGGTGGAACATCCGGGTTAATCTCGTAATCGTAGGTCGTATAATCATCACCTTGAATAGTGAAATGCGGTCCAGTGTTGATGACACGGCGGATACCGTGTTCTACAGCGGCGCGCATTGTATTATAACACCCACGCGTGCTAACATCAAAAGCCAACTGTCTGTCGTGCCGGAGCACAGAGCAGTTGAGAATCGCATCCATTCCCTCAGCGGCGCGCAGTACCTGATCCAACGAACCGACATCAATATGCATTGATTCATGCTTCGTTTCAATATCGTTGATATCTGTAACACGAAGCGTGTAGTAAGGTTCCAACGCCTTGACGACATGCGGTCCAAGATAACCGTTACCGCCCAAAATGAGCACTTTCATTTTTTAATTATTGCCTCCTTGACTGCCTTCCACTTCGTTTCAGGCAGGTTTCCGATACAGTTGGTACGTTCCTGTGAATTGTACGGTTTTAACAAAAATTAAGCGATGAACCAAAGTTATACTTCCTTTTCTTACGGAAACCCGACGGAAGGTGCCTATTACCTTTATGGTACGAATTGTGGTTCAAATTTCAGATGTCCTTTGGCTTTCGCAATCGAAAAACGGGAACCGGGAAACTCTGACTGAACATGAAAGATTCGCCACGGCGATGAAGATTCAAGCGCGCCTTGGAAAGCAGCAACTGCATCGTTCATTTCAAGCCACATACTTTTTACATGGGGGGCATATTCAGCGGTTGCCGCGGCATCAACTGTGATGAGATTACCGAGGCGGAGGCATGTCATGTTGATTTTACCTTCGCGACCGAATTCTCTACACGTGAATTCACCGAGATGCTTTGAAAGCACAAAACTATCGACTGACGGACGCGGTCGCCAACTCTCTGTGACTGTCCAGTCTTCACCGTGTTGCTCGAAAAGGCGGAGCGTACTTGCGTAAATGGCATGTTTCACACCTTCCGCCGACGCTGCCATCAGCAGATTATAAGTACAGCGCGTCTGGTAGTCGATGGCGTAATTGTCGGGTTGATCGGCTTCAGCGAGGAGGTCGGGCGGGACTTCGGCAATGTGTAGAATAGCATCCATGCCGCGGACGAGTTCGTTGGTTGACTCATCGTGTCCAAGTTCGCTTTGCACGAAAGTTCCTTCAGTATTTTCAACGGGGTACAACTCTGTTAAGCGGAGCGTATGTTCTTCTTTCAATACGCCTGCTATGTTGCGCGCCAGTTCGGAACCAGCAGAGGTAATCAAAATATTCATGTTTTTAATTCTTAAGTTTTGCTCCGATTTTTCCGATTTGATCATCAACTCGTGCCTTTCTATATTATAGTTGGAGTCGAGTTGATGGTCAAAAAATCGGGTTTCCGATGAGGACAAGCAACATCAGAATGATTAAAGGTTTAAGGCCCTATGGGTGCCGGAGAAAAAATAATCTATGCGCTATTTCTACAAAGCATCTCGAATTTTAGCTGCAATGTCGCCGATTTCTTCCATATCCCCTTCGCTCGGTCGCCACGGTAAACGTAGCGGATCGTCTTCCCAGCGCGGGATGAGGTGCAGATGGAAATGGAAAACGGTCTGAAATCCTGCGGCTTCATTCGACTGAAAGAGATTAAGCCCATCAGGGTTTAATGCTGCCCGAATCGCGTTTGCGATCGGAATCGCGACTTGCATAATTTTGCTGCCTACCTCTGCAGGCATATCAAAGATATTTCGATAGTGCTGCTTCGGTATCACGAGGGTGTGCCCTGGGTTTGCCGGAGCAATATCCATAAAAGCGAAGATGTGCGCATCTTCATATACTTTGGCTGCTGGAATCTCACCAGCAATAATCGCACAAAAGATACAATCCATTTTTTTAATTTTCCTCGCGGTTTTTTAATTATTCCTCGCGGTTTTTTAATTATTCCTTGCGGTTAAACAATATGGGTTTGAATTTTGGCCTGCCCCTTTTTTATATCCGCTCTCCATTTTGCGGCGTACTCGCCCATAAGCGATCTGCTTCATTACGAGCTACGCATTTTGAATTAAGGGAAAATAGAAGAGTCTCAAAGAACGCGTCTTTTCATTATTTTACCAAATTTGGCATAGAAAATCAATTGGAAAACTATTTAAAAAATAGAAATGTGCTGAAGGTCTATACGCTCAAAACACATACCCATCCCGATGGCAGCAAAACCATATACGATTCTGGTGTGGAAAGCGTAATAAAGGTTCCGCCGCAAGCGGAATCCCCGTATACAGATAATACGGACGATGAAAAACTTTGATGGATTTTAAAATTAGGTAGTGCAGTGGGGCCGCACGAACGGACAGATATTTTTTGGGGTATTTTTCAGGGATTCACGGGGACTGCCGCAGCAGTCCCCGTTTGTTCAGATTTTCTTGTTATTTCCGTTTCGGGAGGGCATTGATAGCATACCATAGCAGCGTTGCGAGGGTACGGTGTCCATGATTTCTCGACTGTGAGCGTCTATAGTGATTACTACCGTGCCGGCATCCCATAGCATTATAGAGTGTGGTTTTTTTGACACTTGCCAGTTTTAAGGCTTTCAAAGCCGCTAATCTTGGCATTTCTCAATCCTCCAAATGTTCCAATTTTCACAATTAACGGAAAAAGATATACATCGGGTACAAAAATAGGCATAAAACTACAAATAGCCTCTAAATATTGAGTTCAGACGCATAATAGCAGAAAAGGTTTAGAGAATATCACACTATTATAGAAGTTAAA
>VYCT01000139.1 GCA_009843785.1 Candidatus Poribacteria bacterium | reverse complement strand
ATCCTAAGCACCCCTACATTCTAAAAATTCGCTCACAAATCTTAAAAAATGATAAGTAGTGACGCTTTGGTATTATTTTTTTCTTGAGTATTAAAACGAAGTATAGTATAATTGAATAAGGTTGTGTATACATAGACCGGAAGAGTTAAATTTTGAAATGAATGAGCTTTGTCGTATTAAGCTCGCAACTCTTCGTCAATTCTTATTTCAAACACAGAAGAAGGAGCATTCGTAATGCTTAGATTTCAAATAGCCTTGGCTATTATTTTAGTTGGTTGTGTCGCCTTCGTAGCTTGTGAACGCGGACAACAGATGTTAGACCCCGCCGATATGATCGATCCCGGTACTGACCCACCTATGGTAGACACGGAGACATACAAGACGTGGATGAGTGTTATGCTTGATGCACCGACAATGACCGTGGAGGAAGCTGCTGCAGCTATGAATGCTGGCGGAACCGGCGCAGCACACGGCATGGGCACCCGGACTGTCTATTTCGATGAAGCCGCTGCCATGGCAAATATGGCAGGGACAATGTACCCCGCGGGGGCCACGATTGTCAAAGAGATCATGGATGATACCAATATGTTTGTCCAGAAGATCGCGAAGATGACGCAAACCGATGACCCGATGTACGCCGATCACGGCGGTTGGATGTACGTCAAGTACGCTCGCGCATCAGAAACAGACGCATACATGATGGTCGGTGGAGGCAGCGTGGAAGCAAGCGTAGGATGTGACGGTTGCCACGCAAAAGCAGGGGAGGGTAACTACAGCGTCTTTGTGCCACTTCCCATGGATCAGATGATGGACGACATGACAGACATGACGACTGATGACATGGATAAACCCATGGATAAACAGATGTTCAAGATTACACTCACGAACCTTACGATGGGTGTACACGGTATGAGTGGGCAAACTTTCTCACCCGCGATCTTCGCAGCACATCCTGCTGGTATTAAACTCGCCGAAGTCGGTCAACCCGCCAGTGAAGCACTTGTCGCGCAAGCTGAAGGCGGAAAAACCGATGGACTCGAAGCACTCGTAGAGGCTGCTGGCGCGTACTACATGATCGCTATGAATGAAGATGGATCGCGCAGATATACGATGCCGGGGCAATCTTCGATGGTTACCTTAATGGCTGATAAGATGATGAATTCTTCCCTGTCTGTCAGCTCAATGTTGGTCTCAACCAACGATGCCTTCATCGCAGCTATTGACGTGCCACTCTTTGATGCAGACGGCATGCCTGTTACAACAACCATCAACTTGATGGCTTACGATGCCGGGAGTGAAAATAACACAGAAATGGCTTCCGATATTCCAGGGCCGCTCGGTTTGGATGCCGATGCTGATCCCGCAGGTAGCAATGCACGTGTTCCAACTGAAGGCGGCGTGATTATGGCGCACCCAGGAATCCAAGGCGGCGGCGATGTCACTGAAGCGTTTGGATGGACAGAACCGATAGCGACGCTGATGATCACACCGGTTGACGCATCTATGGGCTACGACATGGACGATATGGATGACATGGGCGACGACATGGATAATGGCGGAGCCCAATAGTTCATCTCCGAACACTTAACCGACAACCGTAAGAAAAGGATTGCGCACCACACGACGCGGTGCCCAATCCTTTTCTTATACCATAAGCCGAAGAAAGTGCTATGTGTATTGACGCGGTGTCTGTCGGGTAGAAACCGCCTCTGTAAGGGAACGCTGCCAAAAACTTTACACACCCTTATCAAAAAAATAATCTTGACTTTTTTTCAAAATACATTATCATTTAATAACAATATTGCAGTAGCATGCGGTTAAAAGGTTACCACTGCTACACTTCAATATCACTTCACGACGCAGACAAAACCCGCGAACCCCCGATATAGATTGACAACGCTTTGTCAGCTTCACTTCAAATATAGAGGAAGGAACAACTATAATGGCTAAATTTCAGATAACGCTCATCGCTATTTTGCTCGCTTGTGTCGCCTTCGTGTCCTGCGACCGGGTACAAAATGTGATACTTGACGACGCAACGACGCAAGAACCCATGGACGAAACTATGGATGAACCCATGGATGAAACTATGGATGACACGGGTGACGACATGGGCAATGGAAATGGAAATGGTGGAACCCAATAGTTTCATCTTATAACACTTACAAAAGAAGGGATTGGTCACCACATTCCGTGGAGTCAATCCCTTCTTTTTCGATTCCAACATTTTTAGGCGATAAAAGCACTACTTTGTGCTGGAAGCGAAACCTTTACTGAATTCTCTGATACTAACACTCGGTTTCCATTGAGCATGTCTTCAGCAGCAGTTTGAAATACCGAAATCGGAATATCAATTGTTTCTGAACGCCTACTTGTATTCAGTACAATCAAGACAAAATTAGTTTCTGAAGTGCGTAGATACGCATAAGTGCCATTTTGAACATTTAGCTGAACAACCTCCCGCCTTCCCGAAGTGATCGCTGAAAACTGCTTTCTTAATGTTCCCAACCGTCGAAAATAGGTCAGCAAATTTTTGTCCTGTTCATCTCCCCATAGCATCGGCAACCGCGCTTCCTCAAAACGTCCGAGCGGGTTCCGTTGTGAAACGCCAACTTCTGTGCCATTGTAAATCACTGGTGGTGCCGAGAGTGTGAACAGTACCAGGGCCGCTAACTTGACTTTCGCCTTATCTTCACCTGCCAAGTAGAGGATACGCGTCATATCGTGGTTGTCCAAAAACGCTGGCAGTGAGAAATCTTTTGGGAAATATGTCTCGTGTGCTGCTAAAAACGCTTCAAATTCCAACAATGTTAAAGTTTCGAGGACAAAAGTTCGCCGGAGTGCATCCGCCAACAGAAAATCGAGGCAGCCATCAAAATGCGGAACGTAAGCGGCTACCCCTTCCGAATGCCGTACCACCTCCCCGAAAAGAAAGACATCAGGGGTCACTGCTTTACACGCTTGACGAAAGTCTGCCCAGAAGGTGTGCGGTGGCCCGGGCGCATAATCGAGCCGGTAACCGTCAACACCGTTTTCTAACCAATACTGCGCACAGGCTAAGAGATGATCACTTGCCGGTTTGTGCTTTAGGTTTAGCTGTGGCATCCCCTTCACGCCGAAAAAACTGGTGTATTCATCGGGCCACCGCTGCCATGTATACCATGCGCGATACTCGCTGTTTTCATCCCGTTGTGCCGCCTGAAATGTCGGATGCTGATTGGACCAGTGATTCGCGACAAGATCGAAAATAACGCGTATCCGGCGCTGGTGTGCTTCTTCAATCAGTTCTTTGAGATCCGCATTCGTGCCGAACCGAGGTTCAACAGTGTAGTAGTCTGTTGCGTCGTAGCCGTGATGTGACGGACTTGCGAAGAGTGGTGAGAGCCAGATTGCGTTACATCCCAGTGATTGAATATAGTCCAATTTCTGAATCGCGCCGCGGAGTGTGCCGCCGAAAAATCCGGAGAGATTCGTCGGTTTTTTCCACGGCATGCCGTCTCCGGGATAGAACCGATCTAAGAAGATGTGGTAAATCACAGCGTCACGTGCCCAAGTAGGTAGATCGTAATCGTCAATCGAGATAGCGAATTCGGTTGCGTCCGATAACACGCGCGCTTGGTTATCCGCAAATATCCAGTTGTCCGAACCTGCGACGCGTCCACCGATCTTATAGCGTATCACTGTGCCACTTGCTTGTGGTGGGATTTGTCCGTGCCACTGGAGAACATATCGCCATTCAAGTGTATTCCATACGGGTTCCCCGGGCAGGAGCTCAAATGTGGTTTCTTCGCCATTTGCATTCATCCAGCAGCGCACCGCGTCGTAAGCAATACCGCCAGATGTTGTCACGTGGAGTGTGATAAGTTGATTGGGTTGAGGGCGCGTTGCATTTGCAAACGGTGTTTTCAATCGGTGCAGATGCTTGATACCCACTAAATTGCTGCGGTATTCAGCGGTCCGATTATCAAAATCTCTTTGGGAGCCAAACATAATGTCCTTTACCTATTCATAGTCATGCGATCATTGTGGGTTTAGAGCAACAAAAAAAGCCGTGTCGCGAGTACACGGCTTTTTTATTTTCGTTAGGAATTGACTTATTTATCGCCCCAAGCGGCCCCGCGTGGAATCCATAAGCGTTGTCCGACACTCAGTTTCGTCCGGTCAAAAATATAATCATCTTGGTTCGCTGCGACTAACCGTTCCCACATCTCTGGATTATCGAAAATCTCAGGACGTGCAGCGATGCGCTTGAGTGCAGCCTCACCGTTTTCTTCCTGAATATCCTCTTGTTGGACGCGGTATCTGTCAAGTTTTTCCGGACTGGTAATGCTGAAGCTGAAGCTATGTGGACTGACGAGGGTATTGCCAGCCATATCGGCAGCACCGGTGACGGTGACGGTGTACATCCGCCCTGCGCGCATCGGCATATCAGATGTAAACGTCACAGCATCGCCAGTTCCGCTGACTGTACCTCCCAGTGTCGCATCCATGGGTTCACTGAGTGAATCTTCGGTTTTCGCGACCGCTACACTCACCGAAACAGTGTTGCTGTCTACGGGTTCACTAAACGAGACAGTCAGGCTATTCCTCACGTTGAGTGAATCTTCGTATTCAGAGATGACTGTGCCATCCGTTGGATCGGTCATCGTCACGGTTGGTGGTGTTGCATCGGTGTACGTAAATTGCTGTGAAAGCGTGACCGGTACTTCGGGTTTGCCCTTGTTGGTAACGACGACAGAAACGGATTCGCCTGCGATGCCGCCGGGTGTCACTGCCGTAATTTGTGTTTCACTTGGGACAGTCACGCCTGTGGCGTTTTTTCCGCCGAAGGTCACGGTTACACCGTTTTTCATATCAAATTTTTCGCCAGTAATCTGGACAGTTGTCCCGCCGCTCTCGGGCCCCTGTGTCGGGCTCATCCCGCTCGGTACCGGTTCTGGATTACAGCCGCCGCAGCCTACCATCCACGCGCAGACAATCGTGAGGATAGCCAACACGGCTATGTTTCTGGGTTTTTGCATTAATTCGGTCTCCTTATCGTCAGAAAAAGTCTCATTCCGTATCGCGCCAAATCTTACCGTTAAAAGTGGTGCAGCTTGCCGGTCAGCAAAACTTGCTATGAAGCACGGACGCAGCTCGCCGGTTTCCAAAACTTGTTACTACAAAGTAGAATCTCGTGGATTAGAAGGAAGCCTCTAAATTACACCTTAAATTATTATACACATAAATGGGTACAGTTGTCAACACTTTTTTGCGAAACTTGTACACAACACAGATCTTAACCGCGCCAACTCGTCCGCTTTAACGGATCTTGGACTGAAACCGTCAATTCTGGTCCGAAACCTTCTATTCCCAATCTCACGGTATCTCCGTCGCCAACTGCCGTGAGTGCTTCATGGTGTGTCCCCGTGGATACAACATCGCCCGGCTCCAACGTTACGACGTTGGTTACCTCTGCAAGTAATTCTGGAATGAAGCGTGCCATAGAGTTCGTGGAAAAGTCGTGTTGTAAGCCGTCATTAATCCAGAGTTGCACGCCAAGTGCGTTCCCGTCAGCGACTTCATCGGCGGTCACGAGCGCGGGGCCCATCGGTGCAAATGTGTGCCAACTTTTTCCTAAGAAGAAGCCGCCGGGCAAACCCCGTGCGGACACATCAATGAACTGCGTATAACCGAAGACACAATCTAAGGCGTTTTCTTCGGAGAGGTGTTTCGCCGTTTTGCCGATAACGATCGCCAATTCGGGTTCAAAGTGAAACACAGTGACATCTGCTTCCGGGAGTTCGACTGTCCCTTTTGTAGCGATGATGCCGGTTGGTGACTTCAGAAAGGCGTTGAATTCACCGCGAGACGGACTATCCGGCTCAATGTAATTACCGGCGAGGCACACGAGTTGCCCTGGACGCGGTAATGGTGCTTTGAGACTAACACTCTCTAAAGCGGTAGCTGTTCCATTTTCAGTAGCATTCGCTATCGCTGGACGTAGGTTATCAAAGTCCTGAATCACCATTCGTATCAATTCCTGCGGTGTGTGATACGAAATGCCGCTCAGGGCATCGCTGATGTCAACAACCCCGTCTTCTGTGATTACACCGAGTTGATAGTCATTAAAGAATGTAAGTTTCATGCAGATGTTGCTCCTCTGTTAAGGTGTTTTGCAAGCGGATGCCCCCGCGCTTCCAACGGCAGTTGCACCTTTTGCCCGCTGAAATGCGAAGCGTAGGTCGCACTTACACACTCAAGCGATGTAAGTGCGTTGCATCCGCCGAGTTCTGGTTGATTTCCGTTAAGAATCGCGTCCCGCATATTTTTCGCACTCCAGATAGTGTGGCGAGACTGCCACGCTTTTCCGGAGATGAGAAACGCTGATGCGTCAAGTTCTATCCGTTCCCATTTAGGCGTGTGTGCTGCAAACGAGACATCGAACGGACAGTACCACATCTCATCTATACCTGTGTCCGGGTTCGGTTTTATCATCAGTTGTCCTTCCGAACCGAGCAGATGGGGTCCCATCATCCATCCATGTCTCGGTTCGCGGCAATAAAGTTCCATAATGCCGTAAGCACGCTTCGCGCCGCCGATATGCACAAGCATCGTATCGCCTGCGACAATACCGTTATCGCGCCGGTCGGTTTTGCACAACTCACTGCTGTGCATAATGTCCGCCGCTGTCACATCATGTCCTTGATAGGTAATATGTGCCTGGATCCAAGAGATGCCGTCCAAGAAAAAATCCATCTCGTCAAAATAGTGGACCCCCATTTCCATGAGTTCAAACCCGGCTTCGCGCCCTTTGCCGACTTCTCGTATTGAGCGGAGTTCACCGATTTTGCCTGCATCAATCAAGGTTTTCGCGTGCCGAAAGAGCGGTGTGAATCGGAATTGATGGCTGACCGCCAAGTGGACACCCGCTTCATGACACGCTGCGAGCATCTCATCTGCCGTTTCTAAATCGACAGACAACGGCTTCTCAGATAAGACATGGACACCCGATTTCGCGGCGGTGATCGCTATCGGTGCGTGTAAGGGTGCATGTGTACACACACTGACAAGATCCAGTGCCTCGTGCGCAAACATCTCCTCATAGTCGGTATATCGTTTTGAAACACTGTATTCATCGGCGCGGTTGTTGAGGGCATCGCGATTGATGTCGCACATTGCGACGAGGTCAATGCCGTCCAAATTCGCGTGCGCGGCTGCATGACTCCGGCTAATCCCGCCACAACCAACAATCCCTACTTGTAACGTCATCAATTGCCCCCAAATTTAGTTGGTGCCTGTTTTATTCATTTCAAGCAATGCTTGCCATTGTGTTTCCTCTACAAGAACACCTTTTTCGAGACTCTCTTGCCGTGTTCGCAGCATACCTTCTCCGGGATACCGGACCTTCTCATTTGCATCTAAAGGTGTGGCGGTATGGAAATCGTCGATGATTGCTGCGACTGTCTCATCCAACGCTGCTTGTCCCATCATCCGAGTGGCATTAATCGCGATGTACACTTGGGAAACCGCGTATTCCGAGCCTTGCTTTCCGATTTCGTGCGTGGCTTGCCCACCTGAAATAACGGATGCCATCGTGTCAAGGACAAGTGCCAGTCCGGATCCTTTCCAATAACCGATAGGAAGTGCTCTTTTAGAATCAAGAATCTCACCGGGATCAACCGTTAGTTCTCCATTGGTGTCGTAGCCGCCGGGTAGTGGTAATTCTTTTCCCTGCAGCTGCAGTACTTCTAATTTTCCGTTTGAGTACTGGCTCATCGCCATATCCAGTAGGATGTGTCCCTCCTCCCGTGGCACGGCGATCGCCATCGGGTTGTTCCCAATCATTTTTTCTGCGGAACCCCACGGTGGCATGAGTCGGGTCGTGTTTGTCCAGCAGATGCCGATATATCCGGCTTCCGCGGCTTGTAGTGCATAAGCACCGCCGCGCATCCAATGGTTCGTGTTTGAAAGTCCAAGGCACCCGATGCCGTGTATTTCAGCAAGTTCTGTTGCGCGTTGCATACAGAGATGTGCGTTGACAAGACCTACCCCCATGTTACCGTTCCATCGTTCTAACGCACCGAAACCCTGAATTTTCTCTGGGTCCGCGCTGAAGTTAATCTGTTTGCTTTCCAATCCAGCGACGAATCCGGGGAAGCGGTTAAGTCCGTGTGAATACACACCATCGCGCTGATTTTCGGCGAAGAGTCGCGCACATAACACCGCCCGCTCGTCGGCAAAACCGACTGAAGCGAGCACGCGATAAAATTCGTCTCGTAAAGTTTCAAAAGGCACACGTTTCATAGGTTCACTACCACATTTCGAGCCATTGTGCCAAAGGTGTCACGGGTTGCGTTTCGCTACGGATGACCCACTTGAAATCGGGATCTCCCCAATAGATTGTACCGGGATGGTCGCCATCACGGAGATAGCGAATATCAATCGCCCAACGGACGATCTCACTTGTGGTGTGCGGTAGCGATCGGTGGAGCGTCAGATTATGGAACACTAAGGCATCTCCCAACGCCATTGGACATGTCACGATACGGGAATCCTCAATAAGTTCGTCCATCACCTCAAGAAACTTGCCTTCCCGTTCCTCTGTCCGATGGTCAACGACACCCAGCCGATGTGAACCTGCGACCACTTGCAGACAACCGTTGGTTTCATCTACCGGCACCAGGGGTATCCATGCCGTGGGGATGAGCGAAGTTTCACTCACTGTGCCGAAATAGCCGCTGTCTTGGTGCCACGGAACGACAGTCAATTGCTGACCGGGGAGTTTCGGACGCGCATTGAAAACAGGGTGTCCGATGACATCTGTCCCTGTGAGTTGTCCGATCGCGTCCACGAGTGGTGGCGCGTGATGTATCTCGAAGATTTCAGGGGTCGCCACTTGGTTACGCCAAGAACGACCAAAGCGATTGGCATGTTCACCAGCGACTTGCACGAACCGCGTTTCAAACGGAAGTTCTAACCCTTCATCTTCAATAATCCCGTCTGCTTTCAACTCGCGAATGATGCCATCTACGACGCGCGCAAAACTGTCGCGTACACCATTAATTGCAGTCTCCGGGACAACGTCTTTTAGCAATAAGTATCCATCGTTTTCCCATTGCTCCATCTGTTCAGGTGATAGTATTTCATAGGTGTTCATCTGTTAGTTGCTCCGTGCTTGTAAGCGGGCGAGTTCTTCTTGGAGTCGTGCGACTTCTGCCTCAGCGTCCTCTGCGCGTGCTTCAGCGTTCTCTGCGCGTGCTGATGCCGACGCTGCTGCTACCTCAGCGTTCTCTGCGCGTGCTGATGCCGACGCTGCTGCTGCCTCAGCGTCCTCTGCGCGTGTTGACGCTAATTCCGCTTGTGCTAATGCTGACTCGGCAGGGGTCTGAAGCCAAGCATCACCAACCGGATCGTAAATACCTAAACCCATAACATCAGCGGGGAAATCTAAATTCGGGACCGGGGAGTGCAGCCAACGCCCCACATCACCAATATGGAAATCTAAATTCAGGGCAGGGGAGTGCAGCCCACCATCCACATCCGCGGAAATCGGGACATATACACCATCAACCAAAGTAAAACCCATCAGCGGCGATGGCAAATATAATCCCTCTATGTCACATAAAAAATAGTCTTGGATGCCTAATGAAGCATAGAGCTCCATCTTGTGCCCTAAGTCGTTTTGATATGTGTTTTTGCTGGAAAACTCCATTGCGAAATCGGGCACCTTGCCCTCTACCCAGACAAGATAGTTCCCTCGGTTTTTTTTGCCTAAACCGAAGGCAACGAGCACATCGGGAGAAACCGATTTCCGCGGGTTTCCCTCCACATAATATATCAGTATATCGCCAGAGACATAAGCACCCGGATCTTGTTTGAAATGTTCGTCAAAGACTTGTAAAGTTTGCATGAGGATGCGTCTGTGAAGATCACTCACTGCCATCGGTTCTCCATCTTCTTCGGGGTAAAATATGGACGCGTCTGTAGGAGCAGAGGGGATGTGCTCCTTTTTTTCATGGACTGCCATCGGTGTTTCTCCTTTTTCCGTAAGATGCGCGAAGGATTAGTGCTAAATGTTTGATATATGATTCTCTTGTAGGCGAGATTTCCACATCTCAACGCATCACTGTTAGAAATAATACCATATTTAAGAAAAAAAGTCAAAGAAAGCAGTGCCATGAGTGCAATAGAATAGGCAGATGTAAACATCTGCCCAGACCA
>VYCT01000351.1 GCA_009843785.1 Candidatus Poribacteria bacterium | reverse complement strand
TGAGCACACCACGGCAGCGCGCCTCCATGGCCCCCCCCCCGTCCAAACAGTAGCGAAAAAACCCTGCGGATGCTGTGCCGAAAAAACCCGTCAAATTCTAAAATCACTGCGCCAGATCAGAGAAAAAAGTCAGGAGCATCAACAACAGTACAAGCAAGCGATGCGACTGTTTGCCAGATATGGTCCCGAAGAGGGACTCCGACGGATCAAAGAGGAAACGCCAGAAGTTGCGGTCTTCTTTGAAAGGTTTATGGAAAAAAATGCAGCGAGTCCCGAAAAAGAGAATTGACCGCATCCTTGAACACCTGCGTTTTGCCAAGGCTAAATCCTACATTCCCGAAGGTGCCCGCCTTTTGGATATTGGTGCGGGCAACGGCGCATTTTTACGTACGCTCAATGGGCACCTCCGGGCAGGAGTCGGCATTGATCCGCTTTTGACACAGCCCGTTGAACTCGGAGAAACCTGTCGCCTCGTGCCGGGATATTTTCCTCGCGACATCATTGCGTGTGGCTCCCCGTTTGATGTTATCACTCTGTTAGCCGTGGTGGAGCATATCCCTGTGCCTGAACTTTACGAGGTTGCTAAAGCCTGTTGGAACGTCTTAAACCCCGACGGACGCGTGATTATCACCGTCCCACACCCGCGTGTGGACAGATTTTTGGACATCCTTAAGGCGTTGGGTCTAATTCATGGACTCTCCTTAGAGGAGCATTATGGTTTTGATCCAAAACAACTCCCAGAAATCTTCAACAGATGGACACTACTGAAAAAAGAACGTTGGGAACTTGGGTGCAATTACCTTTTTATCTTCAAAAAACCTTAGCCGGCGTTTTGCTTCTCAGCATCCTGTGTCTTGCGTTCTGGATTCGCATCCAAGGTAGAGAACGCCTCCCTGATGGGCAGTTCACCGAAAATGATGCCTATCTCTACCACTGGCAAGCGGGCATTATTGCCGATCAGGGACACCTCCCCGAACGCGATGTGTACCGCTGGCACCCCCTCGGCAGAGATAACAGGCAGCTGCTGCCGCTCTACGCCTATGCTATCGCGTACACCCACAAGGCGTTTCCATGGCTCTCTCTCTATGACATCCAACTTTACGCACCCGCTCTCTGTTTTACGCTCGGTCTCGGTGTCCTGCTCCTCTATCTCACCCGTTGCTACGGCGTTTTCTTCGCTACCATCGTAGGTGTTCTCTTGGCAACACTGCCGGGCAGTGTTGAGCGTAGTTCTGTAGGCTTCGGAGACAGAGACGCGTGGTGTTGGATGCTCGGCACTCTTGCCGTTACCAGCTACTTGTGGAAAGAGCAGATAGAACCCGGATGGTACAGATACCTCGCCACCGGACTCTCAGGTGTCATCGTTTTCTTGGGTGGCATGAGTTGGGAAGGTTTCGGAATTTTCGTCTTGATGATTGTCGCCGTAGAACTCTACAAGTTCTGCACCACAGACACCGAACACCGACTCAAAGAATATCTCATCTATCTCCTGATGTTCGTCCCGTGGCTCACGCTTATCAGTCCTGCTTACCGAAGCGGATACGGGTACTCTACGCATCTGTCCGCCCTCATGCTCGGCCCCGCCCTTGTCATTTTCGCACTCCGCTGGCTGAGATCCCTGCTCCTTCATTTCAATGAACCGCTGCGCCCTCATGCACGGAAACTCGCCTGGGGATTAACACTCCTCGGCATCACAGCAGGCGCGATCTATCTTTTCAGACAAGCCGTGACCTTTGAGACAACCGCCTTTGCATTTCGGGAAAGCCGACTCATGCAAACCATGACAGAACTCGCTGACCCGCATTTCGGCTATTGGATCGGCAGATACGGCACCGTCTTTATGTTAGGCAGTCTTGGTATGATCCTCGCCTGTCTCCGCCTCTGGAAATGGTACGGACTCCCGCTGGCAGGCTCGCTCTGTCTTTTTTTCGTTACGACGTTTTTTCGCTGGCAGATCAGTGCATGGATAGAAGCATCAAGATGCGACACGCTGTTTTTGATTTCACTGGGACTGACGGCACTTTCTTTCGGGGTCCCCTGCCTCCGAAAAGCCCCCGATTCCGTTCGGATAAATGGAAGAAGTCCTGGATTTATCACCGCGCAGCTCGGCTGCGTCATGCTCGTCTGGTTCCTCTTGTGGGTGGCATTCTCTCGCGGTGGCAAACGCTATGACTTCTTTATCGGCATTCCTCTTGCTTACGGCACTGCATCACTGCTGTGGCTGCTGCCCGCAGCCATCGGAAAACGGATGTTTCCGCACATCAAACACCGTTGGGTCGCCGCCGGTTTCACACTCCCCTTGTTGATCCTTGTTCTTTTTTTTAACCCCCTCGGTGGGCATGTCCACCGAGCCACTGCCGCCGCCGCAAAATGGAGGCACCCCACACCGGGAGAAGGACGCATGGCGCAGACACTTCAATGGATGCAAACCAAACTCCCAGAAGAAGCTGTCATTGCCGCGAATTGGAGTTACGGCAGTCGTCTGAACGTTCTTGGTGGTGTCAAAACCATCACAGATCAGGATACTTTTCTCCCGCACTGGATACACCTCTACTACCGACACGTCTTCTGCGGACAATCCGCTCGGGAAGCACTCACCTTTCTAAAAACCCACGGTGCCACTCACCTCATGCTGACAGAAGAGGGACTCAAATCAAAAGCGTGGGATTTTTCCTATATCGGCAGCGATGCAAACAGCGATAGAAGATTTGGGTTCACGTCCCTGATTCTGCGATCCGATAAACGCCTCTCAAGAATAGGACAGACCCCTTTTCTCTCTATCAATGCGCCTGACATAACATCACCGCCTAACTTCTTAACAGCGCACCTCAGGGACGGGAACACTGCCAGGCTTCCTTACGTCGCCTTCAAGGGTAGGGAACGTTATCTCTACAAAACATTAAGTAACGACAACCCTTATGGCAGTGTTCTCCTTTATTATGATACGGAGAATCACCTGTCAAAAGCTTATCATGTGCCTACCATCGGTTGGCAGAGCTTGTCTGTCCGTCTATACTTTCTCGGGAATTTGCCGAACATCTTTCTGCCGATCTACCCACCGGATAGATCGGATACCGCCCCCATCAAAATATGGGAAATTCGCTATCCACCAGACATCCAAACGGATGATAAATTTCTCGCAACACAACCAGAGGTGACTGATGAGCAATAAACAGATAGAAGTCTCCATAGTGATGCCGTGCCTCAACGAAGAGGAAACACTCGGCATTTGTATTCAAAAGGCACAACGGACGCTGAAATCACTGGGGATTCAAGGCGAAGTTGTGATCGCAGATAACGGATCCACCGATGACTCTGTCGCAATCGCTGAACGCCTCGGTGCGCGGGTGGTGCGTCAACCGCTGCGTGGTTATGGTGCGGCGTATCTCGCGGGGATCCCTGCCGCGCAGGGGCGATATATCATCATAGGAGATTCCGACGATACTTACGATTTCACAGACTTAGAACGTTTCATTACGCCTTTACGCGAGGGGTATGATTTGGTGATAGGAAATCGGTTCAAGGGGGAGATGATGCCGGGAGCGATGCCGTGGGTACGTCGCTACATCGGTAACCCCATTCTCTCGGGGCTACTACGTTTGCTATTTCAAACGCCGATATCCGATTCACACTGCGGGATGCGTTCCTTCACGGCAGAGGCATATACACACATGGCACTGAAAACAACGGGCATGGAATTTGCTTCGGAAATGGTGGTGAAGGCGGAGCAGGTGGGACTGAAAATCCAAGAAATCCCAATCACATACGCCCCACGCGAAGGTGAGTCGAAACTCAATGAAATACGAGATGCAGCGAGGCATCTCAGCTTCATGCTAATGTATAAAATATTCCGCAAGTGATGCCTCTGAAAACCCTGACCATCGCCGACAGTTTATCTGTCCTATAACAAGCAAAACACCATGTCCAGCAAACACCAAAAATGGATTCTCCTTTTATGGGGCACCAGCCTATCCTTGCTTTATTTAATCTTGCACACGTACATGTACACGCAATTACAACCGCATCCCCTCCCAAAAAAGATGGTCACGGTTGGCAATATTCATAGTAAAACTGCCTCACAGAGACAAACTCGCAAACCCAAGACCCTATCGGACTTTCAGGATACCGATTTCTACCGCACCATCATTGACAACAATCTTTTCCGTCCGTTGGGTTGGACACCACCACGTCCACAAGAACCTTACCGCTTGCTTGGCACCATCATCCCCATAGATGCAAAGCTCCCTCCGAAAGCCATCATCCAAAACACCGTCCGAAATCAGACATACATCGTCACTATCGGTGATACACTTGACACCGACACCTTCGTCACCGACATCCAAACCAAGCATGTCACGGTCAAAAAGAACGGACAACAGAGGCAGCTCACACTCAAGAGCCGTTTTCTTCAACGTCGGTGATGCCGGTACGAAGCGAATACCTCTTTGTTAACAAGACTCATACATCCACAAAACCATCGCGCTGAGGTCCCAAAACATCACACTTTATCACGTCCGCCTTTACATGCCAGTCGTCTGCTTTACATCGGACTTCGCACACGCGATCGCTTTCTGTATCAGAGCTATAGGCTGCGCTTTGCTACCACCGTAAGCACCTTTTGCCAACCCTTCCTTGCAATATCAAATCCAGCACCACAGACATCAACAACCAAGATGTATGATGTCTGACGATTAACATCCCCGCTATCCTCACCGATCTCACCCCACAAACATAAAACCCATATAGGTTCCTTTCCCGCACACACTCCAAAGATAGCCTAATCAGCATGTAGGCAGGACGTGTAAGCCAGATTTTCAAGCATCTACTATTACCTTGTGGAAGGTTTCACACCCCGACCTGTCTCTTACCGGATGCTACAAGACTTCCGCGGCGCGTTCATTGAGCCGCTCACAAAAGGATTGATAGCGTATCAAAATTATCGCGCCACCTCCCAAATTTGCTTAAGTCCTGACAATTAAGTAAATCGATCATATTTACACACATTTTTTCAAAAAAAACACCTATTGTGTCGGAATCCACCCCAAATTTTCGCGATTGCATACGAAGGCAGTCATAGATTCTTCTCAGAAGATATGAGGTAAGTAGTTGGAAAAGGTGAGCAACGTTCGTTCCAGAGGAGAACGACAGAAAAATTATGGAACGGTACTTCGCCGGACAACCGTTCTTGGAGATTACGGAAGCACTTGGCATCTCTCGCTCTACCATTGAGGAAACAGTAAAACGTGTGATAAAGGATTGGAAGAAAGCCGCGAAGGACAATCCCACGGATCCTGTCTCCGCAATGGTTAAGATAGAGAGATAACTTTTCAACCAAAATGCTGGCACAGATTGACTTCTGTTCAGTCGATGTCGGTAATCAATTAGGGAACTTCGCAACTGTTGCGAGTTCACCCAAACGATAGCGTTTGGATAGAAGTTGTATCCGAATGTCGAAAAACCTATTTTCTTGACATCAATTACTAAACTCAATATAATGATAGGAGAATTCAATGACGAATACACTAACTTGGGACATCAAACCCATTGTGTTACCGAAAATCAACGCAAATCTGCTTTCCGTTGTCAGCCTCATTGTGCTATTGACAATGGCGTTTCTTACATTCGCTGCGATTGCAGACGATTGTTCGGAGAAAGAACAAGCATTAAATAATGCAATAGTGACATATGCCCTAGCAGGGTTGGCTTTAATAGTAGCAGAAGCAGGATTAGCTGCCGCAATCCTAAGTGGAAACCTAATAGCAATAGCCATTGCCGGTGCTGCTGTTTTGGTGGCTCTGGCAGCAGAGTCGTGGGCATATAATAATCTTGTCAGAGCAACCGCAGAATGGCTGGAATGCGTAGAGTCTCATGGAGGAGGCGATCAAGGTAGCGGTGGGTGTAATAGTGGCAGCTGTGCCACCGGTTGATGTGTTTTGTCCAAATACCGTCGTCTACTAAAAGTTGTTAGGTTCTACTTTAACTTACCAGGGCAAGGTAAATTAGAACCTAACTTAGCGAGGGAGAGGAAATGAATACTAATCGTCCAAGGGAAAAGAACGCTATGGATAAGTACGGATTGAATAAAATGCGTCCAGCCGTATACACAATTTTTGGAAGTGTTTTGGTTTTGGGAATTGCATTTTTGGTACTTTTTTTATATGCAAAGACCCAAGCCAATAAACAACCTAAGAAGGTTTATAAAAGCATCCCACTAAAACAGACTACAGATTCTACAAAAGTTGAGATAGTGGTTCAGCCACCAACCTTAGTTGATGATTCTGCGGATGTCAATTTAAATCATGAAGGAACGCCCAAAAGCACGAACGATGCCAAAGACCTTTCTGAAAACGATTTAGTAAGTGATATAGATTCTGATAGCGCAACTGATTATTCGACAACCTCACCTGTTTTCACACATGAATTGGAGGACAAACACGGCGAAGATAAACAGGGAAATCAGGAAACAGCAGACAGAATAGCTAAGAAAAAAGCTGAAGTGGAAGTTTTACTAGAAGAAGGGAAAGCAATCCGGGAGCAAGCCATGAAAACCGTAGCACGTGCAATGCCTATACTCGTCAACCATCTTAAGACTTTGCCTCCGGAAAAGCAATTAGAGTACTTGGAACAAGTAAAAGCCCAATTAGATACTGCATCACCACCCGAGCTTCAAGAAGTACAGAAGCATTTCCCAGACATAAACCTGGAAGAGGAAGGGTGGACAGAGTTTCTAAAATTACTCCAAGAACACGGGTATACACCGCCGAAGGAAATTGAGTGAAAGACCCCACTTTCTATACAGCATCGCCACATTAGCAATCGGTAGTATCCTTGCGATTTTTGTCGGTTTGGCGACAGGTTTTCTTCCAACATCAATACCACGAAAAGCATCTGTCATCCGCGCGACGCCTCCACAAAAAGACTGTGATTGCTGTCGCCAGATGACTCCACAAGAGTTGGCGGCTTCCCGAGAACAACTCGCAGCACTGTGAAACAACGGGCGGCGTATCAAAAAGCCACTGAACTTCTAAAGCAATACGGACTTGAAGAGGGGCTGCGTCGGATAAAACAGTCCCATCCGGAGATTGCCGAACAACTTGAACACTTCACCGAGAAATACACAGTTGCTGAAGAACATTAGTCTCACCGCTGTTCTGGTTTTTCTTTTTCTTTTGGGGGGATGGATCCGCGTTCAAGGCGTAGAGCACCTCCCCGCCGGACAGTTCACTGAAACGGATGCCTACTTCTACTATTGGCAGGCATCGTTGATTTCCGAACACGGACATCTCCCCGCACGCGACATGCACCGGTGGCTGCCCCTCGGTAGAGATTTAGGGCAAACCCTGAACCTTTACGGCTACGTCCTGGCTTCTGCTCACCAAGCGGTTGCTTGGCTATTTCCCAATGTCACGCTTTATCACGTCTGCCTTTACATGCCAGTTGTCTGCTTCTGTATCGGTCTCGGCGCGCTCTGTCTCTACGCGCTCTGTCTCTACCTGTATCACACCCATGGACTTCTCTTTTCAAGCATAGTAGGTGTACTTTTGGCAACACTCCCCGGTAGCATCGAACGTTCCACCGCAGGCTTCGGCGACCGTGACACATTTTGCCTGATGATCGGCATCCTTGCGGTGACAACCTATCTCGTGTCCGTACAAGCACAACGACCGCGCATCAGGCTTCTTTGGACGCTCATCAGCGGATTTTTCGTTTTCCTCGGTGGTCTGTCTTGGGAAGGCTTCGGCGTGTTCTTGAGTGTCATTATCGTTGTGGAGCTGTGGCGGTTTTTGACCTCCGAAACAGAGGAAGGATTAGGTCTTTATGTCCTGTGGATGTGCTGCTTTGTTCCGACACTTTACCTCGCCTCACCAGCATATAGAAACGGCTACGGCTTCGCTGAACACCTCGCAGCGTTTGTTCTCATACCACCTATTGTCCTTTTGGCAATGCGCGCGATTCGGTATCTGCTCATCTCAAAAGTAGACCGCTTGCGTCCATACGCACGCACCGTGTCATTCGGATTGATACTTGCAAGTGCTACGCTTGTCCTTGGCTATGTCTGGATACAACAAAAGACCTTTGCGGATACCACCGTCCCACTGAGCCAAAACGCAGTGATGACCGCGATGACAGAACTCCGAAACCCGCACTTCGGGTATTGGGTTTTCAGATATGGTGGTGTCTTTATTTTTGGAAGTATCGGACTGATAGTCGCCAGTAAACGCTACTATGATCAGACCTGTCTGCTCGTCCCGCTCGCTCTTTTCATTGCAACAACATTTTTCCGAGAGCCGCTTGAAAAACATCTCTGGAACGCATCCCACGGCACTTTTTTCTTTTCTATTGCTGTTATCTGTATAGGGATCGGATTTCTGATCAGTGCATGGCTCCAAAAATCTAACGAACCGCGTCTGATGACAATTGTCGCCTTTACAGCATGGTTTGTTTTCTGGGTTGCACTTTCGCGGGATGCCAAACGCTACGACTTCTTTATCGGCGTGCCACTCGCCTTTTTTACCGCAGAAATCATACACCTCTTTGCCAATACCCTGACCCGTAAAGTCAAACAAAGCAAACAACAGAGGCTACTTAAGACCTGTATCGCGAGTCTATTACTGGCAGGGATTCTGTTCTTGCCACCCCTTGGTGCACACGCCACGCGCGCCATTTACGCTGCAACTCGTATGCGGAAAGCAACACCCACAACCGATGTGACAAACGCCTTACACTGGATGAAGACAACGCTCCCCAACACCGCCATTGTTGCCGCACATTGGGGATATGGCAGTCAACTCAACGTACTTGGCGGGGTCAAAACTATCATTGACCAAGACACCTATCTCCAAAACTGGATACTTCTCTATAACCAACACGTTCACAATGCCACTTCCGAAAACGAGGCTTTGGAATACCTAAAAACCCATGGGGCAACACACATTATGCTCACAAAAAAGGAATCTCAAATATCCTTTCTACGCGGCCAATTGAGTGATGCATTTGTTCCTGTCTACCCCAGAGAACAATTTACCGAGGCAAACGTAAATGTCTGGGAAATTCACTATCCATTGGACATCAAAATCGATCCGAAATACCTTGAAACAGGCTTCCCAGAAATAAACGCTGTTTTAGAATTTGAATAAAAATGTTAGCAAACATCATCACACTCTCTCGCCTACTCTTAACTTTTGTTGTGATTGCCCTATTCGGTAGACATCAAAAACTTGACCTCTACCTCTTAGCAACCCTTGGACTTATCTTTATCCTCGATGCCGTTGACGGCACCATCGCTCGCAAACGCAACGAGACCACTCAACTCGGCGAAGTCCTTGACTCTCTCGCCGACAGGATCATTGAAAACACCTTTTGGATCTACTTCACCGCGAAGGGACACCTCCCTGTCTGGATGCCGATCGTTGTCATGGCACGCGGTTTTATCACAGAGACGTTGCAACGGACACACGGATACCCAGAAAAGGGATGGACATACGCACTCACCCGATCGCGCATGAGCCGTGCCCTATACGGCAGCGTCAAAATGCTCACCTTTATCTGCCTCGCCTACGCGATGTTTTTCAAAAGCCCTATCTTGGAACAAGCGAGTTTGATCCTTGCGACAGTTGCCGTCGGCTTTTGTCTGCTCCGCGGATTTCCCTTTCTTTTCATTAGGAAAATACCATGCCCACCAAGCACATAAAACACATTGGAAATCCCGATATCGCCGGTCTCGCCGGTCTCACCCTCGCGATACTCTTTTTTCTCTACACCGCCATGTACACGCACACCGAAAACACAACGATAACTGTCAAAACGCAAACGCCCCCGACAGTCAGCACAACTCCACCGCGTTCCCGCTTCCAATCTTCCACTCTTCCAACCGAAGACGTGGAATTAAAGCACTTCCAAAACTCGGATTTCTACCGCACCATCATTGACAACAATCTTTTTCGTCCGCTGGGTTGGACACCACCACGTCCGCAAGAACCCTACCGATTGCTTGGAACCATCATCCCTAAAGATGCAAAGACCCCTCCGAAAGCCATCATCCAAAACACCGTCCGAAATCAGACGCACATCGTCACTATCGGTGATACACTTGACACCGAGACCCACGTCACCAACATCCAAACCAAGCACATCACAGTTAAAAAGAATGGGCAACAGAGGCAGCTCACACTCAAAAGCAGTTTCCTCAACCTACCATGAGTTTCAAAATCTCATAAGTGCGAATTTATCTGTCAGATTTGGTATAATACCATTTCTAAAAGTTTATATTACATTAACCTGAAACCATCTCTACCCAGG
>VYCT01000321.1:1748-10364 GCA_009843785.1 Candidatus Poribacteria bacterium | reverse complement strand
GAATATGATCTTTAGTCCCGTAGGGACGATATGTTTATAGAATAATATCAATATCTGTGAAAATAAAAAACAATGAGTTAATTAATTAGCACAAGTCGTTAAAATTAAACACACTTAGCACTTGCTACAACTATCGCGCTCATAGTTGTCATAGTCGTAACTATGGGTATTTTCCTCTACAGTGTGAGGTTTGTGAGGCCCCGGCTGATTCGCCTCTTCTTTGTGACCCGCCCACGGCCACACAGCTCTTTTCCCCGAGTCTGTGTAACTCATACATATATGTACCAAGTAAGGTGGCTCGGTGTCTCTATGAACCACATAACAAGTATATACTGTATGCCGCCAGTCCTCGCGTTTGGGATGTGCATCCGCAGTGTCCATGAGTGGTAGCAATCCGAGTCCCCCTATAGTGAGGATGCAGGCAATTGCAATGATTTGAGACAAAGACATTTTCATTCGATTTTCTCCTTTATTTTGGGATTGCCCTGATACGGATAGAAGGTATTTTGCGTTCCGCGGCAATCCTCTGTATTCTGTATATTCTGTATAAGGTGCTACTTAAAAGTATCACAAAATGCATCCATTCCGTGATACAGTTTTGTTAGCCCTGTCATAACAGTGTTATGGCAGGGCTCTCCGCGTCGATGGGGGCTGGTACTACCCTCGGCGCACCTCTAAAACTTTTGGAGGCTGCCATTTACAAAAATATTTATGACAACAGTAGGAGACGTGCATAAGAATAGCACGTTCCAGCGTTATTGTCAAACGAAAAAAGTCGCATCGCGAGAGACCAAGTTTGTTGGAGCAATTTACGATGCAACACAAAAATCCAGCGACGCGATACTTTGTGTAAAACAAAAGCAGCACGCGGGCACGAAAGGCATTTACGGTTTGCGTTAAAAAGCAAACTGTATGAACCTTGTGAAGTAAAACACTTAACGTAGTGGGGGGGGGGGTAAATTTAGCGGTATTAACCGAAAAAACAAACGGTGCCAGCGGACAACGCACGCACAGGTGGTGCACGCCTGACATTAGCATTTTTGGCACTATGGTGTTGATAGGTCGGTTCATCCTCTACAATTCCCCGCTGTGAAATGTGAATCATAAAAAGCATAGTGGGACTGTTTTCAGTTTTGCCATCTTGCTTAGGAATAATTGTATCACATATCACAAAAGATGTCAAACTTTTTTAATAACCCTGCCCTTGCGACAATACCTTCGCCAAAATCGTAGGGGCGAGGTCCCCTCGCCCAGATGGGAACACGGTTTCCGACGCATCAGGACCCACAGCATTACAAGGATACATATCCCGGAACATCGGGCGGGGAAACCCCGCCCCTACGAAACCGCGCCGGGAGGCCTATTTAAAAACACTTCCGCAAAACACTGAAGGTATTTTTATTTACGAGATGATCGAACATCACAGGGCAATGCGTTGTATTCAGGACACATCTATCCAACTCAAATGCAGATAATTGGCGAAGGTATTGCTTGCGAAAGAAACAGTTGGAAAGAAAAGAAATTTGTGATATATTAGTTGTTAGTCATCAGTCGTCAGTTCAAGAGAGTTTCTGTGCCGAATACAGCAAACGGAACTGCCACAAGGTGCCTCTTAACTGAAAACCGATAACCGATGACTGATAACTATTAAAACTGACAACTGATAAAAAAGGAAAAACATGAGAGGAAACAATACAGATATACCGCGCCCAGAATACCCGCGTCCAGATTTTCAACGCGGGACATCAGAAGGTATTGACTGGATCTGCCTCAACGGCACATGGGAATTCGCGTTCGATCCAGATGATATTGGCGAGCAAAACCAATGGTATTCATCAGAATCTACTGATGATTCTCCATGGACATTACAAATACAGGTCCCCTATCCTTGGGAGAGTCTTGCAGCATGGGGAAACGAAGAGCAGGCAGACAACACAAACTATTTGAGTAAAGATGCCTATCTCAACCCAGAAGAGGTTACCTGTGGCGGTTTAGACCGCGAAGGGAATTATCGCGGCGAACCGCGACAGACAATCGGCTGGTATCGCAAAGTCGTTTCATTCCCTGAAAATTGGGGAGACAAGCGCGTTATTTTGAATTTTGGTGCTGTTGATTGGGAAGCAACAGTTTGGGTAAATGGAAACCCAATAGGCAAACACGAAAACGGATACCTACCCTTTGAATTTGATATTACAGATGTACTTACGCCAGGGGAATCTACGGTCATCGTTGTTCGCGCTTATGATGCGCAAGATCACGGTGAACAACTTGCGGGTAAACAGATCGGTTGGTATGTGCGTACCAGTGGTATCTGGCAAACCGTTTACCTCGAACCGAGAAGTGAGACGCACATCGCACAGTGTCACATCACGCCTGACATTAATAACGCGTCTGCAACGTTCGCAGTTAAAACAGATGGTGATGTAGAAAATACTGAATTAACCTTACGCTGGCATTGCGATGGACTCAGCGGCTCTAAGCAGGTTTCCAGTCATGAGACCCAATTTATTGTTAATATTTCTCCTGAACAACTCCGTTTATGGGATGTAGATACCCCGAACCTCTACGATGTCACCCTTGAATTAGTAGCAGAAGGAAGGGTTGTTGACAGGATTTTCACCTATTTTGGGATGCGGAAAGTTTCCATTGCCAAAGCCCCAGGTGGAGACTATCAGTATATCTACCTTAACAACCGTCCTATCTATCTCCTCGGCGCGCTCAACCAGTCGTTTAACCCTGAAGGTGTGTACACGTTCTTAACAGACGAAGCGATCCGCAGGGATGTCGAACGCGCAAAGGAATTTGGCTTCAACTTTCTACGTCTCCACATCAAAGTCGATGAACCGCGTCTCTATTATTGGGCTGATAAGTTAGGGTTGCTCTTCATGTGTGATATCCCAAACTTTGGCACCTACACGGAGAAAGCGAAGGCTCGATTTGAACAGACTCTCCGTGGCAACATTGCGCGAGATTACAATCACCCGTCGATTATCTCTTGGTGCAACTTCAACGAAACTTGGGGACTCGGTGGTAACGAGTACAAGGAGATGACAGATCGACAGGAATGGGTACGCGAGATGTATCACCTTGCTAAATCGTTAGATACGACCCGCCTGATTGAGGATAACTCACCGTGTTTGTACGACCATGTAGAAACGGACATCAATTCATGGCATTTCTATATTAATGACTATGACCGCGCGAAGGAACACATCGCAAACGTTGTGGCAGAGACCTATCCGGGCTCAGCGTTCAATTATGCTGGCGGCAACGTCCAGAGCGATGCGCCACTGATTAATAGCGAGTATGGCGGTATTTCCGCAGGCGCGGGAGATAAGGACATCTCATGGTGTTTTAAATACCTGACGAATGAACTCCGACTCCATCCAAAAATCTGTGGCTACATCTACACGGAGTTACAGGACATTGAGTGGGAACACAACGGCTTCATGAACTATGACAGATCAGTAAAGGAATTTGGATACGACTATCAGGACATTAACACGCTTGACTTTATCGCCATCGACTATCCGCCTGGAACAACGGTTGCACCGGGTGATGAGATAAAAGCGGATATTTACGCGAGCCACTTCTCACACAAAACCATCACGGGTACAACCCTCCACTGGCAACTGGATACAATATCAGCAACCGGACACGTTACGCGTGGGAACGTCTCAGGAAACGTTGAGATACCGTTTCCGCAGTATCAGGTGCAACACGTGCATCAACTCGAACTGCGTATCCCGGATGTTCACCCTGCGGTCGGCACACTTCATGTCTGGGTAACAGATCACTCAGGAACCGTCGTTGCTCGTAACTTCATCAATTTTGAGCACTTCGTAGCGTCCACCGCGTCAGTGGGATCGAACGGTTCAGGATTAATCAGTCTCAACTATGCTCCTATAAGCGTGTCTGAATCCTCTTGGAACGAACCGACAACAAGCGAACAACTTTTCTCTGCAATCGGGAGTGGCTCTGTCGAATATGAGGTTTCGTTGCCAGAACGACTTAGTGCAGCTAATGTTGCAGAGATAGCACTTATCTTTGAAGCCTCCAGTTGCTATGGAGGTGCACGTCAAACGGAGCCAGAGAAATATCCATCTGATGTGACACTCTCAGTTAACGGCGTTGAAATTGATACCATCCGTATTCCAGATTGTCCTGCGGATGCACGCGGTGCGCTCTCTTATATTCACGGTGAACCCGGTATCTACGGCTATCTTCACAATGTCAAGGTAGACCCATCACTTATCCTAAATGGTAAGGCAGATACATTAACAATCCGTTATGAAGTGAAAGCGGATGCTGAGGCGAAAGGCGGGTTCGCGCTCTACGGCGCACGTATGGGAAGATACCCGACTGGACCACATCTGCTTATTCGTCAAAAATAGTTATCAGTTGTCGGTTTTCAGTTTTCGGTTAAAGAGGTTTCTGATGACGATAACGCAACGAAGGTTGGCACTTGTTGCCAATTTCACTTGAGAAAGGAAGAAAAGGTTGGAAGCTTATCGGAAGATACTCGCGTCACAGGAGGCGTAACCGACAACCGACAACTGACAACTGACAACCATTATGGCAAGTCCCGAATTTGTATTCACACGCTATCCGAATTTAGAGATTTCTTGGCCCTATGTGCACGAACAGATGGTCCGCCGGTTAGAAGAACTCGGCGTAACACTTGTGCTCAACACCAACAACCGAGACCCTATTCATGAACAGGTCGATTTAAGCGAGACTATCGGCATATCCCATTTCGGTGGAAACCTGACGGAGGGATGCATTGCAGCGGCACCGAAACTCAAAGTATTCGGAGCGATGACAGATAATTCCGGGCACGGTATTCCATATCAAGCACTTCAAGCGCGTGGTATCCCCGTCATTGAATCGACGCGAGCCTGGTCGCAATCCGTGGCTGAGTGTGCCTTCGGTCTTGCGCTGTCTTCGCTGCGCCGGACAGCACAGTGGCACCTACGGATGGCACAGGGTGAAAAACTCTGGGATTGGGAGAACCCAATGTGGGGTTCGCTAAACGCACGTGAAACCGGCGCGCCCCTTGATAAACTTCCGGCAGCACATCAGTTCTGTGATGATCCAGATTTCGTCAACGGTGACCTTGGCACTAAAAACATTGGTGTCATCGGTCTCGGACAGATTGGCGGAAAAATAGCGAAATGGTGTCGGGTTTTTGGGGCAACGGTAACCGGTTTCGATCCGTATGTCTCAGACGAACTCCTTCAAGAATGGGATGTACAACGCACCGATATGGATACACTTGCGGATACATCTGATATCGTGTTCGTAGCAGTTCCGCCGACACCTTCAGCGAAACACCTATTAAACCGAGAACGGATCTACCATCTCCGCAAGGGAAGTTTGGTTGTCATAATTACGCGCGCCTTTGCTGTCGATATGGATGCACTACGGGAACGAATCGTAAAGGATGAACTTGCCGGAGCATTTGATGTCTACGACATTGAACCAGTACCCATCGATGATGAATTGCGGAATCGGGATAACGTTGTCCACACCCCCCATATCGCAGGCAGAACAGAAGATGCCAACCTACGGGTGGCGGATATGACTGTGGATGACTTCGTACGGGTGCTGAACGGCGAAACACCTCTCGGGGCATTGACCCCAAAAGCAGTTGAGGTCCGAACCTCACCGAATCCAAGTCAATAGTTTATAGTTATAAGTTATAAGTCTGGTTTCTGATGTTTGATCATTATCGAAGCACCGACAGTTACCAACAGATATTGCCCCATCGGGACCTGCTTAACTTATAACTTATAACCAACAACTTATAACCCTTAAAACAATGTCATCCAAAACACGATATAAAAACCTTATCCGTCCAAATATCGCAGACATGGCACCTTACACGCCTATTGTGCCGTTTGACGTGTTGAGTCAACGTCTCGGTATCCCTGCTGAGAACATCATTAAACTTGATGCGAATGAGAACCCATACGGTCCTTCACCGCGCGTATATGAAGCGTTGGCGGATGAAACCTATTACCATATATATCCAGATCCTGACAGTTCATCGTTACGTCAAGCCCTGAGCGAATACATAGGTGTTGAAGCAACCCATATCGTTGCTGGTCACGGCGCAGATGAATTGATTGATCTCATAATTAGGTTATTCATCGCCCCTGGTGATGCTGTCATTAACTGTCCTCCAACGTTCGGGATGTACCGTTTTGACACGGAACTTAACGGCGGAAGCATAATTGACATTGAGCGAAAAGAGGACTTTTCTTTGGACACTGAAGCAGTGGTTGATCTCGCCTCCAATAACAGAAATATCAAACTCGTCTTTATTACCAGTCCAAACAATCCTGATGGTGGTATACTCGGCGATGCATGCCTTCAACAGCTGCTTCAGCTGCCGTTAATTGTTGTATTGGATGAAGCATATATTGAATTCGCTGGTGGGAGCCGTGCGAATTGGGTCTTGGAACATGAGAACTTGATTGTGCTTCGGACCTTCAGCAAGTGGGCAGGATTGGCGGGATTGAGGGTAGGATACGGTATCTTTCCGTACTGGATACTCTCACACCTTTTGAAAATTAAGCAGCCGTACAACGTAAACGTTGCTGGCGCAGCAGCTGCATTGGCTTCGTTGTCGGATGTGTCTCGATTGCAAGAGAATGTACGGCAGATTGTGGCAGAGCGTGGAAGGCTCTATGCGGCGTTGCAGGCGTTTGACTTTTTGGAGCCGTATCCAAGCGAGGCGAATTTCATTCTGTCGCGAGTGATCCGAAGAGATGCAGCGGAACTGAAAGCGACATTAGCTGAACGAGGAATTCTCATCCGATATTTTGAGACACCCGGTCTACGTAATCACGTTCGAATCAGTGTTGGCACACCATCGCAAACATCTGTCCTCTTAGAAGTCCTATCTACGCTATAGAAAAGGTTTCAACACTTCATCGACTGAGTGAGTATCCGGAAACCACTTAACAATTTTTTGCAACACCTCATCAAGAAGCACATCAGGACAAGAAGCCCCCGCAGTCAGAACGATATCGGTAGGTGTTTTCAGTCCTGTCTCGGTTGTCTGAAAAAGCCAATCTTCTGTCGTCTGGACCTGTTTTGTCTCTAATTCGAGATGCCGAATGCGTTTTGGACTGAGGAGCTCATCTGCATCTCGAATAAAATAAGTGGGAAGGTGTTGCTCACAGAGTTCCACAAGATGGCTCGTATTAGAAGAATTATAGCCACCGACAACAACAGCGATATCGCCGCCGTCGGCAATAAGCGCAAGCGTTGCATCCTGATTTTCCTTAGTCGCATAACAGAGGGTATCTCTCGTATCGGCAAAGTGTGAAGACATATCGGTTTCACCGTATGTGGCTCTGATAGTATCCTGTAATAAATTGGCAATTGCCTCTGTTTCCGTTGCGAGCATCGTTGTCTGATTGACAACGCCGATGCGCTCCAGATGAACAGTAGGATCGAAACCGGGAGAGAATCGGTCTGTGAACTTTTCAAAGAAGAATGCCGCGTCTGCCTCGCCGGAGATAACCTTTGCTAAATCCTGTGCTTCTCCAAGATTACGAACAACGACAACGGGAGCACTCGCTTGTGCATGCGAAAATGTCGCCCGAGTTTCTTCATGGTAACGCTTCCCGTGGATAACAACGGTGTAATCCTGCTTACCAATCTCTTCACTCCGTCTCCAAACTTTTTCGACGAACGGACACGTCGTATTATAGGCAGTAAGCGTAACACCACGTGCCTTGAGAGCTTGCTCCACCTCGAGGGTAGTACCGAAAGCAGGTACGATAACAACATCGTCTGGCATCAGAATGTCAAATGGGAGGAGTGGCATGCCGGCGGTATCCATCAGGAACTGGACCCCGCGTTGTCTTAGGTTTTCATTGACGTGTGGGTTATGAATAATCTCAGACAATAGAAAAATGCGCTTGTCTGGGTTTTCCGCGAGTGCCTGATAGGCAATTTCAATAGCGTTTTCGACCCCGTAACAGAAGCCGAAGTGGCGCGCTACTTTGAATCGGACAGGCCCAAAGTCCAATAATGTTGGGGCAAGGTCTCGCTTTCGGACATCAGTGTCACGGCGCGCTTGTTTAACCACAGAGATAATAGGACTATGATAGAAGTGAGGCAATTTGAAGGTTCGAGGCATTCGCGCTCCCGTCTGTAACAAAAGGCGTGGTATCTTCCTAATTCTCAGTGCCGGCAGGATAGGTTACTTTCAGATCTCTTGTTTAAATTTCTTAGGCACTCAGGACTTTTCGTCCTTTGGCACGACGACGAGCAATAGTTTGCCTTCCGTGTCGCGTAGACATCCGTTTGCGGAAACCGAGTTTATTTTTCCGTTTCCGCCGATGTGGTTGATATGTGCGCTTCATGAGGATCTCCTTTTTTCTCTGTAAGCGTTATCTTTTTTCAGTTAGAGCATTACAAATTAAGTACTTCAGTTCGCCAGAGTGGGAGTGTGCTTTGCTTAAAAATGATACGCTATTTTTCGGCATTTGTCAAATTTTTTGACATCGTAACTTTCGCGGGGCATCGAAAAAATAACTTGATAAAATTTCGGCTTTAGTCCAAAATATTTTCAATGGGTTTGTAATTCAATTTTAAGAT
>VYCT01000321.1:0-1738 GCA_009843785.1 Candidatus Poribacteria bacterium | reverse complement strand
ATCTATAAGGAATCATAATGGCTAAGCCTTAAAACTGATATTAAGGCTGAAAACTCATGTGCCATTTAGGCTAGGACACACGCTCATGCGGCACACCCCCAACGAAATCTGGTCAGAAATACTGGAACACCTCAACGACTCAGCACAGCAGGATGTTTATCTTCACCAAGCAGTCCCGCTTTCACTCACAGCAGACGCGTTGAAGATAGCTGTACCTTCCGCGTACACACGCGCGCGAATTGAAGAGCGGTTCCGAACTGACATCCAGCGAGTATTAGCAACACTCATCGGCGCGCAATGTGTATTTACGCTCACGATAGACGAATCTGTAGCCCGCGGCAGCGAGGATTCCAACGCAATTGAAAGCGAAGATATCTCTGATCAAGTGGTCGATCAAAGTCAAGTATCTGTTAGCGAACCCGCTACCTCCTTACCGCAAAATCAGACAGGGCTGAACGCAAGATACCGGTTTGATACGTTTGTTGTTGATACCCCTAACCGGATCTGTCATGCAACCGCCTTGGCCGTTTCAGAAAATCCAGGGCGCGACTACAACCCCCTCTTTATTTATGGGGGTGTCGGATTGGGGAAAACTCACCTCTTGCATGCAATCGGCAATAGGCTCTCAGCAAACCAACCTCACAAGAAAGTTCTGTACGTTACATCAGAAACTTTCATGAATGAATACGTCGAATCTATCGTCAACCGTGGATCAGCGCAAGGATTCCGCACAAAATATCGAACAGCAGATATGCTTTTGATTGATGACATACAGTTCTTAGAACGCAAGGAAGGCACGCAAGAGGAATTCTTTAACACTTTTAATGAACTCCACATGAACTCAAACCAGATAGTCATGACCAGTGATCGGACACCAAACAATCTTGAAAACCTTGAAGTACGCCTCCGATCCCGATTTCAATCCGGAATGGTAGCCGAGATTGGTATGCCACAGTACGAAATGCGTATCGCTATCCTCCGACAAAAGTGTCAGGACCAAGAGTTTGAAAACCTCCCTGATGATGTCCTCAGTTACATTGCTGAAGTCGTCGAAACCAATATTCGTGAGCTGGAAGGTACATTAGTACGGTTGGTTACGCAAGCCACAATACTCAAGGAAAATTTGAGTTTGGATTTTGCCCGACAGGTGCTAAGCGATGTAGGCACCCCGTCACCAATGCGAGACCGTAAGACTGCTACATCCAAAGGGATACAAGTCGTCGTCGCTGACTACTTTGGAATTGAGGTGGCAGACCTCATCTCTATGAAAAGAACTAAAGAGTTAGTGCAACCACGTCAAATTGCTATGTACATGTGCAGAGAATTGACACAAATGTCATATTCAAACATTGCCCGAGCGTTTAATAGGGAAAATCATACGACTGTTATTCACGCTTGCAAACAGATAGAAAATACAATCGAAAAGAGTGATGAGGAACGGCAAACAATTGTGTTCTTACTTGATCAATTCCGATAGCCAAATTCATCGTTTTATCTCGCGTTTTTAAGGCATTTTTAAACGATATGTCGCACCCTGAACCTGTTGATAACTTGTTGATAACTATGTTAAAACAATGTTGATAACTTGTGCATAACTTGTGCATAACTTACTTGCTATATAGTTTTGTTGATAACTTGTTGATAACTTACTGATTTATCAACAAGTTATCAACAGGGTACTTGTCAATGATAATAAGCCTTCAGGTGAGTTATCAACTTATCAACAGCCCCTACTACC
>VYCT01000082.1 GCA_009843785.1 Candidatus Poribacteria bacterium | reverse complement strand
CATGTTTTCCCACACTTTGCGTTGAAATATATGAAGATATTGTAGACGAAATTTCCTATAATGTCAACGCTTTTTTAGAATATAGCAGTGCCATTCAGGTCTTCCGTAATTTCGATCTTCACTCACGAGTGATTTCTTGTAGGGGCAACTTGCACTGACTGCTGATTACTGACACCTGAAAATTTCATTTTTCGCTTGACATGTACCATTGAATCTGATATGATAAATATATTGGTATTTTAAGCGTTTTATGCCTTAGGACGTGGTCGCTGTACTTGGATAAATCGCTTATATGTAGGTAGGAGTGCTTGAATTGTACAAATGGAGGTAATAATGAATTTCAATGTTATTTTTTCTCGAAAGTTCTGGCTTTCGAGTATAACGCTTACGTGTTTCAGCCTCTTTTCTTTAGGCGTTCTATTCGTTTCCACCACCTCAGCCGAAATTGATCCCGATACCCTTGTAGGGATGTGGCTTTTTGATGAAGGTAAAGGAAAAGTCGCAACTGATGCTTCTGGAAACAAGTTGGACGGCGAATTTGAAGGCAGTCCGAAATGGGTTGAAGGTAAATTTGGAATGGCACTTGAATTCGATGGTAAATCGGCTTATGTTCAGATTCCAGCACATGAGAACCCAACTGAGGCAATCACGGTATCCGCTTGGGCGAAGAGTGGAGCCGACCTTTGGAACCAACCCGGTTGGATAGTTGAAAAACGCAATGCCTATATCATCCATCCTAACAGCGGGACGAAAAACATCGCATGGCCAGTTTGCAATGGCGGTTGTTGGAATAAACCCGGCGGGTGGAATGACGGTAATGTTGGCACAGATGATATTACCGAATGGCACATGTACACAACCACTTTTGATAGTGATACCGGTGAGTGGTATATTTATATTGATGCGGAAGAAGCGAGCGCATTGGATTTGGCTAAAAATCCGATTGATCTTGATACGGGTCCCGCCAATATCGGATTTGATGATTGTTGCGGCGGCGCACGCTTTGGTTTAGGTGCTGTCGATGAAGTGGCGATTTTCAGTGTCGCTTTGGAACAAGAAGATATTGAAAAACTGTATAAGGATGGCCTTTATTTTGGTGTCTTAGCAGTTGAACCCGCTGATAAAATGACAACCACTTGGGCAAACGTGAAGGTCAAGTATTAGGAATCTTTAGATATTCACGCGGCGTTTGTAAGCCTATAGGCGCATAGTGCTGTATACTGACCTTCAAAATTAGCGTAAAGGGCGGGCCCATACCCGCCCACACGCACGGTGAAAGGCAAGCGAAGCCCTCGTTCTACAGCACATATCGGATAGTAAGGCGAATGGGTAGGTGAACCCTCAAGCGCATTGCGATATAAAAAACAGAAAACGGAGGCACACATGACGTTTAGTTATGATGAAGTAGATGACTTTGACGAAACCGATACTCTTGACGAAGCCGATGATTTTGAGGAGGAGCCACAGGATGTGTTCTTGGAGGAAGATGATGACGATCCTGATACAGCACTCTCTCAGGCTTTTCGTCAAGCAGCGGGCACAATAGTGGATGAGGATGAGACAGATGACGAAGATGACGAAGATGACGATCCCGAAGCAGATGCTGGTACGGAAGCAGAAGAGGACCATCCTGAAGCAGAAGCTGATACTGAGGAAGATAATGCCGCTGATGCTAATACTGACGAACAACAACTTATAGAGCCGGTAGAAGCACTGCCTGATGAAAACGAAGATGATTTAGAAGTAGAACTGCCGCCGCTTGAACTAGTTCCGACGGAACTCGAAGTCGAGCTCTTTCGCCCCCAGGAACAGAGTAACGCTGCCTATAGGGACGCGCGGACAGCCTACTATGAAGAAAATGATTATCAGCGGGCAATCGAGAAATTTAACGAGGCTATTGAATACGAAGTTCAAAGCACTGAGGGCAGTCTCACCGATGCCAACGAAATTGTTGCGAAATCGAAGTACTGGCAAGCCGAAGCGTACGTCAAGTTACAAGACCTTCCCCAAGCTATTGGGACTTTTGAGGATCTGGCCAAAACTTGCCAAGGACATTATCTCTCATTAGCCGCACAGCGCAGAGCGGATCAATTGAACACGAAAAACTCTTAAACGTCGGGCGTTTTGACGTACCGATGCAACTCTATATTGCTTATCACAAACCTATATTTAGAAAAGGATTGGCGAATTTGTGGAAACCTTAAAAAACTTTCTAAAACAAAAGGCAACGAACTTACGTATTCATTCCATAATCTCCACTTCGGAGGCGGGGTCTGGACATCCAACCACGTGTCTTTCGGCTGCGGATATCGTCTCCGCCCTCTTTTTTCACGCTATGCGTTATGACTGTAGCGATGCCCAAAACCCTAACAACGATAGGTTCATCTTATCCAAGGGACATGCCGCACCACTACTCTACGCTGCGTATGCCGAAGCGGGGATCATTCCGACCGAGGCACTCCGTACACTACGGCAAATTGACAGCATCTTGGAAGGGCATCCGACACCTCGGTTTGAATGGACAGAGGTCGCAACTGGATCACTTGGACAGGGTTTATCGCTTGGACTCGGTATGGCACTCAACGGCAAATACTTAGACGAATCCGATTACCGCGTCTACGTTCTTCTCGGCGATGGCGAAACTGCTGAAGGTGGCGTCTGGGAAGCAGCCGCTTTGGCATCTCACTACCAACTTAATAATCTAATCGGGATTGTGGATGTCAACGCACTTGGACAGAGTCAGCGCACTATGCACGCTTTTGATGTTGATACCTATTGTAGGCGTTTTGAGGCATTTGGATGGCAAACCATCGGGATTGATGGCCATAATTTTGATGAAATCTTGCCAGCGCTTGCACAAGCTAAAGCTTCGACTCATAAACCGACGATGATAGTCGCAAAGACGTTTAAAGGCAAAGGCGTTTCATTTCTTGAAAACGCAGACAACTGGCACGGAAAGGCAGTTGCCAAAGGTGAAGAACTTGACAAAGCATTAGCCGAACTCGGTCCGCTAAATTTGGGTGATCCTGTTCAGGTTGAGGCACCTCAGCCTGTAGCTGAGCGTGCTGAGCGTGTTGGTGCAACTGAGTGTGAGCCGCCCGACTATCCTTCCGGTGAAGAGGTCGCGACGCGCGGCGGATACGGCATCGGGCTCGCAAAACTCGGCGGTGTGAACCCTAATGTTGTCGCTTTAGATGGAGATACTAAGAACTCCACCTATGCCGAACAGTTTATGGAACGCTATCCGAATCGCTATTTTGAGATGTTTATCGCGGAACAGAATTTAGTAGGCGCAGGCATAGGGTTGGCGAAGCGCGGGAAAATTCCGTTTGTCTCCACATTTGCTGCGTTTTTATCGCGCGCCTACGATCAGATTCGGATGTCTGCGATTTCACAAGCCAATATTAAGTATGCCGGTTCACACTGCGGCGTTTCAATCGGAGAAGACGGGCCCTCGCAAATGGGTTTAGAGGATATAGCGATGTTCCGGGCAATCCCAGAGGCAGTCGTGCTCTATCCAAGCGATGCTGGCAGTGCTGAACGGCTTGTCGCTGAGGCTGCCGCACACGAAGGTATTGTTTACCTCCGAACCTCGCGCCCCAAAACGCCTATTCTCTATGATGCCGATGAAAGTTTCCCCATCGGTGGGTCTAAGGTTGTTCAACAAAGCAATCAAGATAGCCTAACTGTTGTTGCCGCGGGGGTTACCGTTCATGAAGCGTTGAAAGCACACAGCGCACTTGCAGCCGAAGGTATCGCTATCCGGGTCATTGACCTATATTCCATCAAACCGATTGATGCAGAGGCACTAAAAGCGGCAGCAGCCGAGACGAACAATACTTTAGTCACCGTTGAAGACCATTACCCCGAAGGTGGGTTAGGGGATGCTGTGTTGGATGCTGTCGCAACAGCAGATGTTTACGTCCACAAACTCGCCGTTACAGGGATGCCACGTTCTGGAAAACCGGAAGAGCTCTTGGAACATCACGGTATTAGTGCGAATGCTATTGTACAGAAGGTGAAGGACATTATCGTGCAATAGCAACAATCACTAAAACTGGATTGTAGGTGCGGCTCGAAACTACATTTATTATGCAAAGGATAATTATCTGGGGGACTGTCTTAGGTGTGATCATCCTTGTAGGCATTGGAATGATCTATGCCTTGCGCGCGCCGCGCGCAGTTACAAAAACCTATCCAGCGGATAAGGGACCTAACTTTATTGATGTTACTGCCTACCCTGCGAAGATGCAGGAAGCTTACAAACTCTTCACCAACAAGTGTAGTCGATGCCACACTGTTGCACGTCCCATTAACTCTACTTTCATGCCGGAAGAGTGGCGCAAGTATGTCTATAAAATGATGCGGAAGCCGGGTTCTGGGCTCACGCCGAAAACCGCTGAAAAAATAATTAGATTCCTCATTTACGATGAACAACATAGGGAGAGAAAAACAAAATGATTGTTACGCGTAAACTTCATGCTATAGTAAAACGCTTGATGTTGGCGATATTATTTTCTCTAATAGGCATGCAAATCGGATTCACTGAAGAGGATAATATGAAAAAAAAGGATTTTCAGGTTTCAGTAAACGCACAACGTATTGAATTTACCAAGCCTGCTATTTTCAAAGATGGCGCGTGGTTGGTGCCTTTGGAACCGTTCGCTAAACAACTCGAATTGAAGGTAGAATACCCCGAAGGCGCGGAGATGGTGGTACTTTGCGGCGGTGTGGAATCAGAACTCTGTGTGCCACTCCAATTCCAAGACGGCAAGGCGGGTGCTGTGGACATTGATGGTGTAACTTATGTCCAACCGGCGCACCTCGCGAAAACCTTCGGCTTTGAGATTTACGAAGCATCAGCGAACACGCTGGAGATTATCCAACCCGCATATCTCGCTCCAGAATTCACACTCCCCGATTTAGAGGGTAACCCAAGACATTTAAAAGAGTTTCGCGGCAAAAAGACTTTCCTCTATGTTTGGGGGTCGTGGTGAGGGTGTCGTGGACAACTGCCAGGTTGGCAGGAATTTTACGCCAAACACAACGAAGCATTAAACTTTATCTCAATCGCACTCGATGCCCAAGGCGCATCTGTTGTACGTCCTTGGCATGAAGCTGCGAATGCCGATTTTGTCACACTCGTTGATTCACAGAATATTTTTGGCACCCGTTATAACCTCAAAGCGATTCCTTACGCTGTCATGGTTGACGAGGCTGGACGGCTCGTGAAAGCACCTTTCAACGTTAATGTCAAAAATCAGAAGCACCTTGCAATGCTCGAAAAGTGGTTGTCGGATCCCGACTATAATGCGATGCTGCTTCACGAAATGAAACCCTCAAGCGAGGCGGTTGTAAAAACGAATGCTGAAGCTGCTGCACGCTTTCAACTCGGGCTCATCTTATTGGAAGGCGATAAGAAGGAAGAAGCGATGGCGGAATGGCGAAAGGCACTCGCGTTAGATCCGAAAAACTGGATTATCCATAAGCAAATTTGGGCAGTTGAACATCCAGACAAATTCTATGATGGAGATGTTGATTACGGTTGGCAGAAGACACAATTAGAAACTGAGGTAAGCAAACCCTAAACGCACAAAAACATGGCTAACGCCTGTGATTAACGTGCAGCGTTTACCTCAACCTGAAAAATCTTTAAGAACAGTTTCAGCTTTATTTTGTCTAATCTACGGGGTTAAATCAGAGAGTCGGTGGAATCTTAATAGCTCATGGATAATATAGGTGGAGGAAATATGAATACAAGAGAAGGTTACGCAGAGTTACAAACAAAAATTTTAGATGCCAGACGCGTTTGGAAACGTAGCATTTTTTGGGCGGGCTTCGCTATCGTCCTGACGGGCATCATTGCTGTCTTCGTGGGTGAGGCTATCATTGATTGGGTAATGCCCCTGCCAAGTTTTGTGCGAATTGCTTTGTTAACACTCGGTATCGGTGTGACGGGTTACCTGCTTTATAAGTATCTCGTTCAACCGCTCCGAGCAGCACTCACGCTCCGGGATATCGCACTCAACGTTGAGCAAAACCACCCTGACCTTGAAGATAGATTGGTGAGTGCTATTGAATTCGGCAATCGTGAGTCAACAGATCCCATTGAAGCGCACATGCTCCAACGCCTGATTGAAGATACCACGCAGCGCGTGAAAAGTATTGATTTTAAAGCAACGGTTGATCACAGTCGGACCCGTAAGCATGTCGGCATCGCAGCTTTGGTTGTTGTTGGCTGTTGTGTACTCGCACTCCTATTTCCAACGGAACTCCAAACCAGTCTTTTTCGTGTGTTGATCCCTTGGGAGAAGACTGAACCAGTTTTGACAACGAAGTTAACTGTCGAACCGGGAAATGTACGCATCCTTCGTGGCAAGAGCCTACCTATTCACGTCACTGTCACCGGAAAATCTGCTGAGAAGGTTGTTTTGACTTATGAGAATGTGGAGAACCGAGAAGCCACCGCCGCCGAAACGGAAACAACCCAGCAACAGATTAATATGTTACAAAACCCGGACGATAAACGTGGGTTTGCTTATGAAATTTTTAACATTGACGCAGATATCGAATACTACGTCGTCGCAAACGAGACGACTTCGGAACGTTATACTGTTGAAGTATTTGAGATGCCGAAGGTAACGGAAATTTCTGTGGCTTACACTTATCCGGACTACACAGGTCTTAAACCTGTCGTGCAAACTGGGACGGGTGACATCCAAGCGGTCGTCGGAACACAAGCGGAAATAAAACTCACGACCAATAAAGCCATTCAAACTGCAACATTTGCTCTGAAGATGGATGTTAAGCCGGAAAAAGACGAAACTCAGGAACCTGCTTCAACCCAGATGGTTATCTCCGACGGGAACATCCTTACAACAACCGTAGATGTTATTGCGGACGGGACATATACCGTTGAGCTTCTGGGTATTGATGGTTTCAATAACGAGATACCCATTGAATACACCATAAAAGCCATCCCAGATGCTGTGCCGGAGGTTGTGGTAAAGGATCCTGGGCGCGATATCAAAACGACAAAGTTGGGTGAGGTGGAAATCATTGCTGAAGCCACAGACGATTATGGCATCGCAGCACTAAAACTTATGTATCGCATCGGGTCTGACGAACTACAGGAATTAACCTTGGAAACCTCCACGCCTGATGCTGTTATAGAATCAGGGGCTATTGATACGATTCAACGCCGCGTTGCAGAGGGTAGTTATACATTCTACCTTGAGGAATTTGATGTTGAACCGGGTGATATTATCTCCTACTATGCACATGCTGTTGATAACAACACGCTCACTGGTCCCGGCGAAGCGAGTAGCGATATTTATTTTATTGAAATCCGCCCGTTTAATGAAGATTTCCAAGAGATGGAGGCAGAACAGGGGCCACCAATGCCGAATCCGCTTTTAGAGATACTCGCCTCCCAGAAGCAGATTATTCGAGAAACAGCGAAACACATCAGCACAAAACCCTCATCAGTTACGGAGGAATATCGGAGTGCCGTTAAGAAAACAGGAGACAAGCAAGATGAATTGAAGGATAAGACGCAGCGGCTTGCAGATGAGTTTAGCATGGCGATGCAAGGTGAATCGGCGGTCACGCCCGAGATTCTGATGAACTTGGAGGATGCAATAGAAAAAATGCGTGAGGCGACCGATAGTCTGAACGCTGTCCAACCTGTTGCAGCAATACCCGCGGAACAAGAGGCACTTGAACTATTGATAAAAGTGAGTCTTGAACTTCCGAACATACTGATGCAGATGCGGAACAGTAATCCCCAACTTGCTGAGAATCTTGAGCTCGAAATGGAGGAGCTGCAAAGTGAACTTGAGGAACAGCAGAACGAGCTTGATATGGAGATGCAGGAGGAGACGCAGGAGATGTTAGATCAGGCACGTCAAATGTTGGCAGATCAACAGCAGCTAAGTCAACAGAGCCAGCAGTTAGGACGTGAAAACGAACCATCTCCGAGCGAAATGCAACAGAACAGTCAGCAACAGGGGCAGCTGTCACAGCAGGCACAGCAGATGGCAGAGCAGCTCAGTACCATGCAGCAGAATGCGCAAGGAACCCAAGGCCAACGCTTGGATCAAGCCGGTCAGGCGATGCAACAGGCTGGCGAACAGATGGATCAAGCCTCAGAAGGCATGCAACAACAAGAACCGCAACTCAGTGCCGCCAAAGGCCAAAAAGCAGAGGAACGGCTTGAGGAAGCCATTGAACAGTTGGAAAAGGTCGCATCGGAATTCACCGATGCCGCGCTCGCCAATGCTGCAGAACAGGTCCAACAGTTGATAGATGAACAATCGGGTGTCCAACAGGAGACACAAGAACTCAGGAACCGCTCTCAGCAGTCGGAAATGCGGCCCGAAGATTTCCGAAAGGCATCTGAACTTGCTAACGAACAGCGAGAACTTCAACAGGATCTCAAAGCACTTGAAGATACATTGGAGAATTTGCCGGAGCAGCTCCGTGAGGAGAATCCAGAGGCAGCCCGAAATGTAACGGATGCTACCAGACGGCTCACTGAAGAGCAGACTGCCGGGGACATGTCAACCGCACAACGCGCCCTGCAATGGCGTAGTTTCCGCGCCGCTGAACTGAATCAACAAGAAGTCGTGGAGACCCTCAGACAGGTACAGGGGGATCTGCAACAGGCGCAAGCCAACATGGCAAACACTGAAGAAGAACAGCTCGAAGCCGCACTTCAGCAGCTTCAACAATCGCGGGAACAGATGGAGGACATCCAACGCGAACTTCAAGCCATGGAGGGGCAAGAGCAGACGGAAGAACAACAACGCCGTCAGCAACAACTCGCTGAACAACAGCAACAGATTCAGGAGCGGATGCAACAGGCGCAACAAGCTATGCAAGATGGGCAGGAAGGACAACAACCCGGTCAACAGCCCGGACAACAACCTGGCCAGGAGGGGCAGCAGCCCGGACAGGCTGAAGGTGAGGGTGAGAACCAAGAGGCACGCGCCGGTGGTCGGGAATCCGGGCGTGAAATTGACGAACTCTGGCTCGATCTGCTGAATACTATGGACTACCGTCCTGGAAATCGCTCAAATCCGTTCCCTAACTATGAATTCGTTATTCGGGACTTGGCGAAATTGGAAGCCGCACTTGAAGAGCGACTCAACACCCTTCAGGAGCAAAAGCAACTCTTCCAAGTCGCGAAAGAGGATGTCCCGCCTGAGTACCGAAGGCTCGTTGATGACTACTATGAATCTTTATCGCAATAATTCACGAACACACTGTTGCTGGCGACGTTTCAAACCTCACCAGCATAAGACATTAATACTAAGCTGCTTACTATGAAGCGCGAAGGGTTAGAAATCTGCGATGGAACTTAAGCCTAAGAATATTATTACGCCTGGTGAATTGGTCAGTTTGGACGATTACCCACCGGAGTTTACCGGAGTTTACGAGAAGAAAGGTCAAACGAAAAAACGCCTCAAAAAACTGCATAAGCAGCTGCTGGAACTTCAGTGGCTGCTTTATGCCGAAAGCCAACATGCCCTTCTTATTATCTTGCAAGGTATGGATACATGTGGCAAGGATGGCACGATCCGACGTGTGATGGAGGGGGTCAACGTCCAAGGATGCGATGTCGTCAGTTTCAAAGTCCCAACTGCAGATGAACTCTCCCGTGACTTTTTATGGCGAGCGCACAAAGCCGTTCCACCGAAAGGAAAAATCGGCATCTTTAACCGTTCGCATTATGAAGATGTCCTCGTGGTTCGTGTGCATGACCTGGTGCCAGAGCAGATTTGGATGCAGCGCTATCAGCAGATCAACGATTTTGAGAGGATGCTCGTTGAGAATGGGACAGTTGTCTTAAAGTTTTACCTTCATATCTCAAAGGCTGAACAGAAAGAACGTTTGGAATCTCGGATTAACGATCCTACAAAACATTGGAAGGTTGAGGCATCCGATATTCGTGAGCGCGCCTATTGGGATGATTATATGCAGGCGTACGAAGTGATGCTCCAAAAGTGTAGCACCGACTGGGCACCTTGGCATATAATTCCAGCAAATAAGAAATGGTATCGGAACCTCGTTATCACGGAGTGTATCGTGGAGACGCTTGAGAAACTGGACATGAAGTACCCTGAACCTAAGATTGATGTTACCAAACTCATGATTGAGGATTGACACGATAAGGAGCTTTCCATGCTTTCAGAGCAGCAGTTAGCACGGTTTGAAGAAGAAGGCTATCTACTTCTTTCTGGATTGATTCCACAAAAGACTGTCACAAAAGCAGAGGCAGCGATGTGGAGCATGATGGGAATGGAGTCAGATGATCCAGATTCATGGGGACATTTCAAGCGTCCAGGGCTTGCTGGGTTTTACATGGAGCAGCTGTCTAACGGGAATCGCATAGAACTTTTTGGCGTTACCAATCCGGACGTATTGGCGTGTTGTACCCCTGATTATCTGACTGTTCTCAAACAACTCGCATCCCGATACCCAGAAATTCCACATTGTGAAGACCCGCGTCCTGATGGTATCTGGGCACTCAACCAATTCCCCGTTTCAGCCAAATGGAAAAGCCCGTCGCTGCATTTAGATGGCGATTTCCGAGATTTTCGGTTGGACCCGGGGACGTTTCGAGCGACCAGTTTAACCTACCTCACCGATGCAACTTCACACGGCGGAACGACTCTGATATGGCCCGAAGGACCGCAGCGCATTCGCAAATTCCGTAAGAAAAACCCAAAATTCTCCAATCATGTCCGCGATGTCCGAGCACTCTTTCCTGAAATGGATTTAGGCGAACCGATGGAAGTCGTCGCTAAACAGGGCGATGTCCTGTTTTTTCATCACCTGTTACCGCATTCTGGCACAATGAATGTCGGTACTGCACCACGTTTCGCAATTCGATTTATGTGTTTGTGCGTTGCATGTCGTAAATGGGAGAAAAAAGGCGAGTGGAATATCTGGATGCCATAAAAAACTAAGAGGAGAAATAGAAGATGATTCAAAATAAACAGATTGCTTTTTACCAATATGTTCTCTTAACGCTTATTGTTGCTTTAACCTTTGTTTTCGTGGGAAGCTCAGACGCACGAAAAGTGTTCGCACGAACTGGGTTTGAGGAATTCCCCACCGGTAATCCACCCAAAGACTGGGAAGCAATTGGCGGCGACTTTGAAGTTTCTGGCGATACCGTCAAAACCGATAAAAAAGCACTCGCTATTTTAAACGGTGCGGATGGAGACGGGATCGGGATCCCTATAGAGACCGAAGACCCCATTATTTCCGTCGAATTCTATGTCTATATTGAAGGCGGCGGCAGGTGTTTCAATCTCAAAGTCGCCACCGCTGATGGTTTTGGCGAAAACAATGGTTGCACCTACATCAACTGGGATGCCGGGATTGTCCGGCTTTATGACGGTGCCGCATGGCAACCCATTGGTGATTTTGAAACCGATACATGGAAATACGTCCGCATTATCGCTGATGTCAGCAAAAGCGAATTTGATTTTTACGTAGGCGATGACAGAGACGATGCATTGGGTGCCAAGCCAGAAAAGGGACTCGCCTTTAGAAATGCTGCCCTCGGTCCTGTCGCCAAATGGGTCGCTTTCTATACGTGGGGAATAACTGTCCCTGGTTACGTTGATGATTTGTTGGTCTATGAAGGAGAAGAGGCACTCGATCTCGCCGTTGATCCAAACGGAAAACTCACCACTTTCTGGGGGCAAGTTAAGCGCGGATTGTAGAGCGATCTTATAAACGTGGGGGTAAGAAATGAAAAACGGTGAAAAGGTTTGTCTAACGCCAGCACAACGACTCCATTTCGACATTTATGGTTTCGTCCTATTAGAGAACGTCCTAAACAGCGATGAAATTCAACGTATGAAGGACGCACTCTATAAAATAAAAGCCGACGAAGATCGGGATGCTAAGCGTGTTTATGCGCGTCCGGGCGGAGAACACCATGTGCTTTTCGGCAATCTTGTTGAATATGACCCAGCATTATTGGAATATGCTGTGCATCCAAAACTCGTGCCATTGGTTGAAGAGGTGGTTGGCGGGGCAGTACGCCTTGAGGAGACCGAAGCGATCATTAATAGTCGTAACCCAGAGACAGAATTGGACGAACTCCACAAACGCCGCTATAACCCGACAGGGTTTCATCGCGGGACGCAACACGGGTGGGGCACCTATATAGAGCAGAACAAATTCCACTGCATTTTTGTCAAGACGCTCGCCTACCTCACCGATGTCGGTCCCGATGACGGTGGGACATGTGTCATACCCGGAAGCCACCGATTAACGTGGAATCAGAATGAGATGATCGAAGCGGCACTCTCCGATGACAAACTCATCTACCAGGTCGAAGCAACAGCCGGTTCCGTCCTGCTTTTCGCCGAAGCGTTGATTCACAGTACCACTGCCATCCGTAGCGACAAAGAGCGCGTCATCCTCATCTCCGGTTACACACCTCCGATGGTACGCGAATGGCCCGGCAACGAAGTCAGCCCTGAATTTATTGAGACCTTGCCAGAAGACATCCGTCCGCTTATTTCAGGGAGTGACAGTTGGCACTGGAGACGTCGGTATTAAACCTCATAATATCCAGCGTTTTGCAGGAGGAAAAATGAGAAGTTTTGGTACCTACGGACGTGTACGTCCTGAGCAGCATTATATTGTTCCGCGCACTACGGAGGTTGCTGATTTCATCAACCGTGTTAAAGCAGGCAGATACATTGTGTTGTTCGCACCACGTCAGACCGGAAAAACGACCTTTTTCCGATTAGCACTTAATACGCTCACGGCTGAGGATCCCACCTATTTTCCTATCCTGTTGGATTTCCAAACAATGCGCAGTGCTACGTCAGCCGTTTTTTATAGTCGGTTCTACCAAATGATTTGCATGCAAATTGAGAGCGTTTTTGAAAAGCGCGGTGGCGCGCCTTCTGAGGCACTAACACAATTTTTGGCGGATACAACGCTAACCGATGATTTTTCGATGCTGCTGTTTTTTAAGCAACTCGCAAATTTTTTGGACAGTGATTCGCACAAAGATGTTCCGGCTTTCAAAAGGGTTGTGCTCCTCATTGATGAGTTTGATGGCATTCCAAAAACAGTCATCAGCAATTTTCTGTATTCGCTCCGCCAGATTTATCTCTCTGAGGAGATGCAATGTCCCTACAGCGTTGGTATCGTGGGTGTCAGGAGCATCGCGCAGCTCGACTATGACCGATCGGTCTCTCCGTTCAATATCCAAGATGAATTCAAATTGCCGAACTTCACACTTGAACAGATACAGGAACTCTTCCAACAGTATACAAATGAGATGGGACAAGCCTTCGCTCCAGAGGTCATTGCGTCTATTCACAAACAGACTGCTGGTCAACCTTTCCTCGTGAATCGATTCGGACAGATACTTACTGAAGCGTTGGACATTCCGAAAACCGAAACCTTCACGATGGCACATTTTTCAAAGGCACACGCGCAACTCCTTGAAGAAGACAATACCAATCTTACACATCTGATTACCAATATTCGCAGAGATCGCCGATTTGAGACGCTGCTCATGAGGATCACAGCCGCTGAGGAGAGTGTGCACTTTAGCCTCCGAAATGAACTTATCAGCGCGCTCTTTACATACGGCGTGATTACGAAAGGGACTGACGGTCTCTGTGAAATCCTGAACCCGATTTATCTCTATTGCATTCTACAGACATTCAAACCGCTGATAAACGGGTTAGAGCACCAATACCTCCCCGAAGACACTGATGCAGGCTTCAGCGATTACCTCACACCTGCTGGACACATTGACCTCGTATCGCTCCTTGATAATTTCCGAGACTTCATCGGGCGTGCAAGTTTCCAGATTCTGCAGGTACCAGATACGCCACGAGAGTCTGTGGGCAGACACCTCCTGCTTGCCTATCTTGATCAATTTGTTAAGCTCGTCGGTGGTGTGATGCACATTGAGGTGCAAACCGGGCGCGGACGGATGGACCTCATCATTACCCACAATCAGCGAAAATATATTGTCGAAACGAAAGTTTGGAGAGGTGCCAGCCGCTATCAAGCAGGTAAAAAGCAACTCGCCGCATATCTTAAATTGGAGGGCGTGAGAGAAGGATATTATGTCGTATTTGATCATCGGGTGGAGCCGGAGCCGCGCTTGGAGACCGAAACAGTTGAGAGTGTGAAAATTCGGAGTTACGTCATCCCGGTGATACAAGAACGCCCTTCAACCATTTAGCAACAAACCATATCCTGCTTAACCGCACCTTACCCGCCTTTTACGCCCCTGCAGTTCGCGGCATCCACAACGGCTCTTTTCCCATCTCTGCGAACAGCAATTTCATAACCAAATCTGCCTTCAATTCGGCATGTTCAGCCGAATTCCAGAGATTATTGATCTCTCCAGGATCCGTTTTCAGATCAAACAACTCACCATAGTCTCGGTTGTAGTAGACGGTCAGTTTATAGCGATCATCGACGTAGGTTTTCACGTGTACCGTTGTCGGTTCGTGACGGTTCTCAACGAGGATATGATCGCGTGCCTGTTCCGCTTGACCTGACCAGACCGGCATCTGATCTACACCGGTCATCGGACGCGGAATATCAATACCGGTGGCACTCAAGAACGAAGGTGCTAAATCCACCAATGTCTGCAACGCCTCCGATTGCTGACCCGCAGGCACAACACCCGGATACCGCACGATGAACGGCACTCGGATGACATCCTCGTAGTGGAACGCCCCTTTTGCGATCAAACCGTGCTGTCCGTAAAAATGTCCATGATCCGATGTGAACACAACCAGCGTATTATCTGCAAGTCCGAGCTCGTCGAGTTTCGCTAAAATTTGCCCGATGTACTTGTCCATCAGACTCACCATACCGTAGTAGACGGCAATGTCTTTAGCAAGTTCATCCCGATCCCGTAAATGTGACCTGAAACCGTGTACCCCTTTACCACTTTCGCGCCAAGCAGAGAAATCAGGCTTTTCCTGCTGTGTTAATTGGAAATGCAGTGGATTATTATCATGCTCTCCCTCCGTCACAGAAGGCACTGTCAATTCTGCTGGGTCATACATCGTATCCCACGGTTCCGGCACAAGATATTTCGGATGTGGATCGAAGAAACTCGCCCAAAGAAAAAAGTTCTCGCCATTTTGTTGGTACGCCTCCATGAGTGCGTTTGTGCGTTCCGCAATCCATGTATCGTAATGGTATTCCTCTGGGATGGGCCACTTTCGATATTGCCCGCGGGTGTTCCCTGTCGGTGGTGCAAAATAGTCGCGCCAATTGGTGCAGCCGTTCTCTTCCATCCAGATAGCATAGTGCTGTCCGACATGTGCTTCGTCGGCGTGATTGCGCGCCAATTCAACGTGTTCAAAGCCATAAAACGGTTCGTCGAAACTCCGCCAGAAATCTAAATCTTGGAGAATCGGATAGGATTCGAGAGACGGAAATTCCTCAGTCCCGTGGAGCGGTTGAAAGTGTGCTTTTCCGACCAAGGCAGTCCGATAGTCTGCGTCCACGAAGTCTTCACCGACGGTATGTTCGGCTTCAGAAAGTTTGGTACCGAGAGACCAGGCACCGTGTTGACTCGGATACTTTCCAGTGATAATAGATGCGCGCGTCGGTGTACAAGTGGGATTCGGGCAGTAGGCTCTGTTAAAGAGCGTCCCTTGCTGTGCTAATGTATCCAAGTAAGGCGTCTGAATTTCGGGGTTGAGACATCCCAAAGTGTTCCAATGCTGCTGATCGCTGGTGATAAGTAAGATATTAGGTCTGGTTTCGGTTCCCATATTATTTCCTTTGTATGTATTTGTTGATAAAATCAGCATAGCACTTTACACGGAATAATTCAAGAGAAATGCTGTAGGAGGGGTTTGTAACCCCGATTTTGGAGCGTATTAAATTCGGTTGACATCCTTCACAAAACATGTTATCCTTTTAGGCAGCATCGCAATTGTAAAGGAAAGTGAATGGATAGAGAAAACCAAAACGCACCAAACACAGTTGATGAAATACTCCGGCAAATAGAAGAAAAGACGGATGCCGGGGAGTACATCTACCGCGGAGAATCAAAACACTTTGAGACAGTTTCCTCAAACCTCTATCGCGTCTTTCTTGAACACAAAGAATTTGATGTTGAAACAGAACAATTTGATATAGAGGTAGTCCAAAAAGGGATGCTGGAGGAGGCGGAAAAGTATCTTCGTAGAACAAGCAGCAATTGTGAACTTCTCGCCGAAATGCAACACTATGGTGGGAAAACTAATCTCATAGATTTCACGACGGATTGCTGTGTTGCACTTTTCTTTGCTTGTGAAAAATTTTCTAGCGAAGACGGCAGGATTATCTTTCAAAAAGGAGAACTGATACGTCCATTTATCAAAGAACCTCCGGAGTCAATAAACCGTGTTGTTGCTCAAAGTAGCGTGTTTGTTCGACCACCTGAGGGATTTATCAGACCTAATAATAACGATGTCATCAATATTCCGTCAAGTCTCAAAATCCCCATGCTAGAACACTTGCGAACGGAGTATGATGTATCTACTGAAACGATCTACAATGATATTCACGGTTTTATTACATATCAGGAAAACCATTTGGAAGCTTATGTAGCGTTTTATAAGTCTTTCTTAACCGCCAACTAACAGTGAGGAGATTCAGGAAATGGCTACTCAAACCGAATTGGATCGTTATGAGCACGCCATCAAGCATCTTAACAGAGCCATTGAATTGAAAGTGGATTTCGTCGATGCCTATATTCGGCGCGGCAATTTTCACCGTGATATGGGCAAGCTTGATCTTGCTATTGAGGACTATAACACTGCGATAAGACTCACTGGACAGCCTGCTGAAGCCTATTATCACCGGGGTATAGCACATGGTGCTAAAGGGGACATTGACAAGGCGATTGAGGATTTCACCAAGGCGATCCAATACGAGCCGAACTATGCCGAGGCGTATTATTATCGCGGAAATTCTTATGTTATAAAAGACGAGTTTAATCGTGCCATTGAAGATTGTGATAAGGCAATACAGCTTAATCCCGATGCTGCTGATGCCTACTTAATTCGCGGGAATGCTTATAGCAGCAAAGATGAGGTTGACTTTGCCATTATGGACTATAGCAAGGCAATACGACTCAAGCCTGATGCTAACGCCTATGCTGCTCGCGGGAACGCTTATAGCAGTAAAGGGGAAGTTGATAGTGCTATTGCAGACTATACAAAAACATTAGAACTGAAACCGGATTATATTGAAGTCTATGTAATTCGAGCGGGCACGTACGTACTTAAGCAAGATTATGATGCTGCTATTGCCGACTATCAAAAAGTGATAGAATACAATCCGAATGCTGCTCGTCCTTATGTCACTCGCGCGATTGCTTATAGTCTCAAAGGCGATTTTGATTCTGCTATCGCAGACTGCCAAAAAGCAATAGAATACAATCCGAAAGCGGCAGATGCATATCTCATTCTCGGCATGGCTTTCAGTAACAAAAACAATTTCGACTTAGCTATTGCAAACTATACAAACGCAATAGGATTGCAACCCAATTATCTCAATGCCTATTATGAGCGAGGCAACACTTATAGCAGTAAAGGTGAATTTGACAATGCTATCGCGGACTATACGGAAGTAATTCGACATGTTCCAAATCACGCCGAGTGCTATTTTAATCGTGGTATTGCTTATAGCAGAAGAGAGGAATTTGATTTAGCCATTATAGATTATACTACGGTTATTCAAAATCAACCAGGTCATGTTCCATCCTATATTAATCGTGGCATCGCTTATAGTCTCAAAGACAAATTTGACAATGCTATCGCAGATTATACTACTGCGATACAAATATATCCAAAGTTTGCTGTACCCTATCATAATCGAGGCAATGTTTATTTACTCAAGAGTGATTTTGACTCGGCTATTAAAGATTATACGGTGTCCGTCCAGCTCAATCCTAATGATGCGAGTACCTATGCCAGTCGGGGAGCAGTTTACGGTCTTATAGGCGAGGTTGACAAAGCTGTCATTGACTGTACGAAGGCAATAGAGCTTGGTCTCAATCATCCGGATATCTATTTCAATCGTGCTATTGGTTACAATAGTATGGGAAAACTTGATTTGGCTATCAAAGACTATACAAAAACAATAGAGATCAATCCTGAACATGTTAGAGCCTATGTCAATCGCGGTGTTACTTATGGTGATATAGGTGAAGTGAATTTAGCAATTAATGACTTAAATAAGGCGATAAAATTGGAACGGGATAATGCTGTAGCTTATAACAACCTTGGCAACATTTACAGTAACGATGGCGATTTTGACGCTGCTATAGAAAATTATAGTAAGGCGATAGAATTGAATCCAAATGATCCAGCATTTTATCACAATCGCGGTCTAGCTTGTTTCAGCAATAATGATTTTGTTCGAGCACGGGAAGACTATACGAGGGTACTAAGATTGAATCCCGATTATGCACCAGCCTATTACAATCGCGCAATGGCTTGGTTGCGCGAACGAAGATGGGACAAAGCCGAAGCAAGCTTAAAAGATGCAGCGGACAAAGGTATAGATATTACTGCTGTTTTTGGTAAAGCCTATCAAGGCGTAGAAGGTTTTGAGGAGAAAACAGGTCTTAAATTACCAAGGAATATTGCTTCAATGTTAAGACAACGAGAGGAGGAAGTCCGTACTTCATCTATGGCGGAAAACCTGCTTGAATTTCAAACCCAAATGAAACAGTATCCATTTGAAAACTTCGCTGCAAGGTCCCCACAACCAGAGAAGCAAGTCCAAACAGAGGAGCAAACCCAAACTCTATCTGATCTCATTGGCTTGCCCCAGGCTCCAAGCACAATGTCTCCTGGCCTATTCGCGAGTTAAGGTGTTAAAGTACGTTAACTTCGCATTTTTTTTCAATACTTAAACACGTCGGTATTATGTTGCAGAAGGTTTACTTCAAAAGAAATTACCACTATGTTTTTTCCAAACGACCCCACCCCAAGCAATACCGAATGGTATGTGTCCGAAGAACCTAAGACGCGCCTTGGAAAGGGAATTATAGGTCAAATCAGATATTCCCCAGATGGTACTCAGCTTGCAGTCGGTAGTTCCATTGGGATTTGGATATACAATGCCCATACCGGCAAAGAATTGAATCTTCTCACAGGACATATAAAGGGACCGGAGTTGATTGCATACTCCCCTGATGGTCACATCTTGGCTAGCGGTGGGACAGTTTGGCCGGAGTTGATTACGTACTCCGCTGATGGTTCCTTGTATGCTGGTACGGTTTGCTTGTGGGATCCAAACACTGGAGAACACAAAGTAACGCTTGGTGAGCATGAGGAACGTGTAACCTGTGTAGAATTCAGTCCCAATGGTAATATCCTCGCGAGTGGAAGTGTGAACAAACGGGGACGCGGAACGATACGATTGTGGGATGTCGTTACCGGTGAATCCAAAGCAACACTTGAAGGACATACAGGCGGACATAAATTGATGGTATTCAGTCCTGATAGCAAAACGCTTGCAAGTGCAGATAATGGTGGTTTTTTCGGGGGACCTATGGAAAATGTCGAGATGGTTCGATTGTGGAGTATAGAAACTGGTCAGCACATTACCCTTGAGTATCCTGATTTTCGCGCCAATTCCATCGCATTCAGCCCAGATGGAGACACAATCGCTACTGGAGGTTGGGACAACGATATTGATAGAGATCTATGGCCGGGTACTATTCAATTATGGGATGCTGCCACAGGTGAACATAAAAAAACACTCACAGAACAGGGTACAAACAGTGTCTTTACGGTAGCATACTCTCCCAATGGTGTTTCTTTTGTTAGTGGGAGTAAGGATGACAAAATTCTTCTGTGGGATACTGCCACGGACCAACTCAAGGCAGAATTTACGGGATATCCATATGCTATTGCCTTCAGCCTCGATAGCAGCACACTTGCTATTGCAAGTCGGGACAAGAAGATTAGGCTATGGGATGCTGTGAGCGGCGAGCACAAGTTAACCTTCGCTGATCAGACTGATGAGGTCTACGATCTTATTTTCAATCCAGATGGCAGAACGTTTGCAGGCATAGGCGGTGATAGTACGATACGATTGTGGGACGCTGTAACTGGGGAACACTTACAAACTATCACTGGGCATACCAGATCTGTTTCTTCCATATCATTCAGTTCTGATGGCAGTAGACTTGCTACTGCTGGAAATGGGTCTTCCGATGGTACGAGCGGCGACAAAATAATTCGCGTCTGGAATGTGCGATCAGAGGTCCTTCAAAGTACGCTCAAAGTGCCTATAGGGCGGTGGATAAATCATGATAGAACGTTTATTGACGCTGTCTCCTATTCCCCTGATGGAAAAACCCTCGCGAGTGCAAGTGAAGACGGTACCATCCGACTTTGGGATGTGGAATCTGAGAAACCTCGAGCTACCACTTTTGAAGGTCTGAGAGGTGTTCAAACGAGTGAACCGTTACGAGAATATTCTATTCATGGTTTCGTATTAGCCTATTCCCCTGATGGGAAAACGCTTGCGACCAGCAGTAGGGCTCAGTATTCTGATGACACTACAATTCAATTGTGGGATGCTGTTACTTGCAAACACAAAGCCACACTCACTGGGTCTTGGGAAGCTAAAACTCTCAACAGTATTGCCTTTTCTCCTGATGGCCGTACTGTCGCTGGCGGTGGTAACGATGGTGATGTGTATCTGTGGGATGCAATCAGTGGGGAACTTAAAACCACACTCACCGGACATAGCAAAAGATTTGTCATGGGTGTTGCCTTTTCTCCTGATGGCCGTACTCTTGCCAGTGGGGCAAGAGCATCGGGAGATGGCGAGGTATATTTGTGGGATGCAATCAGTGGAGAATGCAAAGCGTCTCTTAATATGTATAGGGACGGTGTCAGTAGTATTACTTTCAGTCCTAATGGTTCTGCCCTTGCTGTTGGAGGGACGGATGGTGTAACCTTATGGGATGTGCACAAAGTCCTTTACCAATCTACTTCTGATGATCGTTATTTCTATAAAGTTGGAAGTGGAGAATTTGATGTCACGGGTCGACATAAAACTACTCTTAAAGGACACACGGGTTTTGTTAGTTCCGTAGCCTTCAGTCCCGATGGACGGACGCTTGCTAGCGGGGGTACAGATGGCACAATTCTCCTATGGGATATTACAAAAACACCACAAATTTCCAAGCAGATAGCCCGACGCGCTTTAGGTAGTACGGTCCGGATAGTAAGAGGAAGGAATATAATCGGTAACGGTTTCTTCGTTAAACAGAATCTGATTGCCACATATATTCATCTTTGGACTCCCCCAGGATACTTCAGACGAAAATATTTGGGTGATTGGATTAATTTGATTATTCAGGATATTATTGATAGAAATCGTATTATCAAAGAAAGTAACATTAATTCCTTGGCCCTGTCCCACGACCGGCGGGGAGGTGATACTGTTTCCGGTATTGAAATTGAAAGTATAGCCGCCATTGACGATCAATTAGCGATACTAAAGGTGTCGGATACTGACGTACAACCGCTATGTTTCAATAACGATGACGTTCAGATAGGTGATATCGTTTACGTCGTAAGTAGCCCGGACACATTTTCACAGGGTGTCATCAGTAGTATATTCTCTTTTCGGAGCCGAGCATTTTTTCAAATTACTGCCCCGATTCCTGATGGATGTAACGGCTGCTCTGTACTCAACAGCAAGGGACAAGTTATAGGTATTGCAGCAAGAATCAATTGGCTCCCTGGAGGATATGGAAGTAACGGCAGAGTAGGACTTCATCCGATGAAAATAAAAGAGGTGTTTCAGAACCCTAACTTTGTAGTTCCTGTATACTATCTCCAGGAATTGCTCTCCAAAGTAGGAGAATCAAGTTAGGGTTTTGCCGTGGGCAGAAATTAACCAATTGACATGCTGAAAGTTGTACGGAATGGGAGAGATAATCGCAGTGAAAATTAGGGGATCGCGAATACCTCGTTGATTTCAGAATAGTTCTGGGTTCCGTTTCTCCTAATATTCCCACAAAGCCACGTCTGACGTATGGTTTCGCCCATTTTTTAACGCATTGCTTTTCGTATTTACTCTGAATACTCTGAAATTTAGGAACATCATGCCCGCAAAACGACCGTCCAATCTTTTCATCATGTCCGACGAACACGCACCGATGTACAGTGGCCCCTATGGACACTCACTCGTCCAATCTTCGAGTCGCAACCCGAATCCGGCAATTCTTTGAAAGTCTAAATCAGCGGTGACAAGAATCGCCTCAAATGCCATAGCAGTTGCGGCTATCCAGAGGTCATTCTCTGATAAGGGCGTTCCATGTTGTTCAGCATACTCCTTCATCGGCGCGTAGTAATCGCCAGCTTCTTTTGGAACTGCCAAACATGGCAATCCTTCAAATAAATTAATAGCTTGGTTCTCCAGAACTTGTCGCCTGCGTCCTATTGGAAGTCTCTAAATTCCAAAAAAGATTTCGCCTCTAACAATCGTACAGGTAAAAAGGTAGTCGTTGAGATTGGACAAAGAATCGAAATGAGAAGTAACGTAAGGGGCGTGTGCCATCAAGAGACTGCACGTTGATGTGTCCAGGAGGTAATTCATCAACTATTTACCTGCCGATTCGTCAAAATCAGAATCAAATCGAATGGGGATTTCGCCTTCTTCAATGGATTGAAGCAATGCCTCAGCATCTTCAATTGACACATGATGTGATCTGTTAAGGGCAGCTAAAACTTGTGTTGGTTGGCCCGTTGGTTCAGATTTTGGCGAATCTGGTGGGGTTTCAAGACTTGTTGTTGAAAGTTGTGATTTCCAAATGAGATATTCCAAGTACCTCCTCAGTTCTTCGATTTCAGAGGGGGGTAATTTCTCAACGGTATCAAGCACCCATTCTTTTCTTGTAACTGACACGATTTTCCTCCTTTTTCGCCGTGCACCGAAGTTGATAAAAAAGTGGTCGTGCAGCGATCTTCACGAACTTGCTGTCCATTTTATCAGAGTTTGCTGTCCGTGTCAATGTTTTTCGTTTTTAAGGCAGAGCGATTCAGTTTTAAAAATTGACTTCATATATCGATATACTTTCCTCTGTAGGAGCGAGCTGTGCTCGCGATATTGTAGAAAAAACCTTACCATCTGTAAACGAAAACCAAAATCAAAACCGAAAACTAAATACCCCTGTTTTTAAGGGGACTTGCCATATACTGATATTGCTGGAGACAACTGTATTTTGCTGAAAAAGTCACGGTTGTTTTCTCTTGACAATGTGTAAAAGAGATGGTATCTTAGAGGAAATTGATAATTTTCCTGTGGTATTAGGAATACCATGTTCTCAAAACAACGACCCAATCTCCTCATCATTATGTCCGACGAACACGCACCGATGTACAGCGGTCCGTACAGACACCCGCTTGTCCAGACACCGAATATGGACAGACTCGCTGAAGACGGTGCCACTTTCGCAAACGCTTACTGCAATTCACCGCTCTGTATGCCGTCTCGGATGTCGTTTATGACAGGTCGGTATATCCACAAAATTGGTGCGTGGGACAACGCTGCACCATTACGTCCAGATGCTGTCACGTGGGCACACAGTCTGCGCGCAGTAGGCTATGATGTTGTGCTCTCAGGAAAACAGCATTTCGGTGGGATGGACCAACTCCACGGATTTCGCGCACAACTCGCTCGCGATCTGCACGCAGAACGACAACACGGACTTACAGACTGGGATAACGGCACACCACCAGCACAGCGTCCATGGCAAGGACTCTCGCAAGCACGTCCTGGAACAACGGTAGAGATTGAAGTCGATGACCTCGCGGAGGCAGAGGCTCTTGCGTATCTCCGAAACCCAGCACGCCACGAACAGCCGTGGGCACTCAATGTCTCGTTTATCGTACCCCATTTCCCGCTGATTGTGCCACAGCGATTTTGGGACCTTTATCCACTTGACGAGATTGATCTCCCCGACATTCCAGAGGGACACCTCGAAAACCAGCACCCTGTCTATCAACGGATGCGACGCATGTTCGGCTGTGTGGATTTTCCAGAGGAACTCGTCCGCCGTGGCCGTGCCGGTTATTATGGATTGATTACCTACCTTGACGAAAAAATTGGCAACTTGCTCAGAGCACTTGAGGAGACCGGGCAGGCGGAGAATACTGTTGTCATCTATACCAGCGACCACGGCGAAATGAACGGTGAGCACGGGATGTGGCGAAAGTCGAATTTCTATGAAGCGTCTTCACGTGTTCCCCTACAGATTATGTTCCCTGATGAGATGGCTGCCGGTAGACAGATTGATGAAGTCGTTTCGCTTGTAGATTTAACGGCAACGCTTGTTGATATTGCAGGCGCGCAGCCTGGGCATCAACTTGATGGGGATAGTCTGTTGCCTGTGATGCAGCGCACCAGAACGAACTGGAAAGATTTCGCCTTCTCTGAATACCTCGCGCACGGTGTTGAACGTCCGATGGCGATGCTGCGGAAGGGGCAGTATAAGTTTAACTACAGCCTCGGCGACGCACCGGAACTCTACAACATCGCTGAGGATCCAGGTGAATTTCGGAATCTCGCCACTGACGAAGCGTATCAAGCGATATGCCAAGAACTTGAAACCCAGCTGTTGGCAGAGTGGGACCCTGTTGAAATCGAAAAACAGGTTCGGACGAGTCAAAAAGCCCGCATTCTAATCGACCAAGTCACTGAGGGACAATGGAGGAAATTTCCTGAGTAGGTGGGTTGTCAGTTATCGGTTAAGAGTCACTTTGTGACAGTCTGCCCTGACTTAGCGTACTCCGGGAAGTAGCGAATTGTTACGTCAAAACCTCTTAACTGAAAACTGATAACCGACAACCGATAACTATTTATTTCATAATCACCATCTTACGTGTTGCCGATGATTCAGGCGTGCTCAACTGGTAGAAGTAAACGCCTGAAGCGAGCCGTTCACCCAAATCATTACGTCCATCCCAGTAAGCAGCACGTGACTTCCCGATATAATACCCCGCCTGTTGGAATCCGAGGTCCAAATACCGGACAAGTTGTCCTGCTGAGGAATAGATACGAATTGCAACTTCCGCGTCGTTTGCTAACTGATAGGGCAACCACGTTTCTGGATTGAACGGGTTCGGATAATTGGCAAGCAGAACAGTCCGTTTCGGGATCAGGTCAGCCGGTGTGAGTCGAAGTTCGGTGAACGCGCGGTGAACGTCTGTGACACTGATTTCGTGTTGGAGTGTACGAATGAGTTCCCCGGTGGTATCACGCACTTCAATCGTCAACCTATCACCAACAGAGACAACGGCGTGGCGGTTCATATCTGCCCAAGCAGCATGGAAGTTATTAGCGGCATCCGCTTCGGCAACTCTGGCCTGTTCATTATAGACAGTGAGCGTCACGCCGCTGATGCCTTCAAGCTGCGCGCGTAAGACAAATGCCCATGTTTTCGGAATTGACAGCTGCACCGGTGCTGCTGCGACTTCCGCGGTTGTATTCTGCCACGCGCTACCTGTGAAGCTGACACTCTTTGCTTCGGTGACGTTAACGATATAACCACTCCCACCTTCAATCGGGAATCCGTTGCCGGTAGAATGTGCTGTGAATCCGACGAATCGTTGCGTAGCGGAATCCAATTCAATAACAGTCGTCGCACCGATTTTTTCCATGAAAGAACGTGCTGTGTAAGGTTTGTTTGGCATGAGAGGTAAGCTGATCATGTTCAAACCTGTGCTGAGTGCGACTTCAAACGCGTTCTCGCCTGCCACCGGCACAACAAGGCTGTCGGCACGGAATGCGAGATTCTGAATGCGTTCATCGCTTTCGGGTCCAACATCTGCCATGTCAAAGGGTGTTTCGGCGAAGTTCGCCGCGAGGTATTCGGCGAGCGCGTCTTGCTCTGTACCAGGATCAGTGAAGGTTGCCTGTCCACCAGACTGCTCCTCTGTCATCGCTTTAGTAAGGTCAACGCGATGCGTATTCGGGAAATTAGCATACGGATAGTCATCACCGCCATCGACAAGGAAAGTGATCGTGACCATTCGGAACGTGCGATCTGCATCGCCCACAATTTCACCGTTCTGGGCAATTGTGTCCGTCGGGTTTCCATCTGCATCGGTGATGACAAGCGACTGAACCCTTGAACCCTCCGGCAGTGAAGTATCAAAGCTGAACGCCATGCCTGCGATTTGCGGGAAACGTCCGGGGGTTAAGCCTTCACCAGAGGCAGCAACTGTGTGTTCGATGACTTCAAGCAGTTCCGCTGCGCTTAAAGTCAAAAGTGTCAATCCGTTGTTGAATCGAAGTGTATTTTCGATGTCAATCTGTGAAATCTGACCTTCTGTTTTACCGACCAAGGCATTCGCAGGCGGTGGGAGCAATTCTCCATAGGCAGCCACACCAATTGAGGCGCGGATACCTCCGCCATTTTTCAAAGACACAACGACGCTTGGGTCAACCCGTTTCCCCGCAGCAAGGTTTGCCTCGGCGATGAGGTTACCGATGTTGGTTTCCTCTGTGCGGACAGAGCCGCGATTCCCGTTCAGATAGACACTCGTTTGTCCGAAAATGTTACCGTCCTTTTCAGTCACGACATCCCGTACCGCTTCCGTAATTTCGACCACGCGTGCTGCAGGTTCCGCATTGCCTGTGTCTACAACACCTTGTTCGTCGGTAACGAATGCACCGCTGACGGCAGCATCAATCGATTCGGCAACTAAGACACCTGATGCATCAAAATCGACGACTAACCGTCCGACGTATCGGTAATTCCCATCTGTACCGACGATCGCAATCGGTTCGCCTGATGCGGATTGCGTCAAAATCGGATAAGGGCGGTCTGCGGTATCGCCAGAGTGGAGGCGATCCGTCTCATCGGCGAGGAGTGTGTTTGAACCACCCGTAATGATAATGTCAACATCCGTGATGTGTGCTGCGATTTCTTCATCGAGGCTAATTTGTTGGAGATGTCCGGTAAGAATAATCTTATTGATGCCCGTTGCGGTTAGTGCGTCAACGGATTCTTGAACGATGGCTGCTAATGCTACCATATCGTTCGGGTCTGCCGGTGCGATTCCGACGTTTCCAGGGACAGAGAGACTGCCGAGCTGTGGTGTTGTCATACCGACAACACCGACTTTCTCACCGGAAGAAGTGGTGATAACGACACTCTTCGTGATACTGTTCGGAATTGTGCTTGCTTCTTGCCCTGGATCAACGACAAGCGAGGCGAGATTGCTATCAAGACTAAAATCCAAGTTCGCGCTCAAGAATGGGAACGCTGTTCCAACATAGTCTCTATCTGCTGCAATCAAACTTGCGAGTGTGCCGGTCCCTGCGTCAAATTCGTGATTTCCAAGTGCGCCCGCCATGAAGCCCATCGCGTTGAGCATCAGAATATCAGCGCGTCCTGAGCCTTCTCTCCCTAATACTTCACGAAGGCTCCCGTTATTCGCAGCTGCGAAAAACGGACCGGGAATATAGCTATCACCAGCACCGATGATGACGGTATTTTCAACCTCGGTTTTGAGTGCGTTCAGCACGGATGAGAAGCGAGGCGCGTTTTCGAGTGCCTCAATACCGCCCTCCATGTCTGCTGCGTGGAGCAGTTGAAGTGTCGTTTTAGACAAGGGTGCTTCTTCGTTTTGGGAAAAAGCAGGCGTGAGAAGACCTAACAATAAAATCGAGAAAACTATTTTTCTAATCTGGGCTTTTAGCCCCATAACATTCGGAACAAGAGGTTCCTTATTCTGCATCAGAAAATACTCCTTAATGATGAATGTGAGTTTCAAAAAAATAGAGGGTTTTCAGTGAAATGATGATGAGATAGAGGTTTCTCATAATGCTCTTGTCCCATCTTTGTTTGGTAAGCATAAGTCTAACAGAAGTCGGAAAGATTGTGAAGAAAAATCAGCCTGAATTTATCTTGAGAGATCCGCTGAAATATGCTATACTGTAGACATCACAAATCAAGGGGAATATCCTGATGTCTCGTTCAACAAATAAGCGACCGAATCTTGTCTATGTTTTCGCAGATCAACTCCGCTACCAGTCGTGTGGATACGCTGGGGATGCTCGCGCGCACACGCCTCACATTGACAGGCTCGCGGCAGAGGGTGTGGATTTCTGCAACGCTGTCTCTGGCAGCCCGATGTGCGCGCCCTATCGCGCCTCGCTTTTCACCGGCAAATACGCGAGTAGCACCGGCATGGCGATTAACGAACTCCGTATGAATCCGAATCATGACTGTTTCGGGCATGTTTTGCATCGCAACGGATACCAGACGAGTTACATCGGAAAATGGCATCTGTGGGCAAATCAATTGGGGAGACACAACGATCCGGGGAATTCCTACATCCCCCCCGGACAGCATCGGCTCGGTTTTGATGGAGAGTGGTCGGCGTACAATTTTCATCATCTCTATTTTGACACATATTACCACAAGGACTCACCTGAAAAGATCGTACTGCCCGGATATGAACCCGACGGACAAACCGATTTGGCAATCGACTATCTGCAACGAGCATCAACAGGAGATGATCCCTTCGCGCTTTTCCTCTCAATCGGGACACCGCACGACCCGTGGACACAGGACAACGTTCCAGCCACTGATTATGAGATGTTCCAAGACATCGACTTCCCGCTGCCACCCAACTACCGCGATGAGAATGACCCTTACGGCGATACGTGGGCAATTATGTCCCCTAAACAAAGGACCCAAATCCCTGAATGGAGGCGTGTCTATTACGCCATGACTGCCAATCTGGATCGAAATATTGGGCGGTTGCTACGAGCCGTTGATGACCTTGGATTGCGCGACGATACCATCTTTGTTTTCACCTCCGATCACGGTGAGATGTTTGGGGCACAGGGGCGTCGCGCAAAGAATATTTTTTATGAAGAGGCTGTCCGCGTGCCTTTTCTCGTCCGATGGCAGGAGCAAATTCCAGAGCGACACGTCTCAGACGCATGCCTGAATACACCCGACATCATGCCGACGCTGCTATCAATGCTGGATCTGCCGATTCCAGAGGACGTTGAAGGCACTGATTTAAGCAACGCTGCGTTTAATCAACCCGTAGATGAACCGGATGCAGCGTTCATGCAAGGAATGGGGTGTACCGCGAAATGGGAAGACGGTTACGAGTGGCGCGCCCTCCGCACAAAGCAACACACCTACGCCGTCCATCGTCCAGATCGGAGTGAGAAACTTTTCGATAATATTGCTGATCCGTTTCAAACCCAAAACCTGATTGACGAACCCGAATCAGCAGATTTACGCCAGCAATTCCGAGCAATGTTGCGGCACCGCATGGATGCGCTTAACGATACCTTTGAGGCGTGTACATGGTATCGCGATAATTGGACCGAAGATCGGGTTATCCTCCGTACAGCAACGTTAACCTAACCAGCGGCAAGTGTAGTGTAGTGAGGGTAAATTCATAATGATTCAGAACAATCAAGAACTTAAAGCAACGTTAGATCGTATTGAACGCTTTGAGAAACAGGTCGAAAAACTTCGACAAGTTGAAACCAATCCACGGAATTATAAGTTATCAGCGGGTGGTTTCCTTGCTGAAATTGACCGAATGAATCTGGAGGTCAGAGAATATCTATCAATTCATCCAAACGAATTGGTAGAACAGGATGCAGAAGTCAACGCATAGAAACAGATGAAGTGTGTTTTTCAGTCTAAGCAGTGATAGATCTGATTCTTGCAGGTGGCAGTCTATTGATAAGGAGATAAACCCATGGATCAAAAATACCGTATTCAGAACGCTGAGACGATACCGAGTCCGTCCCTTGTCGTCTATCTCGCGCAGGTTCAGCGGAACATTGAACATGCGATCGCTACTGTTAATGGGGATGTCTCGAAGCTGAGACCGCATGCGAAGACGCACAAAACCGCAGAGATTATCGCGATGGAACGCGATGCTGGCATCCTCAAGCACAAATGTGCCACGTTGCGGGAAGCAGAAATGTTGGCGCAGAACGGTATTCAGGATATTCTAATCGCCTATCAGATGGTGGGACCCAACGTCAACCGTTTTGTGTCGCTACAGCGGCAATATCCCGACGCAGATTTCAAAGTCGTCGTCGATCATGCAGAAGCAGTGTCAGCACTCTCGGCGGAAGTGGCGAAGTTCGGCTTGACCGTCAAAGTCATGTTAGACTTGGACGTAGGGATGAACCGCACAGGGATACCCGTCGGCGATGCTGCTGTGGACCTCTACGCACAGATTGAAGCCGCAGAAGGGTTGCGACCGTGGGGATTGCACGTCTACGATGGACATATCCACGATGAAGATGTCGCCGAGCGGAAGGCATCCTGCAACAAAAGTCTCGCGCAAGTAGCAGAGATGCAGGATAAACTTGCTGCCAAAGGTCTTGACGTGCCATTGATTGTAATGGGCGGCACACCGACATTTCCAATGTATGCCGAGACACCGGGTGTAGAAGCATCACCAGGGACTTTCGTTTTCCACGACCACGGCTATACAACCCACTTTCCTGACCTCGGTTTTACGCCAGCAGCTCTACTCCTAAGCCGTATCATTAGTATTCCTACACCGCATCGGATTACGCTCGATTTGGGGCATAAAGCCATTGCCGCGGATCCTGATGGTGTGCGCGGGATCATTTTGAATGTTGGGAACGCTGAAGTAGACAAGCAGCACGAGGAACATTGGGCGATTAACGTCCCTGACAGTACACCGATGCATATCGGACAGGAGATTTATGTTTGTCCAACGCATATCTGTCCGTGTGTCGCGTTGCATCCCTTTTACTACGTCATAGATGCCGATGGGTATTGTCGGGGCACATGGGAGGTCATAGCGCGCAATCGGACTGCTGCGTGAACCTGTAGAATATAACGCTTAGGGCCATGGAAAGAACGGTGCAGGGACATTTGCTGCCCAACTGATGAGTGACCACACAACCGCCATACTGAATTCCCCGAAGACCATGCCTAAAAAGAAAGGGCGAAACCGCTGATATTGCCGAATTCCGCTGTAGCGGAGCAGCGGCGTTTTAATGCCCCACGCGATTAAGACAGGAAACCAGAACACTATCAGTGTCCACGAAGCCGATAACGCATATCCAAGTGGGTGCAGGGGCCACCACCAATATAACATCCGCAAGATGACCAAACCAGTCGTCACAAATATGCCTATCCCGAAGAAGAGGCCTCCAGTTGTGCGGTGGGCCGCGCCTAACCCTTCTATCGCCGCGACATTGTCTTGAAATGCCCAAAGCGGATTCCCACGATACGTGTAGCTATACATATAGTTGGCACCGTGGGTGTAGGGAAGCCAGAGGTGGATGGCTGCTGCGGTTATGAACGCCAACGTACTGCCGAATACGAGCACCCCTACCAATGACCGATAAGACATCCCGACCCGATCCCGGATTTTTAAGCCATCAAGGAAACCTGTCAGGATTAACCCGCGCTGATCGCGAGTAAAAATCGCGGCTCATGTATAAATTTAATGCAACTGTATCAGCGAAGCCAATAACTACAAGGATTAAATTTTCCTTCTGCATTCAATCTCGACATGAGCCAAAATCGCATCAAGGAACGACAGCACGGTGAGGCTCTGCGCGCCTAATGAAGCTTTGCTCGCAACGAGTTGATACAAATCTAAAGGGCGAAACGATGTTTCTGTCATTAGCAACCCACCTTCCGCCGTACTCCGTGCCATCACAACAGCGACAATGCAGATATAAACCAGTATCTCAAATGCCGCAAACCCTAAATTCAGTCCTGCCGCGTAGCACCAACCTATCGCAAGGATCAAACTGACGATAAGTCCCCAAACTGCTGTCCGGTAAGATAGGAGTTCCTCAGTATCATCTGTTTTGTTTGCGGTGAAGGCGTGACGAAATACACGTCGGAAATGTGGTAATCCCATATAGATAAACGAAATGACCAGCACGACGTAAGCCCCTGCGACTTGGTAGCCGATATAGAGACGGGTTGGATAGAGCGGCATGCTACTAATCCGTAAACCGAACATTGCCGCAACAACATCTTGAAGCCGCGTGAGTAAAAAAAAGAACCATAGACTGAAAAGGAGTTGTGTCGGCAACAAGTAGAAAAACCCTATCGCCGCAAAAGAAAGAAAAATAGGTGTGTAAGCGATGGCATTGAACGGTTGTTCGGTGAAATATTGGTTGAGCAGATATCTCAGGGAGATGTTCGGAATTTGGGGCCAGATTTCATGAAGTCCATTTAACGTGAAAATGAAGGCAGGCAGCGCAAACCCTAACCACATAAATCGGTTCCGAAGAAAACCGCGGCCCTCGTGGACGAACTCGAGCGGGAGGGAAACTAATGGAAACGAAAGTTTCTCATTTTCAATCCACTGTTTACGCAAAATTGCTGCCAGACAGAGAAAGGCGGTGAATACTAAAAAGACAAGCACACTCCAAGCACACAACGGTTCTAACCATGCACGCCACGGAATAGCATCGCCTGTTTGTGTGCCTTCATAGAAACTGATGGCAATAGGGGCTTGTCCTTTTTGTTCAGGTGAAAATGGGATCAACCACGGCTTGATATGTGGGAAGAAGAGCGTATCCCAACTGTTAGTCTCGTCAGTAAAATAATTGACGGCGATGAGCGCAGGGATGAGTTTTTCCATAATGCCGCGCGATGAAATCATCGAGGCAACGAGCATCATGCAGTAGATACACATCAACTCGCGCGGCGACAGGGCAAACCGCGCGTTGAGTCTGGCAAGTAGCCGATTCCCTAATACAAGGAAAAAGAACACCCCGATTACTGCTGGCGGTAATTGCAAAAACCCGATTTGGATGTAGGTAATTACAAGTTCCGCATAGGAGACGATGCAACATATCAGGATAACGAAGCAGATACCGAGCAGGAGGGAACGCACAGATAGGCGATTTTCGTTTGAGGAAGGCAATAGCACACCGTCTTGTATGAAATTTGGTGGAGTTTACCACAACTTCAAAAAATTGTCAAAAACAGCGGGATGGGTACATCAAAGGACGCTGCAATAGTCATGGACTAAGAAGACCCCTAAGGTCATTTATTACTTTTTGTAACCAGTCTTCAGTTACATACGTTATGCATAGTATGAATAACTCTGCTTATCTATGGACTGAAGCAATGCCGAACGAATCGCTCCAATCCTTTGCTGAGATTAACCCACTTGTTGGATTGCCTCCAAGGACGCTGCGTTTGTACAATGCTTTGGAGGTCTTTAAAAAAAGATATCGTTCTTCCGACAACCCTGAGTGGTTTCGTATGCCGCGCCGTGACCCGCTTCTTCAAAAGATCGGATTTTCTAAGGCTGATATTGAAAACGGTCTCCAAGAATTGGTCCAGGCGGATCTGTTGCAAATCCACGAGGGGCAAGATACAAAATGGTATTGTCTAAAATAGCATGCAAACGCGAGAATGTCCTGTAGAAGTTCCGCACCTTGTTTTAGCCTCTGCATCGCCTCGACGCTCAGCGTTGCTATCACAGATTGGGTTAACATTTAAAATACATCCGAGTGATATTGTTGAACCACCGCCCAATGTCCACGCAAACAAGCCTGTGAGTGAGGTAACACAAGAACTTGCCTTGCTAAAGGCTACATCTGTTACACAATATTACGATCACGGTCTGATTATCGGAGCCGATACGTTAGTATCTTTAGATGGGGAGCTTCTGGGTAAACCCGCTGACGATGCAGACGCATCGGTGATGTTGTCGCGCCTTAGCGGCACTTGCCACGAAGTTGTAACAGGCGTGGCATTAATTGATGCAGCAACAGCAGAGAAACGGATTTGGGCAGAAACGACTCAAGTCTACTTTCGGCAGTTACATGCTGCTGAGATAACCGCTTATATTGAAAGCGGAGAGGCATCGGACAAAGCCGGTGCTTATGGAATTCAAGGACGCGGTGCCGCTTTCGCTCGCCGCATTGAAGGGTGCTATTTTAATGTCGTTGGACTTCCATTAGCAAGCCTCGTTGAACATCTCTCGAATTTTCCATCCAATGTTGGCATCTAAGAATTATACACCTACCAACGGATACACTGAAATCGTGAAGCCCGGCGAACTGGGCATCACGAAACTCCATTTCGGGATTCTGAATCTCACACCTGAGACAACCTTCTTTGATCATTCTGACGATACTGAAGTCGCACTAATTGCATTAGGTGGTGACTGTACTTTATTGGTGGGACATAACGGCAATAAAGCGTACGGGATTTTGGGTGAGCGTCCAGATGTTTTCCAAGGAGAGGCCTGTATCGCATATATCCCCCATCACACAACTTATGAAGTCCTCGCAAATGAAACCGGTGTCGAAATCGCAGTGTGTAAAGTGCCATCTCACTCGGAATCCGCAGCGGTTATTCTGGAGGCGGGTGAGGCAGTAGATGAAGATGAGACGCACCTTAGAATTTGGGAGAATGTCTTTTCAGATGATTTGGCAGCAAACGTCAGAGGGACCTCAACAATACCTGACGCATCGGAAGCGATCTGCCTCCATCGATTCCGAAATACGGAGGGTGTTGCTGTTTTCAATGTCACGCGTACCACTGAGACGGCACGCGTGCAGTTGTATCACAACGATGTGTTCGCTGTTCCAGAGCAAGATAGCATCGTGTTGCTAACGTCTGAAGGCGTTGGCTACCAGTTGTGGGTACAGCCAAATTTCTGAAAAATCGGCTGCCCTATATCACCATAGTAAATCCACGGGACTACTCACCTTCAATAAGTTCGCCGCCCTTTTTGAGAAAAGCGACAGCACTCCGGGAAATTTGAACCTTTACCTCTTGACTATTCAATTCTCCGATGACAATAAGAATCGTGTTTTTATCATTACTGAGCCCAAGGATCTTGCCGTGAAGTCCGCCGTTGGTTACGATTTCGTCGCCTTTAGACAGATTCTCCAGCATATTCTGGTGTTTTTTGCGTTTAGCTTGTTCAGGTCGGAATAGCAAAAAATAAAAAATTGCACCCATTGCCACAAATAAAAAAAGTGGACTTGCGATCGCTTCCATTCCCATGGAATATCTCCTTCTCTTTTGACGTAACTTGCTGTTAAAAGATCAAAGAATCAGCATGGCATCGCCATAACTGTAAAAACGGTAGTTGTGTTGGAGTGCCTCTTGATACGCTTTCTGAATCAAATCGCGTCCAGCGAAGGCACTCACAAGCATGAGTAAGGTTGATTTGGGTAGATGGAAATTCGTAACCAACGCATCTACCACGTTAAATTGGTGTCCGGGATAGATAAAAAGTTCGCTATCGCCGCTGTAAGGACAGACAGTTCCCGTTGCCCCAGCTGTTTCGAGCGAACGCACCACTGTAGTCCCGATAGCAACAATTTTCGCCCCCGCATCCCGTGCTGTCCGAATTCGGTTCGCTTCTGCTTCGGTGAGATGGATATATTCGGCGTGCATCTTGTGCGTCTGAATATTGTCAACTTTCACCGGTTGGAACGTTCCAGGGCCAACATGCAGTGTTAACGTCGCTATCTCTATCCCGTTACTTTTCAATTCCGCCAACAACTCTTGTGTGAAATGCAGCCCAGCTGTCGGGGCAGCGATGGCACCTTCACTCTCCGCGTAGACTGACTGATAACGCACCTTATCTTCGGCATTCGGTGGACGGCGAATATAAGGCGGTAAAGGCATCATGCCGACATCTGTGAGGATGCTCAAAAACGCGTCGTTCGGATCATAGTCAAAGCGAACGATGCAGTGTCCATCATCTGGTTTCGCAAGCACTTCTGCTATCAGTTTACTGTTACCAAAGACTGCTTGTGTACCGATTCGGAGGCTCCGCCGCGGCTTCGCGAGCACTTCCCAAGTATCCGGTTCTTTTTCTCGGATGAGCAGCAGTTCTATCTTGCCTCCAGTTCCAATCTTATGACCGATTAACCGTGCTGGGATGACCTTCGTATCGTTCAGAACTAACACCGTATTGCCCGATAAGTATTCCCCAATCTGCGAAAACTGGATATGATGAAAATCACAGGTGTCACGGTCAACTACCAAAAGTCGTGATGCATCACGCTGTTGAAGCGGGCTTTGCGCGATCCGATCAGACGGAAGATGGTAATCGAAATCTGTGAGTTTCATAATTATGGGTGAAATAGAGACTTCGCCAGAATTTAGAAAGAATTAAACAACGGTGCTTGTGAGCTTACAGGATAGTTAAAATACACGTAAGCCGCATCCGTTGCGACGCGTCCTCTCGGTGTTAGTGCCAAAAAACCCTCTTTAATATAGTAAGGTTCATAAACCTCTGAAATAGTGCGCTCATCTTCACTCAGCGCGACAGCGAGTGCCTTAAGCCCCGCGCTTCCACTGAAGTTCTCAATGAGTGTCTGAAAGTAGGCATAATCCTGTGTGTTTAATCCGCGTTCATCTATATCAAAGAATTCGAGTGCCTCCTCTGCTATTTCAAGCGAAAGTATACCGTCGCCTTTGACTTCAGCATAATCCCTAACGTTGGCGAGGAGTTTGTTGGCAATGCGCATCGTGCCGCGCGAGCGGCGCGCTAAGGCATATTCTGCGTCTTCATCGATATTAATTTTCAGCTTGGCACTGTTGATACGGATTGCCTGTTGGATGTCTTCTGCTGCATAATAATCAAGGTGAATGCGAATACCAAACCGATCTCGGAAAGGACCCGCTAACAAACCTTCGCGCGTTGTCGCCCCAACGAGCGTGAATGGATCCAGTGGTACTTGCATAACATCCGACCCTGGACCTTGACCGATCGTTAAATCGAGTTGATAGTCTTCCATCGCTGGATAGAGCGATTCTTGCACGTACCCTTTCACCCGATGAATTTCATCAATAAAGAGGATATCCCCCTTTTCGAGATTCGTCAGGGTTGAGGCTAAGTCTAACTTTTCCATAACAGGACCGATCGCCTGTTTAAAATTACTCTGAATCTCATTCGCGATGATTCTCGCAAGTGTAGTTTTCCCCAAGCCCGGTGGACTCACAAGCAGAACATGTTCCAAGGCTTCGCTGCGCTGTTTGGCGGCTTCAATGTGGATGCGAAGCTGCTCTTTAGCTTTCTCCTGTCCGATAAATTCGTTCAACGTTTTCGGACGAAGACTATATCCGAAATCATCATCTTCAGATAAATCTAATATTTTATCGTTATCCATTTCGTTTCGTCCTTGAATGGTTATCAGTTGTCAGTTGCCAGTTATCAGTTACAAGAGGGGTTCGTTAAACGAAACCTCTTACCTGACAACTGAAAGGTTTTTCGCAGAAAAACCGAACCTATAACTGACGCCTCTGAAAATAAAGACTAATTTCGGATATAACGCAGTGCCTGTTTGATTAAGTTCTCCCGTTGGACAGAGTCGCCGAGGACTTTTTGTGCTTTTTCGACGGCTTGTTCTGCTTCAAGTTCTGATGCACCAAGATTGACAAGCATTTCGATCACCTCTGCGTTTGGAGCCATGGATTTTGAAGGATCGGTGTCGCCTTCAAATTTCATTTTAGCGATATTTTTTTTCAGTTTGGTAATGATAACTTGGGCAAGGTCTTTGCTTAACCGTGGCACCCGCATCAGGGTGGTAACTTCGCCCCGGTTGATAGCGCGTTGGAATTGTAAAGGCGATAACCGCGCAACGATGTTTTGCGAGAGTGCCGGTCCTACACCGCTGACCGTCAGTGCCAATTCAAAAACTTTCACTGCGTCCCTTGAAGGAAACCCGTAGAGTGTAATCTTGTTTTCACGGCTTTGGTGGTAAGATGTATAGAGGGTAACGGTATCACCTATAGCGGGTAAACCCGTTACAACTCTCGGTGGTACGTCAAGGATATACCCGATACCGTTGACATCTACGATAACCTGTTTTGTCTCTTTATGGACGATAATGCCTTTGATATAAGCGATCATCTGACTATTCCTTTGGACAGAGAGACGCGAATGCTACTGCGTCAATTTTTTACGGAGTTCAAGCACTTTATAAGAACGCGCATGGCAAAGTGTGAGTGCGAGCGCATCTGCCGCGTGATCAGGGCGAGGCGGTTCCTTAAGTTTCAGCAGTACCTGCACCATCTTTTGCATCTGCTGTTTCGTGGCTTTTCCGTAACCCACAATTGCCTGTTTAACTTGCGTAGGCGTGTATAGCGTAACCGGACAATCCGCATTTGCCGCCGCAAGTTTCACAATGCCCTTGACTTCGCCAACGGCGAAGGCACTGCTGACGTTTTTACTAAAGAAAATATCCTCAAGAACGACACTCTCAATAGCGTGTTCCGCAATCAAACGGGTTACGGCATCGTAAATTTGTTTCAGTCGTACTTCCGATGCTGTTTTCGGGCTCGTTCTAATATTGCCGAAGTCCCGCGCAATGTGGCGGTTCGCGTGAGATTCAACCACGCCGTATCCAGTATTCGCAATACCAGGGTCAATGCCAAGAATTGTTTTTTTACTGTTCCTTGCGGTTGGCGGAGGTGGATTTTGCATTTGATGTCCCTTAGTTACGCTGCAGCTTCCAAAAGGTTGTCGGGGATATCGAAATTAGCATAAACCTTTTGAACATCATCGAGTTCATCAAGGGCATCCATGAGGCGTAACATCCGTTCCGCTTCTTTCCCTTCGAGTTTCACCGTATTTTGCGGAATCATGCTAATTTCAGCGAGTTGAACTTCAGCAGATGTTTTCTGGATTGTTGTTAGGACGCTATCGAACATCTCAAACGGTGTAACGATTTCCATGCCTGTTTCAGAAGCGGTTACATCTTCAGCACCGGCTTCAACCGCGGTCATAAACAATTCTTCTTCGTCAATGCTATCAGGTGTGACGACGATCAATCCACATTTATTGAATCCCCATGCGACACAGCCGCGTTCCCCAATTCTGCCTTCGTGTTTGCTAAAGGCATGTCGGATCGCTGCGACGGCCCGATTGCGGTTGTCGGTCAAGACTTCTATCATCACGGCGACACCACCGGGGCCGTAACCTTCATAGAGAATTTCCTCGTAGGTTTCACCCTCAAGTTCACCGGTACCCCGAAGAATCGCTTTGGCAATGTTATCGTTGGGGACATTGCTCGATTTTGCGGCCGCAATCGCGGTTCTAAGGCGTGGATTGGTGTCTATATCGCCACCACCGATGCGCGCAGCCGCTGTAATTTCTTTGACTAACTTTGAGAAAAGTTTGCCACGTCTGGAGTCGTTCGCCGCTTTTTTATGTTTGATTGTTGACCATTTGGAGTGCCCTGACATAACCTGTTCCTTTCTGAATGCGTATAACGCTAAATGTGCGTATGGTATTTCTGGTTACTATTCCTCTGAAAACTGAAAGATTTTTTGAAAAAAAATCGTACTGACAACTGACAACTATTCCTCAATTGGACTGGACAAAGATCCGCATCTATGCTACACTTGTTACACCTTTCATTTAAGGAGTCTAAACGGGTTGCTATGTTACCTTTTGTCTTGAAAATCGCGGATCAGCCTATAGAACGCCTGCAGCGTATCAGTGCTGAAAGTCAGTCTATTGACGTTAATGTACAAGTTGAACTTTACGCCCGGGAGATTAACCGGGCTGATGTGCCGCGTACGCCAGAGTCGCGAAGATTAAGCCAAGTGATCTTGCACGAAGCCACCGAAAACGCTTACGCGACCTTTATCACGTTTCTCCGAAATAGTGCTGAACCTGAAAATTTTCTGCCATTTGAACGCCTCGCGCACCATCCTTGCCAGCAATATGCATTGATCCTTTCCACCTCGCGTTCCCATGAACTCTTTGAGATTTGCCAGATGCAGCCTGACGCAAACACCTCTATTTTCCACTATGGCGGATACGAAATAACAATCAAACCCCGCAGACACATCTTGGATACTGCCGCTTATTTGGTAGCACCTGATAAATATACACTTTTTATACGGCAGGTACGAGAAGAAAACACCATTCGGGTCTACCGTAGCGATTTTATTAACCTCACCGAGAATTCACCACCGCCATTTAAACTTGATACCCGCGATATAATTGAGAGTCTGCAACTCCAACTTGTTGGCCAAAGAGAGCAACCTTTACCTATAGAACAGTTGCTCATGTTTCCACCGAGTACCGAAGATACAAACTCACCTCGCATTAATAAGTGCCCTGAGTGTGGCGGCAGCGTACGCCGACTCGGTAGAGAAGCCGATTTCTGCTTAGAGTGCGATTGGGACAACCTCCCTCCTCTCAGAGATAAACGATAATTTACTTCCTTATCAGCATCTTCCGCGTGGCTTCAAAATCGCCTGCTGAGAATGTATAGAAATAGAGACCGCTGGCGACTTTCTCGCCTTGCGCGTTCCTGCCATCCCAATACGCCGCACGACTCTTGCTACGATAAATGCCTGCTGCTCTATGTCCCAAGACCAAACGCCGCACCAAAGTGCCATCCACAGCATAGATACGCAGCGTCACCTCCGCAGGTTCAGCCAATTCGTAGGGTATCCACGTCTCCGGGTTGAACGGGTTCGGATAATTCGTCAGCAGTGCCGTTTCCGCTGGCACTAACGCCGCCAAGAGTCGTTCCAGCCACGCAACCCCACGCTCCAAACGCGCATCAAGGCGCGGCAGCCGGTATGCATCTGCCAGCCACTGCTCAACTGTAACGCGCGACGCTAACGCCGTAGCAGTCGCGCGGAATGCCGAAGGCGCGGCAGCAGCGTCCCCCAACGCCCCCGCGACCAAAACCAGATCCTGAATATTCACCGCACCGTCGCCGTTGACATCCGCCTCCGTTTGCCCGGCTTGCCCTAACTGTGAAGAGACCAACACCAAATCCTGGACGTTTACAACGCCGTCCTTGTTGACATCCGCAGCGATGTCGGGCACCCGCATGTTTTCAAAACCATCAATACCGACGAACATACTCCAACCACCATCCCGTTGACTGACCTTCACAAGCAGCAGATTCTCTCCGCGCTTTATATCCACTTCAAAGGCCCTCCGATAATCCGGTGTGTAAGTTCTGTGAACCACTTCCCCGTTGAGCCAAGCTTTGACAGCATCACCGCCACCGATGTGCATCGGCACGCCTGTTCGATCGGCATCAGACATCCATGAAAGCAGGGCGTAAGCCGTCCAGTCTTCAACATTGCCTTCTATCATCCCGATCCTGAGGAGACATTCACTAATATTATTGCTGATGACAGTATTAATCTCTCCGGGGGTCCAGACGAAATTTCCGATTCTATCGCCCGCGTTTGCGCCGTTTGTGGCGATCTCTGCTTCCGTGATTGTCCCCGCGTTGTTAGCGGACAGTGAATCCATATCTATGGACTGCACGCCGCCTCGGTCGCGCTCGGTGGATGTGATCATCCAGAGCCAGGGTCCCGTGATTTTTTCCGTGGATGCGGGCGTATCGGACGATGAACTGTAACCGTAACCTACACGAATCCCTTTCGCCTCTATAGCCGGGATGTGTATGTTGATAGAGGCATCGCTCAACGGATTGCCACTAAGACGTAAGCTTAGGGTAACTCCGTTTTCTCCTTGAATCCAGAGTGGGTGACTTGATGGATTTTCTAACGCTACCAACGGCGACACATCAGAGATGTTGTTGCTAACAAGAGACAATGCTCCACTTAGGTGCGTCAAGTTCGCCAACGGCGATATATCTGATATGTTGTTAGAAGCAAGATAGAGACGGGTGAGATTCGTCAAGTTCACCAATGGCGATACATCTGATATGTTGTTATAAGAAAGAACCAGATATCCGAGGCCGGTCAAGTTCGCGAGCGGCGATATATCGGTGAGGTCGTTAGAAGAAAGATCCAAAACAGCGAGGCCGGTCAGGCTTGCCAGAGGCGATATATCAGAGAGATTATTGCTTGAAAGCGTCAGTCGGTTGAGATTTGGCAAGTTCGCCAAGGGTGATATATCAGAAAGATTGCTGCCTCGAAGGTTGAGATCCTCCAGGCCTGTCAACCCTATCAAGGACGATATATCGGCGTAGGGACTGTGAGAGAGATCCAGATATTTCAAGTTTGTGAGTCCTGCCAGCGGTGAAAAATCGGATACCGTATTGGCGTTACCGCTAAGATTCAGTTCACGGAGATAGTGTGCGTGTTCAAGCCCGGTGAGGTCGGCTATCTCATTATTCCGGACATAAAGACTTGTTAGATTCAGCAGCGTATGTGTCGTAATATTATCGCCAATCTCTTCTCTGATCGCCGCTGCCAAATTGGGGTCGGGTATGGAGACCGGTTCCTCGGGCGGCAGTAGGGCAGTGATATCCACAGAAAATGATTGTAATAAAGTGACATTGCCACGTTTGTCAATAACCCATAGGCCTACGCTTCTGTCTTTCAGGCTTAGATCTGTGGTGACAAAATCAACCATTTGGCTTGATGTGCCATTTAAGAGTTGACACGCAATCAAGTTCACGCTCTTTTTTACCAGCATCGCTTGGTGGAGTCCATCGGGATCATTTAATTTAAAGCGGAGGCGGACCCCATAGGGCTGCGATTCCAGACTCGGAGGCAGCATCTCAATTTCACTCCGCTCCCTGAATAGACTGTCGTCAACTCGTTTATTGCTGTCGAAATATGGATTGACCTCCAACCACTCCGCAGCACATTTTGACAACTTGTTCTTGTAACGTCCGTGCGACATAAGGTCGGAGTCATTGCGGAAGTCGTGTGGTAGGTGAAAAGTGTGTCCCAATTCGTGTGCCGCAGCAGTAACATTGAAACACATCCCATCTGCGGGGATAAGTGCCTTATTAGCAAATCCACGACTCGTCCCGTAGGGCACCACACCGCATGCGGATCCAATGACTTCCGTACTTACATCCAGCGTGGCGAGATAGATATCCCGTGAGGTGTCAAACTGTTCACCGATTTCGCCCCATACTGAATAACGTTGATAGTGTGTATCGTCGTATCTCCCCGTGATATGATACACAACAGCGTTTCCATCCGTGTCAGTCTCAAACTGGAAGGTCTTTCTGCCGAACCCGTGGCGTTCCATCTCATCGGCGTAGAATGTTTGGATGTCTTTTATCAACCGATCCATCTGTACGTCTATGTCCGGGCGAGGGCGGCGGTCGCGCGGAAGGAAATAGATGAGCCGAACGACGGGGCGTGATGGAGTAGAATCACCATCAAAATGGACGTTCACACCGGATGCCTGCAGCAGCGGAATATGCGTCTGAAGAGACGTGTCACTGAGAGGGTTACCTTGGATGAACAAACCATCGCCCTCTCTTAAACGGACGAAGCTCGACAGGGGTGTCATATCCGCTATCCAATTGTCCCTGAGGTCCAACGATGTCAGTTGCGTCAAGCCCGAGAGGGGTGCTACGTTGGATATGCGGTTGCCTTGTAGCGACAGGCTTTTCAGGTTCGCGGCATATCCGAGTCCTGTGAGGTCATAGATGCCCATATTCTCCGCGGTCAACCTCCGCAGCTGCAGCATATCCGCGAGCGTCAGCACTTCACCGGCGGGTTTGCCGAGGGTTTCCATGATCCTCGCCCGGAGGTTCGTATCGTTGACAATCATCGGTTCAGTATGCGGGATCGCCGTCGCCGTGAATTCAATCGGTTCGGAGATATTCGGGGCAGTTACACGGACTGTTGTCGCGCCGAGGGCGGCTCCCATCCGCAAATGTACCGATGCCCTTCCACTGCTGTCTGTTTCAACGGTTGTCGCGCTGAGCTCGCCCTCCCCCGCAGTGATGGTAAACGTTACCGGCACCCCTGCGAACCGCCAATTCCGCTGATCCCGCACTTGCACGACAAACGGGAGCGGCAACGCCGAATGAACACCGCCTTGTTGGGTATCCCCCGATATTTTCACAAGTGTCTCCGGGACGCGCTCCCAAAAATACACGGCAATACCCTTCGCTTGCATGGCGGGAATGTGTGTGTTGATGGAGGCGTAACTCAGTGGATTTGCCTCAAGCCACAATCCGCTGTAAAGGTCGCTGGAGGAATGTTTCAGATTTATTAACCCGACCAAGGGCGAGACATCTGATATGTTGTTATCGGTAAGACGCAGGCTTTCCAGTCTTTTGAGTTCAGCCAGAGCGGAGACATCCGAGATGTCGTTATTGTGAAGCGACAATTCCTCCAGTTGTGTGAGTTCAGCGAGGGGTGATAGGTCCGAGATGTCCGATATGTTGTTATTAGAAAGCGACAATTCCTCCGGTTGTGTGAGTTCAGCGAGAGGTGATAGATCCGATATGTTGTTGTTATCAAGAAGCAATCTCTCCAGTTTTCTAAATTCAGCAAGGAGTGATATATCTGATATGTTTCTATTGCTAAAATTCAAAGATGTCAGACGATCAGCGAAGGGTAAAAGATCTGAAAGGTTTTTGGCATAAGATACTATCTTCCACAAGTATGTCAAGTTTTTTAGTTCAGCGAGAGGTGATAGGTCCGAGATGTTGTTATTATCGAGCCACAACACTGTCAAGTTTTTTAGTTCAGCAAGGGGTGATACATCTGAGATGTTGTTATCGTCAAGAAGCAACTCTCGCAGTTTTGTAAGTCCAGCAAGTGGTGATAGGTCCGAGATGTTGTTATTCCTAAGCCGCACCTCTCGCAGTTGTGTAAGTCCTGTGAGAGGTGATATGTCCGAGATGTTGCTATTCTCAAGATACAACTGTTTCAAGTTTTTTAGTTCGGCAAGAGGTGATATGTCCGACAGATTGTTCGATATGTCCGATAGATTGTTACCGAGTCTCAAAGCCTCCAGTTTTGTAAGTTCAGCAAGTGGCGATATGTCCAAAATATTGTTATCCAGAAGACTCAACTGTGTCAGTTTTGTAAGTCCTGTGAGAGGTGAGAGATCCGATATATTGTTACCGTCAAGCCCCACCCAGTGCCCCAGTTTTGTAAGTTCAGCGAGAGGCGATAGGTCCGAGATGTTGTTATTAGAAAGAAACAAACTTTCGAGATTTTGTGCGTATTCAAGCCCGGTCAGGTCTTCTATCTTGATACCTGAGGCATGTAGAACCGTCAGCTTCAGCAAGTTGTGTGTCGTGATTGTCCCTACGCCAAGTGTGACGCGTATCTTTGCTGCCAAATTCGGATCGGGGACGTTCACGACTTGCGGTTCCTCTTGCTGCGCGCGGACGAAACCCGGCACTAAAAGCGTGCAGATAACTGTGAGGATAAAAAATAAGTGTTTGATTCGCATGTAAACTCCCTGTTTTGGAAACGGTATCCTCAAAATCTTCGGCGTGGAAACCTCTGCTGTTTAAACTGGGCTGCCAAGTTGCACGATATGAAGAACGATGACCGTGTTACCAACCGCGAGGACCGCCCCGACAACCGTTTGGAGAAGCGTATGACGTTTTCGGTAAACCCGCGCCCATGAAATCAACGGAACCAACAGAAAGAGCCAGCCGAATTGCGGGTTAACGAGCATGACAAGCACAGTGACACATCCGGTGGCAACGCTACTGTGAAAACTGATTTTCCAGATCGGGGTAATCGCCGAGAAAATGATACTATTCGTGATGTAAGCGATACCTGCCCAAACAATTTCACGTGCCGCACCGAGCCGATGGAGTAGAACCGTACCGATAATCATACTCACAAGCGTGCAGCATAAAGGTAAGAGCCGTTCCTCTCTGTTCTGCAGATGTAAATCGCTCACTTTCGCAAACCGCACCATCAGTGCTATTGAGAGTGCTGGCAATACAGTAACAAATAGCACAACAATCGCTAACCAACGCAGGGCGTTTTGCGGGTCCGAATGCTTTTGGACAACACCGACAGCCGTGACGATTGGCACCAAAAATGGGCTGAACAGAACAGAGGTTCCCCACGCAATGCCTGCCGGAATTGTTGATAAATTGCTACGCACCATCTATTAATTTGATGTTTCCAAAGTTTGGAAGAAGTTAACTAAGTCTGTTCCGTGTGTACTGGCGTTGACCGCTTTATCAATTTCTACAATCTTCCCTGTTTTATCAATGATGATAGCGGACCGTTGGATTGCGCCATCGGAGGCATCTGTTGCACCGTACAAAAGCGCGAGATTGCGTCCAGTATCTACCAAAAGCGGGAAGTTCAACTGGTTTTCTTCAGAAAATTTCTGACGCGAATCTGCGTCATTGTGGGTGATCCCGAAAATCTGGGCATCGTATTTTGCCAAACGACTCGACTCATCACGGAGCGAGCAAACTTGCGCCGTTCAGCCACGCCCGAAGTCGCGCGGGTAAAACGATAGGACGACGTTCTTTTTCTCGATTAACTCGCTGAGCTGATAACTTTCGCCTGTACTATCCGTTGCGATGAAATCTGGAGCAGGTTGCCCAACCTCTACCTTCGGTAACACTTCCTGAAGCAGGGCGACAACATCTTCACCGTGCGTTTTGACATTGACTTCTGTGTCGATCGCGCGGATGTATCCTGCTTTATCAATAATGAAGGTCATCCGTTTTGAAGCATTAAAACGCTCAATGATCCCACTGTACTGTTTGCTTACCTCAAATTCGGTGTCCGCTAACAACGAAAATCCAAATTTTTGTTCTGCTCTGAACCGTTTATGTGAATCGACATCGTCAACACTAACACCGAAAAGGACACTTCCGGTGGCTTCTATCTCGCTCAAATTATCCCGGAGCGAGCAAAGTTCAGCTGTTCAGCCACCGGTGAAATCTTTTGGATAAAATGCGAGGACGACACTCTTCTGCCCGATATAGTCACTGAGACTCCGCTCAACGCCTTCTTCATCTTTCAATGTAAAGTCGGGCGCGATCATTCCTACTTTTAATGTGTTTGGAGTTGTCACTGCCTTCTCCCCTGAAGCTGCTGCAATCAAAATGACTGTCGTGAGGATAACAGCCAACACGCTTAAATTAAGCCGCGTTTGAAACATCGCGTTATGCCTCCATGAATACGTTAGTTAATGAAATTATACGCTATTTTGTTGTTGGTGTCAAGTGAATTTATGTTCAGTAGGACACCGCTTTGTGCTTGGACAGTCTCACACTGTGATAGGGTTCCTATTAGTTTGAGAGGATGCCTTTTTCCTCAAGCCATACCTTCAGCGGAACGTCTGCATCCTTGGGCGAGAAATGCCCATTCGCATTAGTCCCACCCCCGAGCAGCTGCTGCCGAATCGGATCATTCCGTTCAAACATCTCGTGTGGAATTGTCATGTTATCCTTGCTCCGTAACCAACGATAACCGTATCCGTAAAAGAGACCTTTACGCGTAATGTCGGAATCATTTTCGCTGCGGGCGTGCCATAGGCGACGGTCAAAGAAAACCGCATCCCCCGGTTTGCAACAGACCGGGGTCGCACCTTCCGGTAATGATCCATCTGCTGGACGTTCAAGTTTATCCCACAGATGACTCCCCGGAATCACATAAAAGTTCCCGCGTCCCGTTTCAGAGCAGTCGGATAGCCAGTAAACGACTTTGATGGAGAGACGTGGTCGTGGTGAGCTTTCGATTTCAATGTTAACGCGTCCACTGTCTTGATGCCAACCGAGTGGGGCGGGTTTGCCGCGAACCGCCTCCGGACGTGGCGGTGTGATAATGAAGTGGCTGTGGTAAGAGTAGATATTCCAGCCCAAAATGCCCCACACCTTCGGGAACGTTTTATACCAGTCCAAAATATTTACGAAAATCTGATCTCTGCCGAGGAAGTTCGGGTAGAAAAAGTTGCTGTGCGCAGTCATCTGATTTTTGGTATGCGGATCATAACCAGCATCAAGATGGTTCTGATAGATATTATCCACCCGGGCTTCAAGGCGTTCAACAAGGTCTAACGGCAGCGCGTTTTCAACGGTGAAATGCCCGTCCTCATTTAAGCTATTGCGTTGTTCGTCAGTCATCTGATGTTGTAGATGGCGTTCATCAAGCATAGATTCGATCTCCAATGCGTCGTGTTTTATCCAAGTACACGCACAAATTAATCGGGTAAGGGCCCTTCTATCATATCCACGAGATGAATGGAGTGGATAACATCACGGAGGTCTGTGAGCGGGACTGTCCGATTGCGGACACTATCAACGAAGTGTTGATGCATGGTTAGCACCCCTTCATAACTCGGTGAGTCGCGCTGATCAACTCCATCAACTTCCCAACCGCCCATTACACTTCTTTGGTTATCTTCATGGATTTCGATCTCTTCGGGAATCTTCATATAACAACCGATGCCGACACCGTGCAATTCGGAACGTAAGACACGTCCACCCGATGCGCGACTCCCAAAAAGTACACCTGTAACGTTGTTATCAAAACGGACAAAGGCAGTGTAAAAATTGCGTTGTTCGGCACCAAACGTGTCGCGATGCGCGGTGACTTCCACGGGTTCACCGCCTGCCATATAGCGGAGTAGATCGACGACGTGGCAAACATCGTTCCAGAGTGTCGTCGTAAATTCCCGATTCCCGCCCAACATCTGTTTGTTAAATGTGGTGACGGCTAATGTAACGGGTCCTTTTTCTCCAACGCGCCGCATAGCTTCGCGTGTGACAGCGGCGTATCTCCGCTGAAACCCTACCATGCAGTAGACATCGTTCGCAACCGCTGCATCGAGTAATTGTTGTGTTTCGTCACTGTTGGCACCGGGCGGTTTTTCTATGAACATATGCTTGCCAGCGTTGAGACAATCCAAGGCAGGCTGCAAAATCCACTTCTCGTTCATGACACAATAGACGACATCTAAATCTAAGGTATCTAACATCTTCCGGTGGTCTGTGAAGGTATGGGGGAACTCGTATTTCTGTGCGACTTGTGCGAGTTTTGCCTCGTCTAATTCACACGCACCGAGCATCTCAACATCATCTTCGAGGCGGTTAACGCTTGGGTAATGTGCCCCTTGGCTGCGACCCCCTGCACCGATAAATCCTGCTTTAAGCATTGGGAACTATCCTCTCCATCTCAGTGTTCGTTAAATTTTATGAGTCAAGTATCCGTACTTTAGCACGCGGTAAAGTCAATTGCAAGAAAATTTTTCAGAGTTTTGATTGCGATCAAACACCTTTAGGACTTACGCAGTGCACTCTTTTGTAGCATAGGCTGTTAGCCTGTGCACTGAGACCAGTTGCGTTTTTTACAGGTGTCTCCTCTCACAGAGTCTGCGATGAGCAAAATTGCGTAAGTCCTGACCTTTAAAAAAATCCCTAAATTGACACCTACACTCTAAAAATTTGAATTTTCTTAACGTTTTGTGGTATTCTTAACACTACATTGGTTTTCAGGCAATCAGCGTATTGTTCTATTCATAGAACAACTTGGAATTGATCCAATTGATAAGGAGAAACTCATGCCAGTTTTTGATGCAGAAGCCTTAGAATTTTGGGAAGAAAACGGTTATGTTGTCGTGCCAGAAGCGGTGCCTCTTGAAAATTGCCGCGCCGCGGAACAAGCCGTCTGGGATTTTCTTGAAATGGATGGCGATGATCCAGACAGTTGGTATCCAGATCCACCGCGCCGGAGCATCATGGTGGAAATTTATCAGCATCAGGCGTTATGGAATAACCGCCAATACCCTCGCGTTCATCAGGCGTTCACAGAGATTTGGGGAAACGATAAACTCTGGGTCAGTTTCGATCGCGCGAGTATGAATCCACCTGAACGTCCGGATTGGAAATTCACCGGTCCTTACCTACATTGGGATATGTCGTTAGACAGTATGCCGGTGCGTTTAAAAGTGCAAGGTGTGCTATATCTGGCGGATACGCCGGGCAATCAAGGCGCGTTTACCTGTATTCCGGGTTTCCATCGGAAGTTGGAAGCGTGGTTGAACGACCTGCCTGAGGATGCGAACCCACGGGAAGTGGTGCGAGAATACCAAGCAGAAGCGGTGCCAGTTGCAGGCAAAGCTGGCGATCTCGTTATCTGGCATAGCGCGTTGCCGCACGGCAGCAGCCCAAACTCCGCGGAACGTCCACGGATGGCGCAGTACATCACAATGTCACCGGCACCAAATGAGGGCAAGGATACAAGCGAAGGGCGTGTTAAAGGATGGCGTGAACGGTTAACGGGTCTTGGAAAAGAGGCGCAAGAGAAGGAGCATCACCACGGTAAGACTGCCGAATTGACACCTTTAGGCAAGAAACTTCTCGGACTCGAACCGTGGGTTGCGTGATGCGTCTCTGTAGTTAATAAATAGGGTGGGTGCTTGGGACCACTCGCCGGTGTGCAGCTCGTGCATGAAGGAGAACACTCTCATGACAGATTTATTGGCAGCACGTGCACAAATGGCGATGTCACTCGCATTTCACATCATTTTCGCGGCAGTCGGCATAGCGATGCCGATGCTGATGGTGATTGCCGAAGGGCTCTGGCTCAAAACACGCGAGGAAGTCTACCTGACTTTGGCGAAACAGTGGGCGAAAGGCACGGCTATCATGTTCGCTGTCGGCGCGGTCTCAGGGACTGTTTTGTCTTTTGAACTCGGTCTGTTGTGGCCCAATTTCATGGCTTACGCCGGTCCGATCATCGGCATGCCGTTTTCGTTGGAAGGGTTCGCATTCTTCTTAGAGGCAATCTTCTTAGGGCTTTACCTCTACGGTTGGGACCGTATCCCAAAATTAGCGCATTGGTTTGCGGGGATGATGGTGCTGCTCGGCGGCACATTTTCCGGTATCTTCGTTGTTACTGCCAACGCATGGATGAACACACCTACCGGTTTCTCTATTGTCAATGGCGAGGTGACAAACGTTGATCCGATTGCAGCGATGCTTAACCCTTCCTCATTCAGCCAAGCACTCCACATGACGATCGCTGCCTTTCTCGCAGTCGGCTTTGCAGTCGCCGGCATCCACGCCTATTTCCTCAGACACGACCCCGATAACCTATTCCATCGTCGAGCGTTTGCAATTGCTTTAAGCGTTGGGGCTGTATTCGCGCTCCTCCAACCGATCTCCGGCGACATCAGTGCCAAGCGCGTTGCAAAATACCAACCTATTAAACTCGCAGCGATGGAAGCACAATGGGAGACGGAGCGCGGCGCGCCCTTGCGCATCGGCGGTATTCCCGATGAAGATGCCGAAGAAACACGATACGCACTTGAGATTCCGAAGGCACTCAGTTTCCTCGCACATTTTGACTTCAACGCAGAAATCATGGGGCTCAAGGAAGTGCCGCGCGAAGATCGTCCACCGGTGACAATCGTACATTTCGCATTTCAGATTATGGTCGCGTGTGGGATAGTCTTGATTACCGTCGGTATCATTGGAGGCTGGCTTGCGTGGAAACACAAAGGTCTACCAACCCAACGCTGGTATCTTCGGTTCGTTACGTTTTGCACGCCACTTGGATTTATTGCGATTGAAGCCGGTTGGACGGTCACAGAGGTCGGACGGCAACCGTGGGTTATCTACAATATCATGCGCACAGCAGATGCGGTGACCCCAATGCCGAACCTCGTTGTTCCCTTTATCAGTTTTACAGTGCTTTACATTTTCCTCTCAATTATTGTTTTTGTCCTCATGCGCCGACATATCTTCCAGAGTCCACGCTTGTATGATACAAATTAGGGGGAGGATCGGATGTTAACACTTGAGCTTTGCGTTGCTGGTGTGATGCTTATCTCACTAATTATCTATATGTTGACAGGTGGCGCAGATTTCGGCGGTGGTGTCTGGGACCTGTTCGCGACCGGTCCGCGGGCAAAATCACAACGCACCCTTATTACACAAGCCATCGCACCTATCTGGGAAGCGAACCATGTCTGGTTGATTGTGATTGTCGTGCTGCTTTTCGTGGCATTCCCTGTCGCATTCGCGGCGATTAGCACAGCGTTACACATTCCACTGACGTTGATGCTGATCGGGATTGTGCTGCGTGGCTCGGCGTTTGTATTTCGTACCTACGATGTCCAATCGGATACAACACACCGCCGTTGGAGCCGGGTATTCGCTATTGGGAGTGTCATCACGCCTGTGATGTTAGGGATTACCTTAGGGGCTGTTGCCGCCGGAACGATTCATGTTGATATAGAAAGCGGACAGGTAGACACCGACTTCATCTCGGCATGGCTCGCGCCGTTTCCATTTGCGATAGGTTTTTTCACTTTGACGCTTTGCGCGTTGCTTGCTGCAGTATATCTCACGCTGGAGACGGATGACACCGCGTTGCAAGAGGATTTCAGACGACGCGCGCTCATTGCCGCAGTAAGTGTCGGCGCAATGGCAGGACTGAGTTTTATCTTATCGGCTGGAGGCGCACCAACAATTCGACGTGGACTCGGTAATGCACCTTGGTCAATCCCGTTTCATATCTTAACAGGTGGAGTGGCATTGTGGGGCATCTGGACGATTTGGAACCGTCAATTTCGCCTTGCGCGTGTCCTCGTCCCGATACAGGTGACGCTAATCGTTTTCGGTTGGGGGTTAGCACAGTATCCATATCTTGTCACCCCAAACTTAACCTTTTCAAATACGGCTGCACCAGATACTGTACTGCGTCCGGTACTGATTGTGCTGATCGTGGGGGGGATACTATTGGTGCCTGCTTTCTGGTATCTTTACGCTGTATTTAAGGGTGCAGCTCGGAAGACAGGGCAAACCGAAGAAGATATTAGTACTTAACGTGAGCAAGTAGTTGTCACAGACTATTCTATGCGATTGCTCTATCACCAATAAATTCCAACTCCCACTTCCCTTTTCTTCTGATCCAAATGTATGAAGCCCAAGATGCGCTAAGATTGCCTTCGGAGTATCCGCCAGAAATTTTAACACAATTTCCAAACAAACCAATCCATTGATAACTATCAATTCGGAATAGAAGACCATTTCCCTCCGTTGGAGCCTCTCCCTCAATCACAATACTGCCCCCCATTACAAATTCCGAACCCTTCTTTACCGGTGGCGAGTGTCCCTTAAATCGCGCAAGAAATTCTGGCGAAGGGTCTTCTCCGTCAATTTCCAAGAAATACGCCTCGGCATCTTGTTGTTGTGCGGAGGCATTATTTTCAAATTTATAGCGAAAAAACACCTCAAAGAGGTCAAGTATTTCGGGATCAGGTGTTTCGTCTTGTAAATCGCCACATGAAGATAGGATGGTGATAGCCAAACAAGAAAGAGCTAACACACACATTTTCTGCTTTTTCTTCAATAAAGTCATGGAATTTTCCACTCTTGACGGTCTTCATTTGGGTCGGTGTGTCATTGTCCAGCTTGGTCAGGTCGTAACCTCGGAGCGCAAGCCCCGGGGACAACAGTTCATTTGCCTTTTACTCATCTATACCAACCACACCGACAATAATAATAATCGTCCCACCGGTTAGGGTCAGGCAACCGAAAGCGGATCCTGCGGCACCTGATTTAATCTGATACGATCGCATTTTCGCCCGATAGGCATCGGCGTAAAAATTAACGTATTCAGGCGATTTTCCGATCAATCTTTCAGGGGGCGGATTCGGTGGATGGAGACGCATATAATATCGAGTCAGCAGACTGAAGACCGTTGCAGCACTCATTCCAGCAATTATGTATGAAGGTTCGGGCTGCCTATGTCCAAAGTGCAAGTCAGCGATACATCCAGTCATCAAAGCACACATCCCCGCAGCGAGAGGTGCACTCATGCCTGCTCCAAAATAAGCCGGTAAATTGACATCGCTTTTGGCATCCGATTCAGCATCTACTTTCGCCTGAAGATGTATGGGATCATGCGGTATATTTTCATAACCTTTAGAACCGCAACCTGTAAAAACAATTAACAAACAACAGAAATATAGCAAGAATTTCACAAGAAATCTCCTTACCGCTCAACCCAACCTACAGGAAACCGATTTTCCTCATTTTTCATTTTCTTATGGTAGAACCCATAATTATTTTCACACTGGAGAAACCGTAGGGGTTGGGTTACCCAACCCCTACGAGCGAAAAGTGTAAACTTATTTTCG